>CAIOZW010000429.1 GCA_903862855.1 uncultured Acidobacteriota bacterium
TCCGGACTTCATAAATCGCTGGGTGACATGGGGTGGCTCACTGCGTGCTTCGCAGTTTCTCGTCCTCGCGGGAAAAGCGCGAGCGATACTTCACGGCCGGGTCAATGTATCGTGTGAAGATATTCGGGCCATGGCTGCTCCGGTGCTGCGCCATCGGATTCTGCTCAACTTCCAGGCCGAATCTGAGCGGGTCGACTCGGATGAGGTGATCAGGCGGTTGATCGAGACGGTACCCGAGCCTACCTCCGGACTAAGTTGATCGATAAAGCAGGGATCCACTCCATATGTTCTGGAAAAAGAGGATGAACGCACCACAGACAAATCCCCCGCGACCGACCGCTCCGGCCGGGGGGACGGCGCGATTTCTTGATCCCGAGGTACTGGGAAGAATCTCCTCGCTCGAACTGCTCGCGCGGACGGTGGTCGAGGGTTTCATCTCGGGTCTCCACCGTTCACCATATACGGGATTCTCGACCGAGTTTGCCGAATATCGTCAGTATATGCCCGGGGATGATCTGCGCTACCTCGACTGGAAAGTGCTCGGCCGGACCGACCGGTACTACATCAAGAAGTATCGTGCCGACACCAATGCCCAGCTCCACGTCCTGATCGACGCCAGTGGGTCGATGCGCTATGGATCGGGACAGATCAGCAAACTGCGTTATGCCCAGTTTGTCGGAGCGGCCGTTGCCTATCTTGCCAACAAACAGCAGGATGCCGTAGGCCTCATGGCCTTTGACGAAAAGATCCGCACGCATATTCCGGCACTCAACCGCACTGGTCACATGCGGACGATCTTCGGCCACCTGGAGCAACTGGCAGCGGGAAATGAGACACGCCTCTCAACAATGATCCATGAAGCCGCCGAGCGAATCACGCAGCGCGGAATCGTGCTGCTCATCTCCGATCTCTACGATGAGCCGGACTCACTGATCGAGGCGCTGCAGCACCTCCGATTTCGCGGACACGACATCATCGTCTTTCACCTGCTGGATCGCCTGGAGCTCGACTTCACTTTTACCGATTCGACGCTGCTTGAAGATCTCGAGACTGGCGAGCAGCTCCACGTTCTGCCCGATCTGCTCGTTGAAGGCTACCGTGAAGCGATCAACGGACACATTCGACAACTGCGCGAGGGAGCAGCCCGCAACCGGATCGATTATGAGATGCTGACAACCGATCAGCCGCTCGACTTCGCACTACATACTTTTCTGGCGCGACGCGCCCGGCAGTGAACAGAAATGTTCGATCCGGGACTGGAGAACTGAATGTCCTTTCTGACACCGCTATTCTGGTTGGGGCTCGCGGCAACCGCCGTCCCGATCATTGTTCATCTGGTCAGACGGACTCGTGCGCCTCGTGTCGAATTCCCCTCGCTGATGTTTGTCCGACGGATTCCACAGCGGACGATCCGTCGGCGAAGCCTCCAGAATCTGCTTCTGCTGATCCTCCGTTGCCTGGCCTTCTTTCTTCTGGTCTTCGCCTTTGTCCGCCCATACAGCAGCAGTAGTGGCAGCCGTCTCGATCAAAATGCGAATGTCGAAGTGATCCTCCTCGACCGTTCATTCAGCATGCGGGTGGGGCAGCGATTCGAGCGGGCCCGCGCGCGTGCCAGCCAATTGATCAACGATCGCGCCCCGGCACGACGGGCCCTGGTTGTCTTTGATCACGGCTATGAGGTGATCAGTCAGCCCACCGAGGATCGACCGCGGCTCGCCGCCGAGTTGGCCAGCGTCCAACCAGGTGATGGAGGAACCGGTCTCGATCAGGCGCTTCGGGCCGCCGAATCGCTGCTCCGTTCAGAGCCGGGAGGCCAACGAACGATCCATCTCCTGACCGACTTTCAGGCGAGCAGTCGTCATTCGAACGAGTCACCATACTTCGCCAGTGCCGGAGTCAGGGTTGTGCCCTTCGATGCTGGCGAGAATGCCGGAGAAAATTCCGGTTCCAATCTGGCGATCAGCGAAGTGAACGGGATCGGGACGATCCATCAACCCAAGTACACTGATCGACTGACGGCAAGGATCAGCAATTACGGCGCGGAGAACGTCAGTCGAGTCCGGGTCGAGCTGCGACTCAACGACCGGTCGATCGAGAAGCGTGAGCTGTCAGTTGCTGCCCGTGATTCAAGGACGATCGAGTTTACCGGGTTCAATCTGAATGAAGGGCTGAATCAGGCATCGATCCAGATCGACGGTGACACGCTGAGCATTGACAACCGGTACGACCTGACCCTGGAACGGCGAGCAAGGGCGAAGGCCCTGATAATCGAGACGGTCACGCGGGGGGGCAACCGCGATGAGAGTCTCTACCTGCGCAATGCCCTCACGACCGGTGAGAACAGTCCGTTCGAGGTGGAGGTCCGCAGCGCCGGAACAGTCAATCCCGCCGACCTGAAGAACTACCGGCTGGTGATCATCAACGATGCCAGCCACGGATCGATGCTCGCGACAGCACTGCTCAAGGAGCTCGAGGCGGGTCTCAGCGTCATCGTTGCCTTTGGTCCCCATACCGATCAGAACGGATTCAACCGCACCCTGGGTGAGGGGCTGGGGCTTTCACTGGGTGAGATGGCGGGTGAACGAGGTGACTATGTGACGATCAGCGAGACACTCCCGGATCATCCAATCTTTGAACCATTTCGGCAGGCTGGCCGGCTACCCGCAACGAGAGTACGTCAATACCGGCGCCTCGATCCGGGACCTGGCCCAAAGGTGATCGCGCGCTACGACAATGGGGCGCCGGCCATCCTCGAAACTGGTCGAAATCGGGGCCGGGTGATAGCCATCACGACCACCCTCGATACGGGCTGGAACGATCTTCCTCTGACCCCGTACTACCTGCCATTGCTGCGGCAGATGACCCGCTATCTTGTCGAGCGCGAAGCCCGGCTCGCCCGGACGGTTGGCGAGACGGTTCCAATCGAGCGGGCGGCGGATGGCAGCCTCCCTTCTGTCGATACACCATCCGGAAAAAGGCTGGTGACGGGCGACATCATCCCGCTCAACGAAGCGGGGCTCTACCGTCTTCGCTATGCCGATCGAAGCGAAGTGATTGCCGTCAATATCGACCAGCGTGAATCAGATCTGACCAGGCTCGACATGAAGGAAGTAGCCACCGCAATCAACAGCGGCGCTCGTCAGGCTGATTCGTCAAATGCTCTACTCGGCCCGGCTGTGACAGGTCCGGAAGAGCCGGCCAGGATTGAGGCGCGCCAGAGTTTCTGGCTCTACCTGCTGATCGCCGCGCTGCTCCTCTTTATCACCGAGGGGATCATTGCCCGCCGGATCAGAATGGCTCGAATGATCAATTGAATCTTGTCAATTCAGGAAACTTGAAGGAGCTGTCATGAAGATAGGAGAAGGCATAGGCGGTGAGAAACTCCGCCAGATCATCGACCAGGTCCGTCGGCGACGCCACCTGTTGATCTGGATGAAGGGGATTGCCCTGACCGGTCTTTTGATAACGGTAACAATACTGCTCCTCGGGCTGGTCACCTATCGGTTCCGTTACAGTGACGGACTTGTCCTGACCCTCCGACTTGCCTCACTTGCCGCGATCACGGCCACCATCTATTTCGTACTCTGGCGACCGCTGCGCCGCCGCGTCGAGGATCTGCAGATCGCCCGTCTGATCGAAGAGAAGGTTCCCGGACTCGACGAGCGATTGGTGACGGCGATCGAGGTCAGAGAGACGACCGTTAGCAACGATTTCACCATTCCCCAGAACACCCTTCAGAAGCGGCTGATCGAAGAGGCCAACGATTATGCCGGACGAATCGGTGTCGACGAGGTCGTTCCTCGCCAACGGGTTCTCAACTGGGCGGGAGCCCTGCTCCTTACTGCCAGCTGTTTTGGCCTGGCCATTCTCTTTGGCCCGCGGGAGCTGCGCGTCGGGCTGGCCGAGCTGGTCTCCCCGGCCAGCGCCCTCGCCAGAGCCAATGCACTGCGGATCGAACTTCGACCGGAAGGGGGCCGCGTCGCCCGCGGGACAGATCAACGGATAA
>CAIOZW010000430.1 GCA_903862855.1 uncultured Acidobacteriota bacterium
AACGAGTGCAGTATTGCACAAGTTCAAATAAAATTTGTGCCTCGAATACCGGAGACCGAAATTCTGATATATTGAATAGAAGTCAGTTCATCTCCCCCGGGTTGTCTGCAACGATCGCCTCACTCTTCAGGAGGTAGTTATGATTAGCGGCAAAAGAATATTTGGGTTCAGTTCAGGCTTGGCAGGCGTGCAGAAACTTCTGGTCACGACTCTGATGGCCTTTCTGCTGCTTTTCCTGACCTCACCAGTGGGAAGAACACAGGAGCAGGCGACTGTGGAGGAGGTCGTGGCGAGGGTCAGTCTGGTTGCCGGAGAGGTCAGCTACCAGCGAGCAAGCGAGTCGGAGAGTAACTGGTATGACGCGACCATCAATCTGCCCCTCGGCGCGAGTGATCAGCTCCAGACTGGTCCGGATGGGCGCGTTGAGATCCAGGTCGGTGCTGGAAATACCGTCCGCCTCTCCAGGGATTCCAATCTCAGATTCACTGATCTCAGCCAGGCGCAATTTCTGCTCTCTCTCCCAGTCGGGACGATGACCGTGCGGATCGAAAACCTCGATGTGCCGCAGGGCGGCAGGAGCAGATCCAATGGAGCAACCGACGCTGATGAAAGACCAGTCGTGATGAGGTATGAGGTCGGTACGCCCGCTGCATCCATTACCCTCAACCGCAAAGGTGTCTACCGGTTCAATGTCGCCGCAGACGGGACAACAGAGATCGTGGTCCGGTCTGGTCAGGTTGAGATCTTCCGTCAGGAGATCGGTAGCTTTATGGTTGAAGAGGGGCGCACATGCCGGGTCGATGGCACTGATCCGACTATCTTCGCGGTCACGGCGACGACCGAGGTTGACGATGAATGGGATCGCTGGAACGGGAAGAGAGACGACGAAATCGCAAGTCTTCCCGCACGAGCTGCCGATGCCCCGATTCCCCAGACCATTCCCGGCTCTGCCGATCTCGACCGCTATGGTGAATGGATCGACACGCCTGAATATGGTCAGGTCTGGGCGCCACGTGGGGTCGACACCGCCTGGGCACCCTATCGGCTTGGCTACTGGCGCTGGTATGCCGCCTATGGCTGGACCTGGATCTCTCACGAACCTTGGGGCTGGGTTCCTTACCACTATGGTCGCTGGGCCTGGTATCGCCAGCGCTGGTTCTGGGTTCCATACCGTGGCCAGGTCGGAAACGGTCTCATTGCTGCTTGGTTCGGCTTGGGCTGGAGATGGTCGCCGCATCTGGTTGCCTTTATCGGCTGGGGCGAAAAGCGCTATCTCAATGGATATCGGGATGGATTTCGCGATGGGTACTGGACGGGATTTGCAGATGGACGTGGCTGGCTTGGCTGGTGTCCGCTTGCTCCAGGTGAAGATCGTCACGACTGGAGAGGTGAAAGAGCCGTCGGCCGCCTCGAGCAGCTGCGCAACTACCAGATGCCAGGTGGGGTGAGTGGTATCGAAGGAAGTCGCTTTATAAATGGTCGCGTCGTCCAGCTATCAACCAACCTGGTCGTCCCACCACGCAATGCCGGAGCAGTCAACTCGAATCTGGCTGGCATTGGTGGGCCAGTGCGCGAAAGCGATCTACAACCGGGAAAAGATTCTCGGCCGGTCCGGACACCACTGATAGAGAGGATAGAGTCTCGTCGAACTTTCGATGTTTCGCGACCGATCATTGTGCGCAGAGAATACGAGACAACCCCAAAACGTAACCCGTCGACAGTCACTGATCCAGTGGGTTCCCGGCCCATCCGATCGAACGTCCCGACGATCAATCCGCCTGCACGTTCCGTCTACACCATTCCAAGGTCAGGAAATGTACCGCGACGCGAGACCGACCGAGTTGATCAGACACCGCCAAGTGCACCGCGACGAGATCCTATCCCATCCCGCCCGGCCATTATCACCCGGCCGTGGGGTGCTCCACCCGCAGTTGAAATACCGCGACGTCAGACCTCTCCTCCACCACGGTCGATTCCACCACGTGTCCAGTCCCCATCACCGCCGGCATCACCGACTGCTCCGTCGAGAGGGCCAGAGCCTACGGCACGGCCGGAAAGACAGGCCACTCCCGAGAGGCCGCAGCGTCCGATCAGTGGAAACTCCGGAGGCTGAATCAGAACCGGTGTAAGGTGATATTCTGCCTTCTTATCACTCAGGGAGATGATTGCTCGACCTGACCCATTCGTGACTCACGGTGCTTGTCTGCGACATTGATTAATATGCGACTTGACAATCTGCCGCTGGGCCAAATATCCTTCTCTTTTATGTGCAGCCCCAGATTATCTTCGATTAAGGAGTAGAAACGTGGCAAAAGGGCGAATTTCCCAGCAGGATCTGAAACGGGATCCATTGATGGAACAGTATGTGAGTGCGTCGAACTGGATCAAGGGACGGTCGCAGCCGGTTGTCAAATGGGCGACCATCGTCGCCATCGTTATTGCCGTCGCCGCCATTGGTTGGCTCGTCTACTCGCGCCGCGAGTCGAATGCCCGCGAGGCCTTGTCCGAGGCATTTCGTTATCATGATGCGGTTGTCTCAAACCCGATACCGGCAAACGTCAAAGGGTATGCTTTCACGACCGAAGACGAGAAGGATCGTAAGGCCTTTGAAGCATTTCAGAAAGCCGCTGATGACTATCCTTCGTACAATGGTGAGGTCGGGCGACTCTATGCAGCAATTCACCAGCTCAACTTCGAACCGGAAAAGGCCGATGTGACTCTCAGGGATCTGTCCAAAAAGGACTCAGAGGTTGGTGCCCAGGCCACGATGCTCGTTGCCGAGCGACTTGCTGCCGCCGGGAAGCTGGATGAGGCTCTTGCCGAGTACAACCGCCTCAAGGCAAAACCCTACAGTATCCCCACCCAACTGATCGATGCCGGAATTGCTGATACTTACGAGGCCCAGGGTAAGGCCGGTCAGGCAGTCGATCTCTACTTTGGCATCGCGAATGACCCCGTTTGGCGGAGCACCCCGCTCGGAATCAACGCCGCGAACAGGCTCTCGATCCTCGCTCCGGATAAGTATGACCAGCTACCCGAGGTTCAGTCAGCTTCTGCCTTCTCCTCGTCAGGTCTTCCAATGAACCCCTGATCAGGCGTGGGCTGAATGGTTCGAGTCTTCTAGCTCAACCTGCATAACGAAGAGGGATCCAATCCTGGCTGACACCTCAATGGTGTCAGCCTCGAAATGGATCCCTCTTTCTTATTCAATATGACTCGATCTCAGCGAGGCGTAGCCGGGGTCTGTCGCGAGCGCTCCTTCTCCTTCTCGCGGTCAATCCAGAGTATTCCACGCTCCATCCATTCCGGTTTTGGCGCTCCCTTGAGATGGTGATCGAAGAACTCCTGTAGTCGATACGTGTAGTCCTTCTGGTTTGGTCGTCTTCGTAAACCGTGATACTCACCATTGTAATTGAACATATAGGACTCTTTGTTCAATCTGCGCAGAGCAAGAAAGAACTCGATTCCCTGATACCACGGCACTGCATCATCATTGTCATTATGAACCATCAGAATGGGAGTCTCGACGCGGTGTGCCTGGAACAAGGGAGAGTTTTCGATGAAACGCAAGGGATATTCCCAGATGCTTCCTCCGATCCGGCTCTGAGTCTTCTCATACTGAAACTGTCGCGGCAGCCCGGTTCCCCACCGGATTCCACTGTAGGCACTCGTCATATTTCCGACCACTGCCCCGGGAGCAGCCGCCTTGAACCGGTTGGTCTGGGTCACCATATAGGCAATCTGATACCCACCCCAACTGTGGCCTTGGATCCCGATCGCATCTTCTTTGATAAAACCACGATCGACAACCGACTGAACGGCCGGAAGGACACAGCTGAGAGCACTCGCTCCAGGATACCCGATCCGATAGACAATATCGGGCATCAGCACAATATAACCATTACTGACATAGAAGGAGGGGTTTATTGAGGTCCCAGGGCCCGGATTGGTGAAACGGTGGAGTTCATCAGAGAGTTTCTCATAGATGTAGACCATCATCGGATATTTTCGCTGCGGGTCGAAATTTTCAGGCTTCACGAGGATGCCGCTCAGCTCGACGCCATCGGTATTGCGGTATCTGACCAGTTCGGCCTGGCCCCACAGGAATTGATCCTTCTGACTTCCGGCATCGCTCACCTTACGGAGAGATTTGAAACTGCTGTCGGTCACGTGGAGATCAGGAAATTCGTCGAAGCGAGAGGCTGTCAGGATCATCTGATCGGCTTTTCTCGCTTTGACTGGGGATGAGAATGATTTTGCGGCCATGATCAGTTTCAGCGGCAGGCCATTACCAGCCATCAAACGATAGAATCCAGTGTCATGGGTGCTCTGATCATCTGCCCGAAGAAGAATCGGTTTGGATGAATCGATCGCCCGCTCTTCCGGATCCAGTCGAACATACCGGAAGGTGATTCTGTCTCGTCTTCCGATTCCCGAGGTAAGGTTCTTCGCTCCACTTCCATCAGGTGCGACCTGCCAGATATCGAACTGGTCATAGATGAGGATCTCTCGATCTTCACGAGTCCAGCCGGCGATCCCGTATGCCATTGGCGTGTTTGGAGTATCGTGATCCTCCTGCCAGAAGTTGACCTTGATCGATGCAGTCAGATTGACAATCTTCCCGTCAGGGATCGAGACAGAGTTCCAGTCACGTCCGTCGTAAAAGAGTGCATACTTTCCATCAGGAGACCAACTGAGTGGAAACTGGTTCTTTTCACGCAGTTTCCGGCGTGAACCATCGAGCGTGCTGACAAGGTAGACGTCAGAATAGTTCGTATCAACACCGACAAGTCGGCGATAGGCACGGTCGTCCTGGCCGATCGCCCAGAGACCATTAGCAGTCGGATTGACACTATCCATCGTCTCATCGGCCAGAATTGTGAGCCGCTGCTCATCGATGTGCCAGACAGCGCGATATGAGCGATTACGCTCCTGTGTGGCACGAACCTTCTGCATCGGCTGAATGTAGTCATCCTTCCAATGCCACAGATCGGCCAGAACCTTCTCTTCCGGGAGTGCATTGCTCTCCGATGGAGGATCGGCGGGCCGGGCGATACCGAAGAATAGTCTCTTTCCATCACGTGAGAAGCTGAGGGCGCCTTTATCGCTTGTGACACGATTCGCCGGAAGTGATGACGAAGTGGAACCGGTGACCTCTTCTGCCCGGTCGGACTGACGTTTCCACAAATATAGTTTGAATTTTGGTTGTGCTGCCGCAACATCATCACGGTCACTCAGGAAGGCCAGTCTGGTCTGATTCTCATCCCAGGTCAGCTTGCTGTATCGACCCTTACCGCTGAGAAGTGGGGTGGGTGAGGAAGATTGATCTGAGCCAACCGTGACGACAAAGAGTCCGTTCTTCTCCTCTTCGCGGCTTGAAACCGTGAAGAGAAGTGAGCGCCCATCCTTGCTGAAACTGTATTCAAGAACATCGGTATAGCTTGTCTCCTGACTGGTACCGAGGTTGCGGAGAAGCAGATTGGATCCATACTCCTTCCTGCTCGCGTTGCCTCCGGTTGAGGCATCGGCCGGTCTGTTTGCACCTTCGAGTTGTACCGCAACATAACCAGCTCCATCCTCCGGTACCTGAAAATTCCTGACGCGTTCAACCCTGACCAGACTGCCGGTTTCGAGATTGACGATGCCGAGAGCATTTGTTGGCATCTCGTCAGCCTTCTTCTTTTCGCGCCGCGCCTTCAGCAAAGACTCCTTCTCAGGCTCGATCGTGAAGAGAAGAAATCTTGTGTCGGCAGTAAAGACTGGACGGGTTGCTCGATTTAGATTGGCCAGTGCGGCCTGGGCCGCTTCAGGATCGTCCGGTAGCGGAGCAGGCTGGCGCCACCCGCGTGGAAATCTCCACTCCTTGCCAGTGTCAAGTCGACGCAGCACCACCTGCCCATCTCCATCCTGTGGAATCAGACTGTAGGCGATGAATCTTCCATCAGCAGAGATCTGCGAACCATTCAATGATTGCCACGAATCATAATCCTGATGGGTTAGAGACCGTTTGACGGATCTGTTCTGCTCTCCCTGAACTAGCGTCGGAGCTGCCAGTGCAGCCGACAGCACGAGGAGCAGGGCCAGGAAGATGGCCACACGTCGTGTGAAACAGCATGTTTTGATCAACATGAGCAAAGACTCCTTGTCCGTAAATTCATGCGGCGGTATGCCGATGGTGGTTCATGATAAACCTGTGTGATTATTACGACCTGATGATGAATCAAAGGAATATCTCTGGCAAGCAGATCCCCGTCTTTAAGAAACGGTCGTCAGCTGAGCTTGATCGATTGGCAATTCAGGTCGGGAGAGAGCTGAGGGTGAGGTATGGTGAGCGATCAGCCCCAGATTGGCGAACCGCGGTAGATGATATTCCATCCACGGTCGATGCTTGTCGTGATCGCCTCCTGGTAATGCCGGATGGCTTCGTTGCGAGTTGGATATTCACGCATGATCGGCTGCCCTTCTCGTGGATCGAGTTTGATGACCGCAATCACCGGCTTGACCTCTTCGTCGGAATCGATCATCTCCAATCCTAGTAGTCCAAGGAATGAGAACATGCTGTTTTTAGACATTATTGTGAGGTAGGTACTGGTCTTCTCGTTCATTAAAGATCTCCGTGCGTCGCGCCGGACAGGCAGACTGAAGCGAAGAGAGGATGAGCTGACCCTGCTCGAAACGGCTTCGCCGCCACGTCTGAGATCATCCCGTCGTTCATTGCCTTGTCCGTCTTTCTGGACAGCCTCCAAGCCCTGATCGGCTGAAACTCGCGCAGATGATGCCATGAAACAGCGAAATGAAACAGGGAAATGGTCATCGATTTGGGGAACGGAGTAGGATATATCCAGCAAGAGCGATAATTGATATAAGTGATGTCGCCAACTTAAAGGCTGGGTGAATGAGGAGGGGTGAGATAAAGGCTTCGATCAGTCCAGCCAAAAAGAAGATCGGGAGACATCCGGCAAGCAGCTTGATAGCCGGGCGTCCGGACTCGATCAGCGCGTCACGTCGCGTGCGTTCTCCCGGTATCAGAATCGCAATTCCAGCCATCAGTCCCGCTCCACTGGCAATGAAGATCGCCGCAAATTCAAGCACCATATGCCCGATCATGAACGACCAGAGTTGACCAGTCATTCCGTACTTGAGGATGAGCGCATTGATCGATCCAAACATCATTGCCGTCGGCAGGATCATCAGCACAGTGCCCAGGATGGGAAAGATGCTCATCGAGAAGGCTTTCAGTCCAATCCCCGCATTATTGAAGATGATCATCGCCGCGCCTTCGGGCGCCTGTGAATTGAGCCCTTCCCACCAGGGTTGTCGGGATTTGATCTGTTGGACCATCTCGGGACCAAGGTATGAGAAGTCGGCGAAATCGTCATTGTTGAGTGTGGCGACAAATGAGACGATCGCCAGTGCAATGAAGATTGCCAGCACTGTCAGAGGGTAACGATGATACTGGCGAACGAGCGCCGGAAATTCAAACAGAAGGAATTGTCGAACCTCACTGAGCCCGCGTGACTCCGGACGATAGATAATGCCATGCGTTCGGATGAGCAGGTTGTTGAGATATTCGATCAGTTGCCGATCAGGTGACTCGACGCGTGCAATAGCCAGATCGCTGCTCGTTCGACGGTATATTCTCCCAAGCTCACGCAATTCCTGTCGGGCAAAACGGCGCAACCCGCGCGGACTTTGCGCCTGGGTCGTCATATGCTCGAGTCGCTTCCAGTCCTCTTTTCTTTTCCTGATCAGATCTTTGCTCATCAGAACTTTCGGTATAAAAAATGTTTGTAGCCGACGCTCAGGCTATGGAGCATCCACGACGGAAGGGTATTGATGACCAGTAGGCTCATCAATCCGTGCGAGATTCCGATAGCGTAGATGTTGGGCGCCTTCTGGTAGATCAACGACCAGATCAGTCCTGCCAGAAAGGTCAAAATCGTCAGCGTCAAGTTTGGTGCATGAACAAGCGCGAAGCAGCTTGCCGTCAGTATGGCCGCTGTCGCCGACAATCGTGGTTCAGTCTTCACACTACCATCCCGGGAGATCGATCCGATAGAGATCCGTATTCGTCGATGAACAAACCCCTGTAACAGGTACTGCTGAGCGACTCCGGAGACGACCAGCGGCAACAGCCCGGAAAGGATGGCATCCGCTCCCTGAAGTCTGCCACTCTTCACCCCGATCCAGATCAGGATGGTCGCGCTGATCACCATCGGTGGTAGTAGCAGTCCAACGGCACGCCAGAAATTGTTCAAGGTCAGCCCAATGAGAGCCGGACCTTCTCTCCTTACCCAGTGTGAATGGATCATCAATGCCAGTGAGAGAATCAATGGAATCGCCATGACGAGTCGCAATCGCGGCGTCTGTGGAGCGATGCCCCAGAGGACGATCAGGATCGAGACCAGTACCGAGATCACCTCAAGGCCGCTTGTCAGTCGCCACGCACGATCATCATCGACCTCGTACTTCATGATCCTCCATCAGATTCAGGTCTGTCGATTCAAGTAAAACAAAGGCGACCGAATGCCCATATTCATGTGCTATTGAGACATGCGCACCAGAGATTTTCAATTGTTCGAACAGCTCGGCACCGCGCTGGTGGAAGCGGAGCTGTGGCGCCCCCTCGTTTGATGATATGATCTCAACGTCTCGCCAGCCAAGACCACTGATCGAGGCTGCCGACCCGAAGGCTTTTCGCGCCGCCTCCTTGGCCGCGAAACGCGCTGCATACCTCTCGGCCGGTCGAGCGTATGCTTCACAATAGGCGATCTCACCCGGAGTGAAGATGCGCTCACGAAATCGATCGCCCAGCTCGGAGAGCGATCTCTCTATGCGCTGGTTATCGACTATATCCGTTCCGATGCCGATGATCATAGAAACCTTTCTCGACGATGGGCTCCGCAGTCATGTGTGGGCAGGCCGGCGAGTTGGCCAATCAAGTATGATGGAAATTCCACATGGATCATTTTAACTTTCGACAAGCAGGCGGCCTGGAACTCCTAGTCTCCGCGACTCTTGAAGCGTCAGGTTTTATCAATGCCTTTACCACCCGCCAGGGTGGGGTCAGTCCACTGCCGGCCGGAACCCTCAATCTGGGCAACTTCAGTCAGGACGACCATTTGAATATTAACGAGAATCGCCGCCGACTGAAAGTGGCTCTCGATCATAATGAGCGACCGCTCCTGACCCTCCAGCAGATTCATTCCGCTGACGTTCACCGGGTAACCACCCCTGAGGACGCGGCCCGGGCCAGTCTCGAACCACCCATCGGTGACGCTCTGGTCACCTCGCGCCGGGATCTCCTGCTCGGTGTCCAGACCGCTGATTGCCTGCCGATTCTCATCGCCGATCGCCGGACTGGAGCGACGGCGGTCGTTCATGCAGGGTGGCGAGGGACTCTCGCCGGAATTGCCCGGCGGACGGTCGAGGAGATGCGCGAGAGACTCGATTCAAGCCCGGCGGATCTTCTCGCGGCCATTGGACCGGCCATCGGCCCGTGCTGCTTTGAAGTAGGTTACGAGGTCGTCGAGCAGTTTCGAACCGTCTGGTCGCACACGGCAGAGTTGATTTCACAATCCGGCCAGGTCCATAATCCGGGACAGGACGGACGAGTTCACCTCGACCTGTCTCTGGCCAATCGTCTTCAACTGCGTGAGGCCGGTCTTCCTGATACGTCGATCGAGGATTGTAATCTCTGCACCATCTGCCACAATCACAGATTCTTCAGTTATCGATTTGAGAATGGAGCCGTGAATCCCGTTGGCCGCATGATGGGCGTCATTGGCTGGAGAGAATGATGTTCAATAAAAAATGGTGGTTGAAACTACTCTTTGCCTTAACTATCGGGTGCAGTAGCGTACTCGCGCAGAATGATCCACAACCTGTGCCACCTGTCTCCGGACCACCGGCGACCTCTGCGGATAGACAGTCCCCATCCAAAGAAAAGGATTCTGATGCTGAACTGCGAAGGCTCATCCAGAGTTCGGGTGGCAGCGAAGAGGCGATCATTCTCAATCTCGAGGCATATCTCAGCAAGTATCCAGAGAGTGAACGACGTGAGGAGATCGAAGAACAGATCCATAAGCTGGCCGTCAAGGCTGGTGATCATGAACGGACCATCAGTTATGCGGAAAAGCAGCTCAAGAATGGCCCTGATGGTGAGGATATCGATCTGCTGACTTCCCTCGTCTCGACCCTTCGGGCACGTCGCAAGGATGGTGACCTGACAAAAGCTCTTGGATATGCCGAGAGACTCGTCACCTCATTTGAAAAACTGATCACCGTCAGTCGCAAACCCGGGCGGCTCAGTCAGGCCCAGTGGCAGGAGCAGAAGAATCAGGGACTCGCCTCGATCTATCTTGTCAGAGGACGCGTTCTGGCTGAACTGGAGCAGCTCGAAAGGGCTGGTGGCGATCTTCGCCGCAGTTACGAACTATATCCACTTGCAGGTGCAGCCCTGACCCTTTCGGAAATGCTCGAAAAGCAGCAGAAAACGGATGAGGCGCTCAGATTTGCCCTCCTGGCCTTTGTCCACGCCATCTCGGGCGATGAACAGATCGATCTGAAGGATACCCGACGCCGCATGTCGAGACTCTACACCACCCGCAAGAAGAACGAGGTAGGTCTTGGTGATCTTCTTCTTGAGACGTGGGACAGGCAGGCCCGGGAGCGCGAAGAGAGAATGGCCAAACTCGAAAACTCTCTCGCCAATGCGGGGATGACCGATCCGTTCCTCTTCAGATTGACCAGAGTTGACGGTACGCCACTTGAAATGTCCACCTTGCGAGGGAAGATCGTCGTCATGAACTTCTGGGCAACCTGGTGTGGCCCCTGCCGGACAGAGCTTCCACTCTTCCAGAAGACGATCGAAAAATACAAGGATGATCAGAATGTTGTCTTTCTTGCCGTCACGACCGATGAAGATCGCGAAAACGTCCAGCCCTATCTGAAACAGAACAGGCACAATCTGCCCGTTGTCTTTGCCGAGAATATCGACAGTCTTTTCAATGTCAGCGCGATCCCGACAACCATCATTCTGAACCGTGAGGGAAAGGTCTCTTTCCGGATGCGGGGTTTCAATCCTAACGATGACTTTGTTGCGTTCCTGTCAGACAAGATCGAGGCCGCACGCAAATAGATCTGGACGGAAAGGCCGAGCTGATCACTCGATCAGCTTGGCCTCATGTTGCTGAAATTTCCTGGCCGGATTTGTGTCGGTCAGGTGTTCCAGCCTATCGTCGGGCCGGGCCACGGAATCTTCCGCTATCATCGTAGAGCCTTCGATAGTGGATCGAGTTACGGTAGACTCCTTGCACATAGAGGCGAGTCTCAGAGATCGGAATATTCTCGACCCAGTCCTCGATATCACCACCCGGCAACTCGCGCACCCATCGGCTGACCCGCGTCGGTCCACCATTGTAGGCAGCGGCAACGTGCTCGAAACGATCAAATCGATCGAGCATCTCCTTCACATATGCGGTTCCCAGTCTGATGTTGAGAACGGGATTATAGAGATCAGCACCCGTGATGCGACCATTGCCAAGACTGTTCTTTTTGGCGACGGCGATGCCGGTCGATGGCAGAAGCTGCATCAATCCGATCGCATTGGCACGGCTTCTCGCCTTGGGGTTGAAGACTGTCTCCTGCCTGATGATGCCGGCAATCAGATAAGGATCGATCTGGTGTCGACGAGCCTCCTGGCGGATCTCCGTCCACCACTTGAGGGGATAGAAGATCTCCCATTCCTCCTCGCTCATCTCGTTCGGCATGCTCTGCCCATAATCAGGATATGAACGCTTGAGTGCATTGATTGCACCGACAGGATCACCATTGTCCCGCAGAATCTGTGCCAGGCGAAGATTGAGGATTGGTGAAGTTGGTGTGCTGAGTCGTGCCGCTTCAAGTTCGTTGATCGCCGACTGGTGAAGCCCGAGCCGCATCAGCTTTTCCGCCTTGACCAGACGCTCACGGTCCGCCTCGCGAAGAGTCTCGTTCTGTCGCTTGATTGTCTGCAGGCCAAGAATGGCTCGACGCAGAGTCTGATCTGCGCCGATCGGCTGCGCATCGTGGCCCTCGGCGACCAGTCGCGCAATCCGTCTCTCGGCATTCATTCCATACCAGCTCGCCGTGTAACGCATCAACAGACCGCGATAGATGGTAATGGCGCGGGCGCTGTTACCATTCCGTTCGTGATGCACGGCGGCCCAGAATGCAGCACGCCCGCGATGCTCAGTCCGGTCACTGTACCGGGCAAGGTGTTCAGTCAGCAGACGTGCGGCGAGGCTGTGATTCTGACTCGTATGGGCCCGCCACGCGAGCCAGAAATGGGCTTCGTCCGCATGCTCCGATTCAGGATGCTTCGTTACCAGTTCGTTGAACCAGGGCTGTGCCTGCTCAGCCCGGTCACGTTTGTTGTAGTACTGACCAAGACCATAGAGCAGACCCGCCTCCTGCCTGCTTCCCGGATGACTGCGCCGCAATCTCGCCAGGGTCTCCAATGCCGCCGACTCGTTTTGTAGAGATAGTTGGGACATCCCGAGATAGTAGAGCGTTTCGCTCCCGGCCACCTGTTGCCGTGAGGGTATCCGCTGCAGGATCGCCACCGATTCGGCAAAAGAATTTCCCTTGTAGAGGCTGATTCCGGCCTGAAGGCGCACCTCGTCATTCGCCTGATCGAACTGCTCAAGCTCCTGATAAGCTCTTGCTGCCATCAGCCAGAGCCCCGCCTGAAAGAGCTTGTCCGCCCGCCGTCGCCAGAGCTGGTAATCGCCTCCGATATTATTGACTCCAATCTCACGGAGCATATCAGCCGCCTGCTCCGCTTCGGCAGTCTGCGGCGCTTCGAAGTAGAGTTGACGGATTCGTCCCAAGGCTTCATTGCGCCGGTTGAGTCTTGTCAGAGATTCGATCGCCAGTTTGAGCGCGGTTCCATCGTTCTTATCAAGGAGCGGCGATAGATCATCGATCACCTGCTGATGGCTTCCTCGAAGTGAGGCATTTCCTGAGGCCTGGAGG
>CAIOZW010000431.1 GCA_903862855.1 uncultured Acidobacteriota bacterium
CACAGGTCCCACAGGTCGCACAAGTCCCACAAGCCCCACAAGTCCCACAGGTCCCACAGGTCCCACAAGTCCCACAAGTCCCACAAGTCCCACAAGTCCCACAGGTCCCACAGGTCCCACAAGTCCCACAAGTCCCACAGGTCCCACAAGTCCCACAAGTCCCACAAGTCCCACAGGTCCCACAAGTCCCACAGGTCCCACAGGTCCCACAGGTCCCACAGGTCCCACAAGTCCCACAAGTCCCACAAGTCCCACCTGTCCCACAGGTCCCACAAGTCCCACAGAATGTTACTGGAACCGCCTCATGAGCGAAGATCCAAAATGGGCACACAGGCGTGAGTTCCATCGCCGCAACTATGGTTCGGACTTTGGCTCCATGGACATTGCCCCGCAATCCAAGGATGTACAATCCATCGATATTCTAAAGCGATATATGCCTTCCAAAGACTGGCGCAATGCAGATGGCTCGATTCTCTCGCTCCTCGAGCCGCGTCTGCCGGAGCTCGGCGACTGGCTGAAGGTCAATGGTGAAGCGATCTATGGTACCTACACCGCCGTGCACGCGCACCAGTGGACGGACGAAATGCGACCGACCCTGGAGTACGGCGAATTCATGGTCAGGTACAACCTCACGGATCAGGCACCTTGTCAGTATGGAGTTGTCTCCAGAATAAGTGGAGCACAGGTAACCCCAGTCAAGGGAGAATACTTTCAGGACAGGGGGCAAAATGTTCAATACTTGACCTGTTCGGTTCACCATGTGATGATTCCGACGACACGGTCTTCCTGACGCTGCACAGGCTACCGCAGCAAGACTATTGCGGCGATACATTGGCGGGTGTGATACCGTAATCTCCAATCCTCAACAAGGGGCGGAGAGATTCTCAGAAGAGGTAGGTCATTTAATGAGTTCGCAGGAGAACACCACCGGCTCTCCGGTCGAAGAGACGTCGGAACGGTCAAATTTTATTCGGGATATCATCATCGAGGATATTCGGACGGGCAGACACGACGGGCGGGTGCAGACGCGTTTTCCACCCGAGCCGAATGGATATCTGCACATCGGGCATGCCAAGGCGATCTGCCTCGACTTTGGACTGGCTGCCGAGTTTGGCGGAAAGTGCAACCTGCGCTTTGACGATACCAATCCCTCGAAGGAGGAGACCGAGTATGTCGACGCGATCCAGGAGGATGTCGCCTGGCTCGGGTTCAAGTGGGATGGACTCTTCTACGCTTCCGACTACTTCCAGCAGTTATACGACTGGGCAGTTCAGCTGATAAAGGACGGAAAGGCCTTTGTCTGTGATCTGACCGCCGATGAGATTCGTGAATATCGCGGCACGCTGACGGAGCCAGGCAAGGAGAGCCCGTATCGGAGTCGCTCGATCGAGGAGAATCTAGATCTCTTTGCGCGGATGAAGAATGGTGAGTTTCCGGATGGGTCGCGGACATTGCGGGCGAAGATCGACATGTCATCGCCAAATCTCAACTTCCGGGATCCGGTCATGTATCGCATTCTGCATATGGAGCACCACCGGACTGGTGACAGCTGGTGCATCTATCCGATGTATGACTATGCGCACGGGCAGTCGGACTCGATCGAGGGGGTGACTCATTCGATCTGCACGCTCGAATTTGATAATAATCGACCACTCTACAACTGGTTCATTGAGCAGTTGGGAATCTTCCCCTCACAGCAGTATGAGTTCGACCGGCTTAGCGTGACCTACACGCTCCTCAGCAAGCGCAAGTTGCTCAAGCTGGTGCAGGACGGTCACGTAACAGGGTGGGATGATCCGCGCATGCCAACGATCTCGGGAATGCGGCGGCGCGGTTACACTTCGGAGGCGATCCGGAATTTCTGTGCAAATATCGGTGTCTCAAAGACAAATGGTGTAACCCAGATCGCTCATCTCGAGTATTTCCTGCGGGAGGATCTGAACAGGCACGCCTGGCGCGTCAGCGCTGTGCTCAATCCGCTGCGGGTCGTGATCGAGAACTATCCTGACGATCTGGTCGAGGAGATGGAGGCGATCAACAACCCAGAGGATGCCGGAGCGGGAACGCGGATGGTTCCATTCTCAAAGATCCTCTACATCGAGCAGGAAGATTTCCGTGAGGATCCTCCAAAGCAGTTCTACCGTCTGGCGCCAGGTCGTGAGGTTCGTCTACGTTATGGATACCTGATCACCTGTCGAGAGGCGATCAAGGACGAGACAGGGCGGATTGTCGAGCTTCGCTGCACCTATGATCCGGAGACACGCGGGGGAAATACCCCGGATGGACGCAAGGTCAAGTCGACCATCCACTGGGTCTCGGCGGCCCATGCCGTCGATGCCGAGGTTCGGCTCTATGAGACACTCTTCACTAAAGAGGATCCAAATGAGGTCGAGGATGGGCAGGATTTCACTGCCAACCTCAATCCGGACTCCCTCAAGGTGTTGAGCGGGTGCAAAGTCGAGCCAGGTCTGCGTGAGGCAGTCCCCGGGACGCGTTACCAGTTTGAGCGCATGGGCTATTTCTGCGTCGATCGCGAATCGGTGCCCGGCCAGCCTGTCTTCAACCGGACGATCACCCTCAAGGATACGTGGGCAAAGATCGAACAGAAGATCCGATAAACGATCAGGCATTTTGGATGTACGTCAGGTATCAAAGCAGTTCAATAAAATAAAAGAGAGGTAATTGGGATGAGCAACTCCATAAGTCGTCGCCAGTTTGTAGCGTCTTCGATTGCGTCTGGAGCAGCCGTGACGCTGGCAAGTGGTTCAACGCTTCGCGGCCAGTCGGCATCCGACAAGATCGTCATTGCCGTTGCCGGAGTTCGCATGGGCGAACCGGGATTCAGTGGTCGAGGGCCGGAACTGATCCAGAAGTTTTCGGGCGTGCCCGGGGTCGAGATCAAGTATGTGGTCGATGTGGACAGTCGTTCGCTCGCACCGGCAGCAGCATTTACCGAGAAGAAGACTGGCAAAGCTCCGAAGACAGAGACCGATTTTCGTCGAGTGCTGGAGGACAAGGATGTCGACGCTCTTTTGATTGCGACACCAGATCACTGGCATGCGCCGATGGCCATTATGGCAGCGAAGGCGGGCAAGCACGTCTACGTCGAGAAGCCGTGCAGCCACAATCCGCGGGAAGGCGAGATTCTGGTCGAGGTGGCCGCAAAGTACAAGAAGGTCGTCCAGATGGGTAACCAGCGCCGCTCGATCGGGAATGTGCAGCAGATGATTCAGGAGTTGCACGAAGGGGTGATCGGCAAGGTCTATCTTGCCAACTGCTTCTATGCCCGGCGGCGTCAGCCGATCGGATTCGGGAAGAAGGTCGCACCGCCGGCAGAGCTCAACTGGGATCTCTGGCAGGGACCGGCGCCGCGGACCGCCTTTCGTGACAATCTTCACCCCTACAACTGGCACTGGTTCTGGCACTGGGGAACGGGAGAGGCGCTCAACAACGGCACCCACCTGCTGGATGTTGCCCGTTGGGGACTCAACGTCAAATTGCCAACCCGGGTCAATTCGATGGGTGGCCGCTGGCACGATGTCGGACTCGATGACTGGGAGTGCCCGGATAACCAGGAGATTCAGCTCGAATTCGAGGGTGGTCGTGGAATCACCTGGTTTGGTCGTTCGACCAGCACATATGGCGCCCCCGGCTACAAGGCCAACGGCATCGTCTTTATCGGCAGCAAGGGAACGCTCGATTATGACGGAGGAGTCAGCTACACCGTCTACGATCTGAACAACAAGCCGGTCAAGAAGGTGACCTCAGAGAGGCGAACTGATCTGGCCAATAGTGGGGATCCTGGTCTGGGTGACAACCATGCCGACAACTTCATCGACACGATTCGGGGCAAGGGCAAGCTCAATGCCCCGATCGAGGAAGGGTTTGTGAGTACGCTGCTCGCCCAGCTCGGAAACATTTCGCACCGGGTCGGCAGATCGCTCAAGACCAATCCGGCCAACGGACACGTCATTGGAGATCCGGAGGCGATGAAGCTCTGGTCTCGTGAATACGAGAAGGGCTGGGAGCCGAAGGCCTGAGCGGCAAGAGAGATTGAATCTTTCAATTGAAGCTGGATTTGATGGGGCGCGGTTGCAGACTGGCGCCCCATCTTTTTGAACGGGGAGGGCCGGTGATCAGATCGGGTATCATTATTTTCAGCCTTCTGCTGATGCTGCCTGCCGCGATCGTGCGGGACGGTTCGTCCAATTGGAGCGCCGCCGCGTCAGAAGATCCTGTCGACGCGCGACACATCGTCGTCATTGGTATCGATGGAATGGGGGCCGAGGGCGTCGCGCGGGTCAGGCCACCCAGTCTGGCTCGGCTGATGGATCGCGGTTCGTGGACGCTCAAGGCCCGTGCGGTCATTCCTACGGTCAGTGCCCCAAACTGGGCCTCGATGATCATGGGCGCCGGACCTCCACAGCACGGAGTCACTTCGAATGAGTGGCGGGCGGGAGAGTACGAGATCGCGCCAATCTGCCGTGGCGAAGGTGGAATCTTCCCGACCATCTTTGGAATTTTGCGCCAGCAGCAACCAAAAGCTGTGATCGGAGTTTTTCATGACTGGGACGGGTTTGGTCATCTCTTCGAGCGGAAGGCACCGGATCTGATTATCGATGCCGCCTCGCCAAAGGAGGCGATCGAACGGGCAGGCGAGTTTGTGATCGCCAGAAGACCGACATTGACCTTTGTCCATCTCGATGATGTCGATCATGCGGGACACAACCACGGCTGGCTCTCGCCGCAGTATGATGAGGCGATCCGTGAGGCCGATCGCCTCGTCGGTGAACTGCTTGCCCGTCTCGAGAAAGAGCGAATGCTCGCACGGACGATCATTCTCGTCACGGCCGATCACGGTGGTCGGGGCACGAAGCATGGCGGGTTGACGATGAGCGAGATCGAGATTCCCTGGATCATTGCCGGTCCAGGCATCCCCCGGGGAGAGCTTGAACAGCCGGTCAATACTTATGATACCGCCGCAACCCTTGCCGCACTGCTGGGGCTCAAGCCACCAGATTGCTGGATTGGTCGACCGGTGATCAGGTGACGATCGATCGATGACTCAAGCAGCAGAACGCGGCCGCCAGGAAGACCCAGACGGCCGCGTTCTTCAGGAAAGACGATCAAATGGTTAGACAGAGAGCTTCCAGGGAGCGCGATAACGGGCCTTGAGCAGCGGTTTGACATTCTCCTGCTTGACGGTCCAGTTCTTCTCATCCCAGTCGAGCATCGTCTTCGAACGCATCGAAAGGTTGGCCAGGATGCAGGCCGTCGACGATCTGACGCAGGTCTCGATGTCACTGATCGGCTTCTCACGCGACTTGATGCACTCGATGAAGTTCTTCCAGTGGGGTTCGTTCATCGCATTCATCTCCCTGTCGTTCTCGAAGGTGAGCGGCTCGACCGACGATTTAGCATTTGGAACAAGCCAGCAGCCTCCGCGGCGGATGATGAGCGTCGCCTCAGTACCGTGGATGGAGGTCGCCGCGCCGTGGCCAAACTGGGGCATCGGGTTGGCAGTCCGGCTCTCGTAGGTGAGCAGGAACTTTGGATAGTGGAATGTTGCCATGAGGCTGTCGGGAGTGTCAGTATTGTCATCGACAAAGAGTTTTCCACCCATGGCGGAGACTGCCGTTGGCATCGGCTCACCAAAGCACTGGTGGACCGGGTCGATGAGGTGGACTCCCCAGTCGGTCATGGCGCCGCCGGCATAATCCCAGAAGTAACGGAAGGTCGGGAAGGTTGTCACGCCGACACCCCAACGATTGAGGTTGAAGGGAACCTTGGGGGCTGGCCCGAGCCAGAGATCCCAATCGAGCCCTTCCGGAACCGGGCCATCAGCAGGGCGCCCCCAACCGGCCTTCTTGACTGCTCCCGATTGCCAGGTGTGGACGAAGGTCACTTCTCCGAGAACACCGCTCTTGACGATTTCAGCGGCTTTCTTGAAATATCCACCAGAACGCTGCATCGTTCCCGCCTGGACCACCTTTTTGTACTTACGCGCCGCCTCGACCATCAAACGGCCCTCTTCGACGTAGACAGAGGCAGGTTTTTCGACAAAGACATCCTTGCCAGCCTTGCATGCTTCGATCGTCATATAGGCATGCCAGTGGTCGGGCGTCGAGATACAGACCGCATCGATCGACTTGTCGGCAAGCACTTCGCGGAAGTCATGAACCGGCTTGACGGTCACCCCGCCCTTGGTCGCATTGGCGACGGCACGGTCAAGGTGGGGTTTGTAGACATCACAGACGGCAACAGGTTGAACCTGCTCAGGAAACTGCATCGCATAGCGCAGGTTGCCGGTCCCCATCGCTCCCAGTCCGATGTGTGCGACGGCAATGCGCGTGTTGGCGCCCTTGACCCGTCCAGTGAAGAGCGATGTCGTCAACGCGGCCGCTCCACCCTTCAGTATGTTTCTTCTGTCGATCATATCTTTACCCTCTGGTTATGTGGTTTGATCACGGATAAGAGAGACCAGCTCATTTCCAAGTCTCATCCTGCTCAGGATGCTGGCGATATTATTGCGAGTCAATGAGAGTTTCAACCATTTCATCATCAATTCGCTCGTCGCCTGAAACCGGCCATCCACCCGACGAAATATGCCATTCGTGGGAAAAGGGTTTGAGTAGCGGTGCCGACGGGCTACGATGCGTCCTTTGGAATCAGATAGAGTGTTGATTTATGCGATGGCCGGGTGTCAACCAGAGTCACCCCAAAGTTAGCCAGGTCTATTCAAGGAGGGAGAGAAAATGAAGGGTTTGAGAGGTCTACAATTGCTGGCATTGCCAGCGCTTCTTGCCCTGGGTGCGGTCGTCAGTCTTGCCCAGACCGCCGAGTTGCGTGGAAAAGTCCGCCTGGCGGTTGGAGGGGATCCAGTCCACAACGCCCGGGTGACGATAATTCAATTGAGCCGGTCGACCGAGACCGAGAAGGATGGAACATATGTCTTTACAAATGTTCCACCCGGTCGTTACGAGATCTCGGCGACGATGGAGAGGTTGCCCGATATGATCCAGCGGGTCGAGGTGGCCGGTGGGGCAACGGTCACCGTCGACTTCGATTTTCGTCTCGATACGTTGCGCGAGCAGGTGACAGTGACGGCCAGTGGACGTGAAGAGACAACGCTCAACGCGATCGCCTCGGTCAATGTGCTCGGATCGATCGATCTGGCAAGGCGCAATGCAATCAGTCTGGGAGAGGCACTCGATAACGAACTTGGAGTTGCCAAGCGCAGCTTTGGACCTGGTAACTCGCGTCCGGTCGTCCGAGGTTTTGATGGTGACCGGGTACTTGTCCTGCAGGAGGGTGTCGGCATCGGCGGCCTTGGTTTCCAGTCGGGCGATCACGCGGAGCCGATCGATCTTCTCTCTCAGGATCGGATCGAGGTGGTCAAGGGCCCGGCGACGCTGCTCTATGGCAGTAATGCCATTGGTGGTGTAGTCAACGCGATCAGCGGCCACGAGAAGGCGCACGCTGGTACCCGTGGCTATCTGACCTCACTTGGATCAACGACCAATGACCAGTACGGAGTCAGCGCCGGCATCGAGTTCGGCACCGAGAATTGGCTCTTCTGGGGAAATGGTGGTGGGCAGCGTGCCGGGAACTACCGGACCCCGCTTGGGACGATCGCCAACTCATTTGCGACTACCGGTAATGCCTCGGGAGGTCTCGGTTACTTTGGTGGCAAGGGCTTCCTGAGCCTCAATTACACGATGGATCGGCGCAACTATGGAATCCCGACCGAGCCGGAAGAGGAGCACGGAGAGGAAGAGGAGGGGCACCATGGTGCGGTAAGGCTCAATCCACGCCGAAGCAGTCTCCAGATGCGGGCTGGATTTCAGGATCTTGCCGGGGCGATCAACAGTGGAAACTTCACGTTACAGTACAACGACTATCAGCATGCCGAGATTGAGATCGAAGAGAACGTGATAGGAACGGAGTTCAAGAATCGGTCTTTCCTCTACCGGGCCGTCTTTGAGCAGCAACGGCGGGGTCGACTGACGGGCAGTTTCGGAGTTTCCGGGCTGACTCGTAAGTTCAAGTCGGTCGGTGAAGAGGCTTTTGCACCGCCAACGACGCATAACAATTTTGCAGCGTTCGGTCTGCAGACGGTCAGTTTTGATCGCGTCGCCCTGCAGTTTGGCGCCCGCGTCGAGCGGAATGGCTACAATCCGACAGGCTTACAGAATCGCTCCTTCACCGGCTTCTCCGGCTCATCAGGTCTCCGGATCTCTCTGGGAGGGAGCAACATCCTGGTTGCCAACTACACGCACAGTTTTCGCGCCCCGGCACTCGAAGAGCTTTACAACAATGGGCCCCACCCAGGCAATCTGACCTATGAGGTTGGCAATCCATCGCTGCGGCGTGAGCGCGGCGATGGGATCGACCTCTCACTCCGTCATAGCTCGGGACGGATGCGGGCCGAGACCAATTTCTTCTATTATGCAATGCGTGACTTCGTCTACCTTGCTCCGACCGGAGAGATCGAGGACGGGTTGATCAAGGCTCGCTACGCTCAGGGCAGCAGCCGCTTTACGGGTATCGAAGGTCGGCTCGATTTCAGCTTGACATCGAATCTCTGGTTTCTCTCGAGCGTCGATTACGTCAATGCCGAGTTGACGGCCAGTGCGACTCCACTTCCGAGAATTCCACCTCTCCGGGCCCGGGTTGGATTCGAAGCCTTCTTCAATAGTTTCCGGATCAATCCGGAAATAGTTCTGGCGAGGGCGCAGGAGCGGATCTTCTCGACGGAGACGCCGACGGCTGGATATGGAGTCGTCAACCTGAACGCATCCTATACTGTTGCGGGTAAGCACGTCGCCCACGTCTTCTCCGTCAATGGTTTCAACCTTACCAACAGGCTGTATCGCAACCATCTCTCGTTCATCAAGGAGTTTGCTCCGGAGATAGGGCGGGGTGTGCGTGCTACCTACACGATCAGATTCTACTGATCTGCAAATTACCGGGTAATACCTGGAGGTCCACCGGTTCTGCAAACTGGTGGACCTTTGTTATTGTAGACATCTGAGAGACTTTTTCGTATCCTCTTGCCCGACCAGACAGAGCGCATATATGCTGAACAAGGCAAGAAGCCAGCCAAAAAGCCAGTTGGTATGAAGATCAGAGATTTGGAATTTCAGATGCGGGAAACGATATGACATTTTACAACGGTAATGGAAAGAGGCGGCCAGCGCGTAACGTGCTTGGCGGAGAGTTGAAGACCTGTTCGATGAAGCCGTTGACCGGCTTCTATCGTAACGGAAAGTGTGACACGGGAGCGCAGGATGCGGGTGTTCATACGGTCTGCACGAAGGTGACCCGGGAGTTTCTCGATTTCAGCGTAGCACAGGGGAACGATCTGGTGACTCCGATGCCCGCATACAACTTCCCTGGTCTGAAGCCGGGGGACTGCTGGTGTGTCTGTGCGGCGCGATGGAGAGAGGCCTACGATGCCGGTGCGGCGCCATTGGTGAAGCTCGAGGCGACTCACGAGGGGACGCTGCGCCACGCGACGCTTGAGCAATTGAAGGAGTACGCACTGGATGAGAACGAGTCGTGAGGTGGAGCAAGAGATGAAGACCTGGAGACGAAGACCGGAAATCTTGTCGTGGCTGTTGATGGTTCTGTGGGCAGTGCTTCTTTCGGGGGCTGCGGTCGCGCAGGATCTGGTTGGAGTCTATCTGACCTGGAAGAGTGATCCGGCGACGACCATGACGGTCAACTGGGTCGATCTCTTCGAAGGGAGCAGCAATCAGCTCTGGTACCGGCGGAATGGGGCGACCGACTGGCTCACGGCCGAAGCCGTCCATACCAGAGCCGGGGTATCGACGCTGCAGGTCCGGCGCGTCGAATTGACCGGACTGCTACCGGATACCCTCTACGAGTTCGGGATTGGGAAAGCCCCGCTGAAGGAGACCGACGGGTGGCGGTTTCGGACGATGCCGGCTGAGCTTTCGCGTCCGGTTCGTTTTGTCTCCGGTGGAGACATGATGCATAACCGTGAGATGGTCGATGCCATGAATTCGCGGGCAGCAGTGCTCGATCCGGATTTTGCCATGCTTGGCGGAGATCTGGCCTACGCCAATGGAGTTGCGGCGACGCGCTGGGTCGACTGGCTGCAGTCGTGGATGAAGAATAGCGTCGGCAAAGATCGTCGGCTGATCCCCTTCGTCATCGGCATTGGAAATCACGAGGTGAAGGGAGGCTACAATGGAAAGATTCCTGACGATGCTCCCTTCTATTACAGCCTCTTTGCGACGCCGGAGGGAAAGTCGAGCTATGCGCTCGATTTTGGCAAGTATATGTCGGTGATAGCCCTTGACTCGGGGCATACCCAACAGATTGGCGGGCCGCAGTCGGAGTGGCTTGGAGAAGCCTTGGCAAAGAGGAGTGCGCAGCAGTTCCTCTTTGCCTTCTACCATTATCCAGCCTATGGGACGACGAAAGCTCCAAAGGGTGGCCAACCCTACGATGCGAAGCAGTCGGTAGCAATTCGTGAGCACTGGTTGCCGCTATTCGAAAAGTATGGGGCGACAGCGCTCTTCGAGAATGACCACCACAACTATAAGAGAAGCCATCGTCTTCGCAATCATAAACGAGATGATGATAACGGACTGCTCTTTCTCGGTGATGGTGCCTGGGGAGTGAAGCCCCGCGAGGTTCCATCGCCCGAGGTTGGATGGTGGCTGGCAAAGGCAGAGCCACGCAACCATCTCTTCCACGTCGAGTTGCGGGCAGATGGGACGGCGAAGATCGAAGCCGTTGATGTGAAGGGCGAAGTCTTCGACCGGCTCGATCTGACGAGACCACGGACGAGGCCGGTCTTACCGGCCACGAAATGAGCCCTCCGGTTGACCGATGAAGATGAATATTCTCTCACGAGAAAAGACAGTCGCCGCCGCTGGATTCAACCGTTGGTTGGTTCCTCCGGCGGCGATTGCCGTCCATATGTGCATTGGTGAGGTCTATGGATTCTCGGTCTTCAACGTGCCGTTGACGAAGGTTGGCGCTGGCTGGTCAATTCCGAAAGTTGGATGGATATACTCGATCGCCCTCTGCATGCTTGGACTCTCGGCGGCGCTCTTCGGAAAATGGGTTGAACGGAGCGGGCCGCGGAAGACGATCGTCGCCAGTTGTGCCTGTTTCTGCGGTGGTTTGTTGATCAGTGCTCTTGGAGTGAAGCTGCAGAGTATCTGGCTGCTCTATCTTGGCTATGGAGTCGTGGGTGGGATCGGTCTGGGGTTGGGATATATCGCACCGGTCTCGACGCTCATGAAGTGGTTTCCGGATCGGCCGGGAATGGCAACGGGCATGGCGATCATGGGCTTTGGCGGAGGAGCGCTGATTGGGTCACCGCTGGGGGTTCGGCTCATGGACACTTTCCGCACGGAGAGTTCCGGCGGGGTGGCGGAGGCGTTCGCTGTCATGGCGATCATCTATGCACTCTTCATGCTCTTTGGAGCGGCGATCATCCGGGTTCCATCAGTGGACTGGCATCCGCCAGGCTGGGAGCAAAAGACGCTGGTGGAGCAGCCGTCCAGATCAGTCGAGATCGGGGTCGATCGCGCGTGGCGGACGAGACAGTTCTGGCTGCTCTGGATTGTTCTCTGCATGAATGTCAGCGCCGGGATCGGGATTCTCGGTCAGGCCTCCAAGATGTGTTCAGATATGTTTGGAGTGAGCGCGGCGGTTGGTGGAGGTTTTGCGGGACTGCTCAGTATCTTCAACATGGGCGGTCGGTTCTTCTGGTCATCCGTTTCAGACTATACCGGGCGTCAGGTAGTCTACCGCATCTATTTCCTCTTTGGAGCGGTGCTCTACTGTCTTATCCCCCTGACACAGAATATTCAGAGCCGAATCCTCTTCGTGCTGGTCACGGCATTGATCATTACGATGTATGGTGGAGGTTTTGCGACAATACCGGCCTATCTGCGGGATCTCTTTGGAACGCATCAAGTCGGGGCAATACACGGCCGACTGATCACGGCCTGGTCGGTTGCCGCACTGATTGGGCCAACGCTGGTCAACTATATTTCGACGGCGCAGATCGCCGAAGGAGTTCCTGCCACTGAGGCCTACAATTCGACCATGTATCTGATGGCAGGTCTGCTCGCCGTTGGTTATCTGGCCAACAGCCTGGTGCGCCCGTTGGTTCATAATGACGTGAAGAGGTCGGCATGATGAGACGCATGGTTCTGATTCTCGCCTGGATGGTCGTTTCACTGCCGCTGGCCTGGGGAGTCTATCAATCGGTACAGCGTTCGATGCCTCTTTTCAGTGGTGGAGCAATCGTTGCGCCGGGTAAATGAGCGGAATGGTGATGGTGCTTAAATTGGAGACAGAAGTTTGATGAGCAGGGAGATCCCCGAGATCTGTCGAATCTTCGCCGGCCGATTGATAGTCTCCTGCCAGGCCTCGGAGGGAGATGCCTTCCGGGATGCGGGGTCGATCGCCCGTTTCGCACGGGCGGCTCTCGATGGTGGGGCGGCAGGGATAAGGGCCGAGGGAGTTGAAGACGTGGCGGCAATTCGTGCCGCGGTCAATGTTCCGATCATCGGCATCAGGAAGAGCTATCACGAGGATGGGCGGGTCCTGATCACCCCGTCATTTGAGTCGGCGCAGGAACTGGTCGCAGCTGGTGCCGATATGATCGCCCTCGACTGTACGGCGCGTGGACAGCGACTTGGGGCACTGGAACGGTTACGGCGGATCCGGGAAGAGTTGCGGGTGCCGGTATTGGCCGATATTGCGACGGTCGAGGAGGCAGTCATTGCGGCAGAGGCGGGGGCCGACCTGGTCCTCTCGACCATGCGCGGTTATACGGAAGATACTGCGCATATGCGGATCTTTGAGCCTGACTTCATTACCGCGCTATGTCGCGCGGTCACCGTGCCGGTGATCGCCGAGGGACGGATCTGGGAACCTGCCGAGGCCAGGGCGGCGATGGAGTCTGGTGCTTTTGCAGTCATCGTCGGGACGGCGATCACCCGGCCCCACGAGATCACGCGCCGCTTTGCAAGGGCTGTCGGCGCTGCCACTGGTCACCATGATGAGCGGCGTGTATTGATCGGAATCGATCTTGGTGGAACCAACATCAAGTCGGGACTGGTGACCGATACAGGAGAGTTGATCCACACGGAGGTTTCACCAACGCCGGCCGCTGGCGGAGCAGAGGCATTGCTTGGAGAGTTGCGCCAGGTGGCGGAGCGCCATCTTGACGAGGCCAGACAGCGCGGCCTCGCGCCAGCTGCCGTAGGACTGGCGACGGCTGGCTGGGTCGATCCGCAGACGGGCCGGATCATCTATGCTTCAGAGAACCTTCCTGGCTGGACCAATGCCGAACCGGGGCGGCTGCTTCGTGAGGTGACAGGGCTGCCGGTGGCGGTGCTCAATGATGCCAACGCGCTGGCAGTTGCCGAGCGCCATTTTGGTGCCGCCCAAGGGGTGGACGACTTTCTCTGCATCACCTTGGGTACTGGTGTCGGCGGGGGACTCTACATTGGTGGGCGTCTGCACCAGGGAGCCCACTCGATTGCCAATGCAATCGGCCATCTGACGATTGAACCGGCTGGTCGATTGTGTACCTGCGGAAAGCGGGGTTGTCTTGAAGTCTATGCCAATGCTGCGGCGTTGGTTCAGTATGCCGGTGATCGCTTCACGACGGCGGTGGAGGTGATAGCTGCAGCCCAGATCGGTGATTCGCCGGCGCATAAGTCCATCGAGACCTTGGCGGGTTACCTCGCCCGTGGCTGTGCATTGGCAATCGATCTGCTCGATCCGCAGCGGCTCATCATTGCCGGAGGGTTGACCCAGAACAATCCGCGTCTGCTCACGGCATTGCGCGAAGAGCTCAACCGAACAGTCCTTGCTCCGGGGTTGCGCCGCCTCGAGGTCTGCTTCTCGCCGCTCGGTTATGAGGCGGGTGTGATCGGTGCGGCGGCGGCGGCGCAGGAACTTCTTCGCTGAATCAGATTGGACCACGTGGTGAGTTTGGGCAGCAGGGTTCAGCCAGTTTGCTGGCTTTACTGATGCGGGCTGCATCGATTCAGCACTTTTTATTTAGAGAGACGGCCGTCTCACTCATTGTTATTACCTGCAGGCAGGTCCGCCATTCGCGCGCGACCGGGAACCCCTTCCTGATGAAAAAGATCAGACGACTGCTTCCGATACTCCTTGTTCTTCTGTCGACCAGCCTTGCGCTGGCGCAGCAACGTCCTCCAAACATCATTCTTGTTCTGATCGATGATTATGGATGGGCCGACTCGGGCTGTTACGGCAGCACCTACCATCAGACGCCCAATATCGACAGGCTGGCGGCGCGCGGGATGCGTTTCACTGATGCTTACGCTGCGGCGCCGGTCTGTTCACCGACACGGGCGGCGCTCATGACCGGCAAGCATCCGGCGCGGCTCCACCTGACCGACTGGCTGCCAGGGCGTACAGATCTGCCGGCACAGAAGCTCTCCCGGCCGACCATCCGTCAGGAACTGCCACTCTCCGAGGTGACGCTTGCCGAGGCTCTAAAAGCAGCGGGTTACGCGACTGGCCACATTGGCAAATGGCATCTTGGCGGAGTTGGGTTTGAACCGGAGAAGCAGGGTTTCGACTGGAACATTGCCGGTGACCATACCGGGACACCACTCAGCTATTTTGCTCCATTCCAGCGTGATGGCCGTTTCATGCCCGGTCTGGAAAAGGCGCCGACGGGTGAGTATCTGCCCGACCGCCTGACGACCGAGGCGGAGCGTTTCCTGGAGACCAATCGGGAGAAGCCATTTTTCCTCTACTTTCCACACTACTCGGTCCATATTCCGATGAAGGCACGGCCAGATCTGATCGCCAAATATCGGGCGTTGCCGCGACCGGTGCAGGGGCAGAACAATCCTGTCTATGCGGCAATGATCGAGAGCATGGATGAGAGTATTGGCCGCCTGGTGCACAAGGTGGAAGAGCTGGGACTAGGCGATGAGACGATCATCATCTTCACCGCCGACAATGGCGGACTCTCCGTCCGGGAAGGACCTGACACTCCACCAACGGACAACAGCCCGCTGCGGGCAGGAAAGGGATACCTTTACGAGGGAGGGATTCGTGTCCCGCTGATCATCACCTGGCCAAAACGCATCAAGGCGGGAAGTCTCAACCAGACACCGGTTACCTCGATGGATCTCTTTGCCACGCTGGTCGAACTCGGCGGACTGCGAAACCGGACCGGACTCGATGGCGTGAGCCTGCGCCCTCTGCTGACCGGGGAGGGAAGACCTGAGAGAAAACCACTCTTCTGGCACTATCCGCACTACAGCAATCAGAGCGTCAATGCCGGCGACGTCAACCAGCCTGGCGCGGCCATTCGTGATGGTGACGACAAGCTGATCGAGTTCTATCAGGATGGCCACATTGAACTCTACGATCTGCGCAAAGATCCGGGTGAGCAGCGTGACCTTGCCCGCGAGCGACCACAGCTCGCCGTGCGGCTGCGCCGCAAGCTGGCGAAGTGGCGTCGTTCAGTTGGCGCACAGATGATGACCCTCAATCCACAATACACGCAAACCAGGAAGGGGGAGTAGAACCTTGGCCGGAACGCGACGAACCTTCATCAAGACAGCAGTAGCCGGGACTGCCGGGTTGACAGCAGTGGCCCGATCATCAGGAGAGACCGGCCGTCGAGGATATAGGAGTGAGCTGCCGCAGAGCGTCGATCGACAATTTGTCGGGCCGGAGTTCTGGGCCAATCGGCTGCAGGACTGGCGGCTCCACGGCGGGAGGATCGAGTGTCTCGACCGTCGTGCGGAGAGTCCGATGCGGACACTCCATCTCTTGACCCATCGTCTTGCTCCCGTAGCCGGGCAGTTCACGCTGCGCGTGCAAACTGGTCTGATCGAGAGCGGAGAGGCGACGACCGATGCGGCGACCGGTTTCCTGGTTGGCGCCGGTGGAGTGTCGATGGACTATCGAGCCGCCGCGCTGATCCACCATCAGCCCGGACCGGGTGGCGGATGGTTTGCCGGATGTGATGCCGGTGGACAGGTCTTCATTCGTGATTTTGCCATTCCGCAACCGAAAAGTGAGAACCCGGGGCTCCACCGTCAGGTGCCGAGAGAGATGTCACTTGAGCTGACCGGAAGCACCGATGGAGAGCTGACTCTGGTCGCGCGTGACGGTGCGGGGAGGGAACTGAGCCGGACAACCCGTTCGGTGCCAGTCGCGCAGCTCGTCGGAAATCTTGCCCTTGTCTCTCACCCGGGAACGGGTGAGAGGACGGCCCGCTTCTGGTTCCGAGATTGGCAGGTCGATGGTCCACGGATTTCCAGTCACCATGATCAGACCTGTGGCCCGATCATGGGCGCTCTCTACACTGTTCACGATTCCAAGCTCAAGCTGACGGCCCAGCTCGCTCCCCTCGGCAGGGATGATAGCCAGACCGCCGAGCTGCAATTGAAACGTGGGGCGACCTGGCGGACAGTCCAGACCGCCACGATCGAACCGACCGGTTGGGTTGCACGGTTCCGTCTGTCGAAATGGAACGACCGGTTGGAGATCCCCTACCGTATCCGTTACCGGCTCAAATCGAACCGTCGCCGAAATGGCGCAACCTGGCACTACTGGGAAGGGACGATCGCCGCCAATCCGGTTGCCAAAGATCAACTGATACTCGCCTCGCTCAGTTGCGTCCAGCAGATCAATGGTCCGCTCGGGGCCAATCAGACCTTTCGCTGGAACTATAATGTCAACTTCCCACACGCTGACCTGACGCCAAATCTGAAGCGGCATCAGGCAGACCTCTACTTCTTTGCCGGAGACCAGATATACGAGGGCAATCCAACCCGCATGGTTCAGTCTCCGGTGGAGGAGGCCGCCCTCGACTACCTCTACAAGTGGTACCTCTGGTGCTGGACCTTTGCCGATGTCGTCCGCCATCGTCCTTGTATCTGTATTCCCGATGATCATGATGTCTACCACGGTAACATCTGGGGTGATGGTGGTCGCGCTGCCGCTCCCGGCGATCCGGCCGGCCTGCAGGGAGGTTATGGCATGCCGCCGGGCTGGCTCAACATGATGCAGAAGACTCAGACCAGCCATCTTCCCGATGCGTGGGATCCGACCCCGGTCGCCCAGGGCATCGAGGTCTACTTCACCCGGCTCGTCTGGGGAGGAATCGGCTTTGCCATCCTTGAAGACCGTAAGTTCAAGTCCTCACCGTCGATCGTCAAGGCTCGTATGACCCGTGACAGCCACATCACCGAGAAAGACTTTGATACCCGTCGCGCGGACCAGCCGGGTGCGCAACTCCTCGGTGAACGGCAGCTCCGCTTTCTCCGGGATTTTGCCGCGGACTGGCGTGATCAACAGATGAAGGCCTGTCTCAGTCAGACGATCTTCTGCAATCTGCAGATCAGTTCACGACCTCCGACGGCTGGTGAACTGGACAAGGATCTCGACTCGAATGGATGGCCCCAGTCGGGGCGAAGGGCGGCCCTGCAGGAGCTCCGCCGCGGTTTTATGGTTCATATCGCTGGTGATCAGCATCTGGCAAGTGCCATCCACCACGGTATTGACGAGTATGGAGATGCCGGATGGTCACAGTGCTCACCGGCAATCGCCAATGTCTACACTCGTTTCTGGAATCCTGACTACCCGCCACTCGAGGGCGTACCACTCGCCCAGCCATTCTCCGGTAATTACGAGGATGGATTTCACAACAGACTGACCATTCACGCCGTCGCCAATCCAGTCGAGAAGCCGGTTGCGGGCCAGTTTCCCGAACCGATGGAGCTCCACCGCAAGTCGCCCGGTTATAACATCATCCGCTTCGACAAGGCAGAGCGGACGATCCGGCTCGAGTGCTGGCCCCGTTATGCCGATCCAACCACGGGCCGTCAGTATCCAGGCTGGCCGATCACCATCAAGCAGACAGACAACTATGGCCGAAAGCCCTTTGCCTGGTTGCCGACGCTCGAGGTCTCAGGGCTTGCCGATCCCGTCATACAGGTTGTCGAGGAGGCGACGGGAGAGACTCTCTACACCCTGCGGATCAAGGGAGAGAGGTTCCGTCCAAAGGTCTTCGCACCAGGAACCTACACGATCAAGGTCGGTGAACCCGGAACTCCACGCTACAGGACTCTCCGGGGTCTGACGCCGGGTGAAGGAGATGATCTGCTGAAGATTCAGCTCTGAGCGTTCAAATGGCAACCTGACTGAGAAGCAAGAGGATGGTTTCGGACGTTGGTGAGGGTATGCTGTGTCGTCAATCGGGAGGCAGTGGCGGAGGCTGTGGGCCATTGGGTTCTATTATTCCTGTCGGAACGACGCGAAAATAGCGAAGGCTTGCGCCTCAACGGGGTACCTGATAGCAAGGTAGCGCTAGCCCGCATTTCTCATCAGCATCTCTCAGAGTGTCAGCGACCACGAAAAAGTGAGTAAATTTGGACACCGCCGAGAAGAGCCATTATCATCGCCGAAGGCACTCCTTTTACCCCAACGGGGCGTGGAAATGATCCGCATTTCCCGATCCAGGGTGGCACGACGTCCAGGACTCACTGGTGGAGCGGTGAAGGGGGACGGGACCCCGACCCCAAATCAATAATCCACCCCCACTAATATTTACGGTAACTGTAGGGGCAGGCCTTGTGCCTGCCCTGATTCCAGATTATGGACCCAGCCTGAAGCCGCGACACTGGTTACAACTGCAGATTACTCGAACAGATTCATAATCGATCAATTCCGATGCGTCGTTACTCCAGAACACCTTGGACATTGGACATTCTGGGACGGTTCACGAACCGCCCCTACACCCGCCATAAATAACACGATCACACTGGTACGATCACTGGCCCTGTCGAGATAATATGAATGTATGGGCGGTTCGCGAACCGCCTCAGATCCTGACAAAAAAGCCCAACCCAGAATGAAATCGAGACACGTACCCGATCTCTGGGCAAGTCGAATCCGGCGAAAGACTGGGGCGGTTCACGAACCGCCCCTACATCCGCCACAAATAACACGATCACATTGGTACGATCACTGGCCCTGTCGAGACAACACGAATGTAGGGGCG
>CAIOZW010000432.1 GCA_903862855.1 uncultured Acidobacteriota bacterium
CGGATCGAGAAGGATTTGAGGATTGCGGCCGGGCAGTTTGCCATGCTCAAACCACACTCCGGTTTTGAGCCATTGCTGCGACGGGCCATGGCCTTTTACAGGGTCGAGACCGACCGCACAGCGGTTCACGCAGAGTTCATCTATCAGATCATCGGCCGGGGGACAGAATCGCTGGCCCGGCTGATGCCGGGGGCGGAGGTCGATTGTCTCGGTCCTCTTGGCAAGTCTTTCGACCTTAACGAAACCGGGCGGGAGGCCGTGCTGGTCGCCGGTGGAGCCGGCTCGCCGGCGCTCTACATTCTGGCAGAGGAGTTGCTGCGACGACAGATCCCGACGCGCCTCTTTCTGGGTGGAGCAAGCCACGGTGACCTGTGTGGTCTGGACGACTTTCGGGCACTGCTCGGTACCGACCGGGTCGTCACGGCGACGATCGACGGCAGCGACGGGATGACCGGTTTCGTCACCTCGCCACTGGAAGACTATCTCGACCGAACGGATGGCGTTCAGCTCTACGCCTGTGGCCCCGATCCGATGCTCCATCGGGTTGCCAGGATTGCCGCAGAGAGAAGTCTCCCGGCCCAGCTCTCGCTTGAGGCACCCATGGCTTGCGGGTATGGGATATGCGTCGGCTGTGCCGTTCCGGTTCGCCACGACTGTCCGGAAGGATTTATCTACCAGAAGGTCTGCACCGACGGACCGGTCTTCTGGAGTCATGATCTGGCCTGGTAACCAGTCGACACAATCGAGGCAACACAGACGAGGATTTAATGGTAATGGATCAGAAGATAGTCTATTGCGCGGGGGGGCTGGTCTGGCGAGACGGAGCAGCAGGGAGGGAGATTCTTCTCATCCTCAGCCAGAACGATCAGTCCTGGAAACTTCCAAAGGGGCATATCGATCCCGAAGACGAGACCTGGGAGGCGGCAGCCAGGCGGGAGGTGCGCGAGGAGACCGGCTACCGCACGGTGATCACCGACTTTGCCGGCTACACCAAATACCCGGTCAAAGGGGTCCCGAAGGTTGTCCTCTACTGGCATATGGAGCCGGACGGGGAGCACGACTTCGAGCCGAATGATGAGATTGCCGCGATCGCCTGGCTCCCGATTGCTGAGGCGGTCGACCGTCTGTCGTACCTCAATGACAAGAAGTTCCTGCTCCAGTTCGTCTCGACCAGTAACTCCAACTCTGTCCATCCGGCACAAAATGCATAGCGAAGAGATCAAACTCAACCCATCTGAATCATCCCTTTTGACGGTCGAGATCGCCGGGGTTTCATATCAGAATCCCGTCTGGACAGCGAGCGGAACCTGCGGTTACGGACTCGACATGGCCGAAGTGATCGACCTCAACCGCCTCGGTGGAATCTGCACCAAGGGGCTCTCGGCCACGCCGCTGCGCGGTAACGCGCCGTGGCGTATCGTTGAGACTCATGGTGGGATGCTCAATGCCATCGGCCTCCAGAACATCGGCGCCCGATCTTTCATCAATGACAAGTTGCCATTGCTGCGACAATACAGGACCCGGGTGATCCCGAACGTCTTTGGCTACACGATCGAGCAGTACATCGAGGCCATCCGGATCCTCGAAGATGGTGAGGGGATCCACGCCTATGAGTTGAACATCTCCTGCCCAAACGTGAAGGCGGGCGGAGAGAGCTTTGCCAATGATCCGCATCAGGCCGCCGAGGTGACGGCCGCGGTCAAACGTGTCGCGACGCGCCCGGTGATCGTCAAGCTCTCGCCAAATGTGACCAACATTGCCGCGGCCGGAAGGGCAGTCGAAGAGGCGGGAGCCGACGCTCTCTCGCTGATCAACACGGCGATCGGCATGTCGATCGACATCCATACCCGGCGCCCGCGCCTGGCCAACGTCACTGGCGGACTCTCCGGCCCGGCGATCAAACCGATCGCGGTGCGCTGCGTCCACCAGGTCTATCGCGCCGTCGGGATCCCCCTCGTCGGAATTGGCGGGATCGCGACGGTCGAGGATGCCCTCGAATTTATCATTGC
>CAIOZW010000433.1 GCA_903862855.1 uncultured Acidobacteriota bacterium
GCTCCCGCCTGGAGACGGGGAAGACCGGGCGTTTGGCTGATCACGTCCGGGGATTCTGTTTGCCAGTACCGATCGAGGCAGTGCCCAATCAGTCGACCCTCTTTCTGATGAAGGTTGGCACATCGAGATCCTCGAGCAAGTCATTGGAGCTGCTCTTCGAGTGACCATCATTTCCGGTGGCATTACTCGTCCCACCCTGGGCTGTTCGGTAGCTGGTCTGAGCATTTCTTGACTGCGACTCCGGCAGAAGCAGACTGTTCTCACCATCAAATCCGGTTGCGATCACCGTGATCTTCATCCTGTTACCCATCTCCTCAACCGGGACGGTTCCAAAGATTATATTGGCATCCGGATCGGCGGCATCGTGAATCACATTCATGGCCTCCTCGACCTCGGAGAGTGCCAGATCAGGACCGCCGGTAATATTGACCAGCACACCGCGGGCGCCATTGATGGTCGCCTCTTCGAGCAGTGGACTGGAGATGGCCCGCTGAGTAGCCTCCATCGCCCGGTGCTCTCCGCTCGCCTGGCCGGTTCCCATCAGCGCCATCCCCATGCCCTTCATGATCGCCCGGACATCGGCAAAATCGACATTGATGAAACCAGGTGTTGTGATGAGGTCAGAGATTCCCTGGACTGCCTGCCGCAGCACATCGTCGGCGACGAGAAAGGCATTGTTGAGCGACATGGTCCGATCGACAGCCTGGAGAAGCTTCTCGTTGGGAATGGTGATCAGGGTGTCGACGACCGAGCGGAGCACCTCGAGACCAGACTCTGCCTGACGCATGCGGTGTCGCCCCTCGAATGGAAAGGGCTTGGTGACGACGGCGACGGTCAGCGCATCGAGTTCAGCAGCAAGCGAGGCAATGATCGGGGCTGCGCCGGTTCCGGTTCCACCCCCAAGCCCGACCGTCACGAAGACCATGTCGGCCCCTTCGAGCGCCTCGATGATCTTCTCCGTATCCTCGAGCGCCGCCTCTCGCCCGACGATCGGATTGGCACCCGCGCCAAGCCCCTTGGTCAGCTTTGCTCCCAACTGAATGCGGTTGGGCGCCTTCGAACGCTTCAGCGCCTGCAGATCGGTATTGGCAACCAGAAACTCGACCCCCTCGATCCCGGCATCGATCATATGGTTGACGGCATTCCCGCCGCTTCCACCAATTCCGATCACCTTGATCCGGGCGCCAAAACTGGATGGTTCGTCATCAAACGTAAAATTGAGGCTTGTGCGGTCTTCAGTGGACATCATATCCTCCTGTTGAAAGCGGCTTCACTCACTTTCAGATCAGTCTGTTATTGTTTGAGGTCTGTCTTTGATGAATCCTGATCGATCCAACAGCAGATCCTCTTTTTTTAATTATCGATACCAAAAAATTGCTTGAGGCGATCCTTGAACGATTCGCGTTCAGGTTCAGGACTCTTGACCTGTCGATCACTGCCAAGGTTACCGATGTCACAGCGAACTCCATAGGCGGCCAGACCGACCGCGGCTGCGTAGGCAGGCAGGGCCAGATCTCGTCCGAGCCCGGCATAGCCCTCCGGTACGCCAATCCTGGTCGGAGCGCTGAAGACCTGCTCGGCAACCTCGATGATCCCATTCAGAAGAGCACCTCCGCCGGTGAGGACGATCCCGCTCGATAGTTGCCGGTCAAATCCCGCCTGTCGAATCTCTTTCTGGACAGAGGAGAGAACCTCTTCGGCCCGCGGTTCGAGGATGTCACAGAGAATCCGGCGAGAGACAACCCGCGGCGGGCGACCGCCAATGCTCGGAACCTCGATCATCTCTTCAGCCAGTTCGGGCGTCAGCAGAAGGTGCGATGCGCAGCCCTCATGACGCTTGATCCGTTCAGCCTCGGGAATCTGCGTCTGCAGGCCAACGGCTATATCGTTGGTGAAATGGCTGCCGCCGACCGGAAAGACTGCGGTATGCCAGACTGCTCCGCGCTGGTAGATGGCCAGACTGGTCGTCTCCGCACCGATATTGACAACGGCCGAACCATACTCACGGTCATCGTCAGAGAGGACCGCCTCGGCAGCGGCAAGGTGTGACAGGTATACGTCGGCAACATGAAGTCCGGCCCTGTTGACGCTGGTAATGATATTCTGTTTGGCGGCGACCGGACTGGTCACGATATGGACCGAGACGGCAAGCCGCGAGCCAAGCATCCCGAGCGGATCATCGATCCCATCCTGTTCATCGACCGTATACTCCTGAGGAATGACATCGGCCACTTCGCGTCCGGCTGGAAGGGGGATGGCACAGGCCGTCTCGATCACCCGCCGGATATCGTCACGCGCGATCTCCCGGTGACGGCCCGGGACGGCGATACGCCCCTGATTGTTCTCGCCCTTGATGTGGGATCCCGCAAGTCCGACATAGACATTACCAATGGACATTCCTGCCATGTGCTCTGCGGCCTCGACGGCCTTCTTGATCGACTCGACCGCATCATCGGGTCGACTGATCACTCCCTTGCGCAGCCCTTTCGACTCGACCTCGCCAAACCCGATGATCTCGATTGGACCATCATCACTCGTCACAGCCATGACGACTCGAACGGCCGATGTTCCGATATCGAGACCAACGATCGGTGAACCAGTTGTTGCATTCGATTTTGCCATGTTCCTACCTCGTCAAGCTGTCTGACAGTTCGTCATCAAGGCCAATCATGATGCGATTAGCGTCGATCGGGTTGATATACTTTATTCTTGGCCTGCTCAGGAGCTGGTCGATATCTTTGAGCCGAAAGAGGGTCAAAGTGTTGAGATTCTGGGCGCGAACTGCATCGATTATGTCAAGTGCTATATTGAGTCGATGACGGTAGTCCTCACGACCGAGATAGACCCAGGTTGGAGAGTTGGAGATATTGACCCGCACCTCATACTTTTTCTCATTGTTCTCTATCCCCTGCGTCTCCTCTTCCTTACGTTCGAACCTGACCTCGTCGATAAGTGTTGAAAGTTGCGGCTTCATACGATCGATGTCCACCATCAGATTGCGGTATGCCGCCAGATAAGCGCGGTTGATCTCTGCCGCGTTTGCGCCCTCCTCCTGAACATTACCGATAAATGGTCTATCAAGGTCCTTGCTGAAAATCAGTGA
>CAIOZW010000434.1 GCA_903862855.1 uncultured Acidobacteriota bacterium
GTATGCGCCGGCCGCTTCCGGCGTCAGTGCCGCCAATGCCTTCTATGCCAGTTGAGCTGAAGTTGAGACCGGAGTGGAACTCTGACACCACTCCGGTCTCAAAGATCTGACGACAGTTATCTAAAGATGGTCATCAGGCGATTGTTAATGGATCTCCGCGCGAGTCGTTAAAATGGTAGAGTGGGGCAGGGTGGCAGGGAAGAATGAATGGAGGAACGATGGAGAGTGGGTCGATCTTTTGTCCAAGGTGTGGAACCTCCAATCATCAGAAGGTCAGGTTCTGTCGGCAGTGTGGTCTCGCGATGACTCCGGTGACGGGGTACCTCACGGGTGAAGTGCCATTGGCCCAACACAAGCTGGATCACCACTCAACCAAACCTCATCTCAGACTGCTTGCCTCATTCACGCCACGCCAGAAGATGATTCTCTCGATCATTCTCGCCGCGATCTCGCCAGCCCTCTTCGCCATCATCGATCTGGGTGAGCTCTCACCGCTCGCGGCCATCCTGATGCCCTTTGCGATCATCTTTGCGGTCTTCTATTTTCGCAATCAGGAGAAACATCTCCAGGCCGCTTCACTCGCAGGGGCCAGGTTCAACCCCGCCTCTCTCCACGTCAACTCGGCATCAACACCGGTCTACGTTCCACCCTCTCCAGCCATTGGCGCCAGTGAACCGGTCGTCGACACCGACCGCAAGCTCGAGCTGCCCCCGGAGAGGTTCAACGTCTCTCTGCCCGACAACCCGGCTCCCGGGAGCGTGACCGAGGATGAGACCCGCAAGCTCAATCAATCCTGAGTGTTACCTTGTGGGCCAAATCTTGCTCGCCAGTAGACCCGCTCAAGACTTTACTCCCAATCCCAGCACCTCGCGGCAGTAACGCAGGCTCTTCTCAAGCTCCGTGCGCTGGAACTGTTGCTCGGCCGCCACTCGCTCCGCACCAGTCGGCCCCGCCATGAAGCTCGGTGGGGCGATCACCCGGCCACGCTTCGCAAGCTGAATAAACTTCGCGAACTCCCACGCCTTCGCTTTCGGATAGGGGCTCCAGAAATCGCTCTTCATGTAGGGATAGGGCCGGATCGCCCCAGAGATGATCTCGAGCTGCACCGGTACTCCGGGGCAGAGCTTCGCGAAACGGTCAAAGTAGGCATTCCAGTCGGTCAGACCATCACCTATCGCCGTCCAAGCGACACTCGCGCCATCCGGCGTCTCCCAGATCATCGAGTCACGCAGCCCGGTTGTCACGGCATAGGGGCCGAGGACCTCCAGATTCTGCAGCGGATCCTCGAGCGTCCAGGTCGCGTTACCGGAATCGAGGGTCGCCCCGACAAAATCCTTCCCGGCCATCTCGATCAGGGTCACCAGCTCCCAGGCCTGCATATCGCCGGCGTGGTTCTCGATCGCGATCTTCACTCCCGAATCGATCGCCCGGCTGCGAACCGCCTGACAGACCTTCGCCGTATCGGCCATTCGCGCCTCGATCCCCCCCGCCGACTTCCGGTCGTCGGCCCGGCCAAGGTAGCACCGCGCCACCCGCGAGCCGAGTGCCTTGGCCACCTTGATCGTCAGCGCGAGGTGGTCGTCTGCCGGCCCGAGCACCTTCTGGTTGTAGGCGTTCGAGGTCGGACAGATACTGCCCGTACCAACCTGGATCTCGATCCCGAGGTGGTCGGCCTTCGCCTTCACCTCGCGCAGGTAGCTGTCGGTCAACTGGTCATAGACCCCCAGATCGGAGAAGAGGACCGTATCGACCTTTTGACTTGCCGCATAGTCCAGAAGCTGCGGAGCCTTCCACCCAAAGGCGCGAATCGAGAAGTTGTCGAAGCCCAGCTTGATGTTGCGCCGTTTGACGCTCGATTGGGCCATACCGCCGGTGTGGACTGCCGCACCGATACCTGCACCGGCCAGTGATTTCAGAAAGTCTCTTCTCTCAGTCATAGGTCTCCTCGAATGCTAATGTGATAATGCGAATTTTCATATATTAGTCTTGAATCGCCAACCGAATCCAGAGCACGTCAGGAAAATATTGACCGGGAACAAGTGAGCTCTCCCACTCAGGACTGGGCAATCACATTTTCCCTCAAGTTATCTTTGTGGCTTTGTGACTTCGTGTACGCTCTCTCTGACTGGAGGGTGCCTGGTGGCCTCACGCGAAGGCGCAAAGACGCGAAGCAGGGGCGGCGTCCGGCCCCAACACAGACCCCGAATCCGAGGCCGGCTCTTTCTTCCTGATCTTTTTCTAATAATTATTGACAATCCACCCAGTCTCGACGATTCTAATCTCCGGCGGTTCCTGCCCAAGCCGCAAACCGATGCCAGTCAGGGAGTCACCGCCAGATTAATTCTTAACATTCGTCCGGAAATCATTCCGGTCCGACCCCCGGATCAGGCGAATCACAAGATGAGTCTATGGATCGACGTTCTCCGACTAGGTGCGGAGGGGAGCTCCGATGAAGCCCGCTTCATCATTGCCCGCGAGATGAGTCTCTCACTCTGTCACTACTCGACCAAGGGGCCCTCCGGCTATGACGGCCCCTTGCCGAAGGCCGTCCGCAGCTACGCGGCGAAGCTCAACACGGTCGAGCGAAACCGACTCCTGGCCAATGAGACCGAGTTCATCGAAATCGTCCTTGATGATGTCCTGCATGGGATTGTCAAGCGCCTCATCCTGGTCGAGTTCTGCTTTGCCAACCCAAACCTGGATTTCGACCAGCTGGTCGCGCGCTATCCGTGGTGGTCCGGACTCAAGCGCAACAATACGTGGAAGGCCGCATGGATCGCCGACCATCTGCGCTCCTTCATCGCCCGGCGGATCGCTCTGCCGCCTGCGATTCTGATCACTCTTGGTGAGCGGGGTGAAGCGAAGTACGACTTCAATGAGCTGGCCTGGGCCATTGCCCCCAATCGTTTCGAGAAGTCCTGGAAAAAGTACCTCGAACATCTCGGACCGTTGGCCAGTTCGCTCGCAATTGTCGACGACCTGGCTGGAATGAGCGTCGCTGATGAGTCGTTCGACTATGGGGCGATCTCAATGGCAGAGGTTACCAGCCAGTTGCTCGCCGCTCCGGACCTCGATCTCAACCTCGACCTTGAAAAGATGGCCGTGACGGTCAGCCAGGACATAACTAACGTTCTCGCCAATCTCCATCTCGTCGATCCGCGTGAATGCTACCAGCCGGTTGCCTGGCATAACGTCTTCTGGAAGATCGTTGACGATTTCGACGGACTTCCGCTCGAACTGGAGACGAAAGTGCCACAGATCGACTCGGATGTCAGGATGGTCGACCATCTGCTAACCCATTATACTGAACTCAATCCGGTGACCCGCCTGACACTCCACCGCCGTCGCCATAGGCTGACTTCACTCTGCCACGATGCAATTTTTTCTGCCCTACGCCAGATTTTTGACCTGGATCGTGAACAAAAGGCCATTCCGATCGCACAATAGGGAGGAGGGCAGGAAATGAACCGCATCGATCAATTGACCATCACCAGCGATCATCTCCGCGAGGCTTCGCAACTGGCACGAAGCTGCGTGACCTCGGGCACCCGCACCAGGGTTCTGGTAACGAGGGCCGCTATGCTGGCCATTCGGGAGTATCTTGAAGACTACTATGGTCTGCAGACCGGGGATGGACGGGCCATGCGCCCTGAGTTTGCCGAGCTTCTCGATCTGGCCGATTTCGAGGCCGGGGATTGGCGGGTCGAGCTTCGTCTGATCGCTGATCAGGGTGATCAGCGGCTGCGGGTGCCGACCATGCCCCTTCTGGTTGGCGCCACGGCCGATATCTATCTGGCCATCGCCCTCGATCGGCGTTTGAGTCGGGTTGAGTTGCTTGGCTTTGCTCGCCAGTCGGATCTGGCCACCGCCGAGTTGAGTGAAAATGGGTTATTTGCCATCCTGCCGCGGACGTCACTCCGTCCGGCGGTGAGTCTGATCGAGCTGCTGGCCGGCCCCCGTCCGATTGATGACTGGCGAATCGATTTTACCGAGACGTGGCAGCAGGATGCACTGCGCCTCGTCGACCATCTGGCGTGTCTCATTGAACAGGGAAGTGGATCGGAGTTGAATGGTGACGAGATACTCCGAGTGGTCGAGGTCGTGCGTGATGAGGTCTGGCGCATCTATGGCGATCGCATGCCGGCAACCGGTCTGACCCCGCTCCTGAAGAGGCTCTTCACGCAATTCGGACTGGCCACTCCGGTACCGACACTCTGCGACGACCCACTTCTTTTTCGCAACAGTGTCGAAGAGCGGCGGGTCGTCTCCCGTCAGGATATCCAGGAGGCTTTTCTCCGTGATCAGCTTCATCCGGGGGAACGGATCGCACTCTACCGGCACCTGTTGGAAGACCGCGCTGCCTTTGCACAGTTCCGCCAGAGACGGCGTGTCCTTGATCACCTCACACAAGGGCGTCACCAGGCTCCGGCGGCGCAATTGACCCGGCAGGAGCATCGTCAAGCCCGCGACGAGGATCAGCTCGAATCGGTGACCGCGCGGCACCCAGAACTTGTGGATACTCCTCAAACGCCGATCCCGGATGATGGGGTGGCTCAACCGGTTCTGACTGTTCTGCCTGATGCCGCCGCGCAGATCGATCTTGAGCTGTTTGAGGACCAGTATCACCAGATTCTGACCTCACTCCAGGCGTGGTTTCCGGGATTGCAGATCGAGCCGGGCGGTGATGTCATCGAGCACGGCCGGGTCATTGGCAGCTATTTCGCACAGATGGAGTTGAACGGGATTCCGATCAGGCTGGTCGATGTGGCGAAGCCAAGGTCACAGCAGGTCCGTGAGACTCTCGCTTCCGAAATGGATGTACTGTCCCTCGATCTCGATCGGCGGGACCAGTCTCTTGAGTTGATCCGACTGGCCTTTCAGTGCTAGCACGAGTTTTGAGGGAACGCCTTGATCACGATTTCGTCAACCTTTACCACCGCCTGTACGCGGCTCAATCTGCAGCAGACCGGGATGGTCTTCCGCTTTCTGACCAGATTTCACGGCGATCCGGCCCACCCATCGCTGCGCCTCGAGCGGCTCTATGATTCGCGCAGCACCAACCTCTGGTCGGCGCGCGTCAACGATGAGCTCCGAACCATCATCAAGAAGGACGGCGGAACCTGGATTGCCGTCTATGTCGGACTTCACGATGAGGCGTATCGGTGGGCGGCGAACCATGAAGTCGGCCGCCATCCGGTGACGCATCACTGGCAGGTGGTTGAGATGCCGATTGTGCCGCCACCCGCGGCCATTTCACCGTCATCGGGGCCGCCGCCGATTCTCGCCCGGCATTCAGATCAGTACCTGATGTCGCTGGGTGTTCCGGAGGCCTGGCTGCCGGTGCTGCGGCCGATCGCCAATCGCGCCGAGTTTGATCGACAGGTCGAGAAGCTCCCCCTCGAGGTGGGTGTTCGCCTGCTCGACCTGGTCGATGGCCGTACCGTCGAACTGCCACGCCCCATCGCGCCAGACGCGAAAATCAAAGAGCTGCAGGCCATGAGCCAGGACCTGGTTGTCGTCCAGAACGACCAGGAGCTCCAGATGATACTGCGCGAACCGATGGCGAAATGGATCGCCTTTCTGCATCCCTCACAGAAGATGCTCGTGACCGCCGAGAGTCGCGGGCCGGTCAAGATCACCGGATCGGCCGGAACCGGCAAGACGGTCGTCGCCTTGCATCGTGCCCGCCAGCTTGCCCGCGAGGGGCAGCGTGTGCTCATCACCAGTTTCGTCCAGACCATCTGCCACAACATCGAACATAACCTCCGCCACCTCTGCACGGATGAGGAGCTGGCAAAGATCTCCGTCATCCACGTTCACCGGCTGGCGAGCGACATTCTACACCGCGCCAACCAGCACTGGACCGCGGTCACCGAGAAGGAGCTGCTGGAGATGATCGGCACGATTGATCCCGGATCGACCGTGCCGGACTGCCCGCTCGATCACGAGCAGTTGCTGATCGAGTGGATGACGATCGTCGAGCACCAGGGGATCGAGACGTGGGCCGACTACCGGGCCGCCAACCGCGCCGGTCGTGGTCGTGCCCTGACTGTTCGCGAACGTCGTGCTGTCTGGACGGTTCTGGAACAGATTCGCGATCGCTTGCGAAGCACGCAAAGCACCACTTGGGAGGGGCTCTGCCGTCTCGCCGCTGCCCAGCTGCCACCGCTCCGTTCGCGTCAAAAGGATTCGGGGTATGACGCCGTGATCGTCGATGAACTGCAGGACCTCAAGCCACAGGAGCTCCACCTGATCGCCCGCCTCGCTCCAGTCAGGAATCTGTTCCTGGCCGGGGATGCCGGACAGAGAATCTATCCGGGTCGGGTGACTCTCCATACGTTGGGCATCGATGTGCGGGGGCGCTCGACCATCCTCCGCCTCAACTACCGAACGACGGAACAGATCAGGCTCTATGCCGATCGATTGCTCGCTGAGGCCGCCGATGATCTCGATGGTGGAATTGAGAATCGTCGCTTGACCCGCAGCCTCCTTCGTGGGCGCGAGCCGATCCTCAAGGCGTTTGATACTCGTAAGGAGCAGCACGACTTTGTCGCTGCCGAGATTGCCCGTCTGCTGGCCAACGGGTTCACTCCTGATTCGATCGGGGTCTTTGCCCGGCAATCCAGCAACCTCGAGATGCTCAAGACTCGCTTCACCCGGGGCGGTCTTCCATTCTTCCACCTCAAGAAAGACGAGTTTCCGGTTGAGCCGGCCGTCAACCTTGGAACGATGCATCGCGCCAAGGGGCTCGAGTTCAAGGTCGTCTTCGTCGTCGACCTCGATGACGAGAATATGCCGAATCGCAATGCCATCGAAGCGAAGGCTGATCACATCGTCCGCGAGGAACAGCTCGATCTCGAACGGCAACTGCTCTATGTTAGTGTGACGCGGGCACGCGACCTCGTCTACCTCACCTGGGCAGGCTCGCCCAGCCGGTTTCTCACACTATCGAGTTAACATATAACCCCTGATCAACGATTGTCCATGCCCATAAGGAGATGAAATGAGAGAAGACTATACCGATATTACTCTGGTGGTTGACCGCAGTGGATCGATGGAGACCATGCGTGGGGATGCCGAAGGAGGCATCAACACCTTCATCAGCGAACAGGCAAAGCGGCCCGGTGAGTGCAAGATCACGCTGGTGCAGTTTGATAATGTCTACGAGATGGTCTTTCGTGGAGTAGATGCGGCGGCGTGCCCACGTTACAATCTGGTTCCCCGCGGCAGCACCGCCCTGCTTGATGCAGTCGGCCGGACGATCAATGATACCGGTGCCCGGCTCGCTGCACTCCCGGAGACTGAGCGCCCCGGTCTGGTCATCTTTGTCATCACCACTGACGGGATGGAGAATGCGAGCGAATCCTTCACGCGCCAACAGGTGAGGGACATGATCGCCCACCAGCAGAACGTCTACAAATGGCAGTTCACCTTTCTCGCTGCCAATGCCGAGGCGTTTGACGAGGCCATGCAGATGGGAATCGATTCATCCAGCGTCGCCCGCTACGGCGCGGGGAAGGTCTTCGACTCGAGCCGCGCACTCAACAGAAAGATCAGCCGCATGCGCCAGATGGCGATGAATAAGGAAGAGATCGACAACTCCTTTACCGACGAGGAGCGAGAGTTGATGGAGTAGATCCGTGCTGTAGGGGCAACCCTTGTGGTTGCCCCCTGCTTGTGGTTGCCCCGATCGCAGTGGCGAAGAACCAGGGCAGGCACAAGGCCTGCCACTACGGGATGCGCGAATGGCAAATCTGGGCCTGAATGTGACCCTGGCTCGAATAATGCTCCCCGATTACGTGACGTGCCCCGCCTTACGATGCTCCCTTTCTAATCTTCTATTGACAATCCTGGCGCACTGGAGGATTCTAATGTCCGGTGCTTCCTGCCCCACACCTCGATCCGATGCCACCTGGAAGCCCATTTCAAACCGTTTTCGACCGTCCGGATCAACTTCCGGCCCGCCGTCCCCCGTCACCGGCGATACACATTGATCAAATGAGCCATTGTAAGTGGCTTGCGACTCTTTGGCTGGCTTCTTTCAGTCACCAAATGCCTGAGCCTCGCCAGATTTAGACGACCAGATTCATAGTATTGGTTAAATCACCGACCATGACAGAGCGATGAATATCTTTGACTTCAGAAATCACCTCGTCGACGAGTATCAGCAGTACATCAAGAGTTTCATGCGGATCAGTGATCCGCGGATTGCGAAACTGGTCGAGACCCAGTTGAGGGAGGGTGTCTTCTATCCCGATCCACTGATTCAGCTCAACCCCTCGTTCGCCCGTGGTCAATCGATCGAAAGCCTGATCGCTGCCGGGCAACTTCACCCGGAGTGTCTCCGGATATTTCGTCGGGAGAAGGATAGTGAGGGGCATTCGGGCAGCCTGCTCAATCTGCACCGTCATCAGGAAGAGGCGATCCACGAGGCAGCCGCGAGTCGGAACTATGTGCTGACGACCGGAAC
>CAIOZW010000435.1 GCA_903862855.1 uncultured Acidobacteriota bacterium
AGGAAAGTAGTAGACCTCATTCGGATTGTTGGCGACGCGGGCGACCGTAATATAGTCGTTGACCTCCGGAAGAGAGAGGAGCGACGAATCGAGTGTACCGATGACGATCATGAGCGGAGCAGCGAGAGAGACGGGCATGGTGACAACCTGCCGCGAGATCTCGAGAAACCACTCCATGAACCAGTCGAACATAATCCCCTTCACCGTTGCGGTCAATTGATGCGAAAGAATCCGCGGTCATCCGGCTTAAATAGAGCTTAGAGTCGTCGCAAAAAACTCTTGCCCGGAAGCTGGATGATTCTATCTTTCATTTCGAGACCAAGCAATGCATTCATCATCGCGGGAGAAGAGAGTTGACTGGCCAGAAGGAGCTGATCGATGTGGGCAGGCACATCGGTCGAGAGGAGTTCGATGACGGACCGTTCGACCTCGGTGAGGATAACCGAGTCGATACTGGTCTGGACGGCAGGAGATGGACCGTCAGAGAGTTCGTGTATGTCAGAGCGGAGGTCATTTGGCAGCTCCTCGAGAACGTCGCGTGCGCACTGAATCAGTTTGGCGCCGTCCTTGATGAGATAGTTGGGTCCGAACGAGGTCTGGGAGGTGATATTGCCAGGAACGGCATAGACATCACGCCCCTGTTCGGCAGCCATCCGGGCGGTGATGAGCGAGCCGCTGTGCTCGGCGGCCTCGACGATCAGCACACCAAAGCAGAGACCGCTCAGGATGCGGTTACGATAGGGAAAGTTCTGGGGAAGCGGAGGGGTCGCGAGAGGAAACTCGGAGATGATGGCCCCGGAGGCCACGATCTCGGTTGAGAGTGGGCGATGTTCCGCCGGGTAGGTGCTGTCGAGACCCGTGCCGACGACGGCGATGGTCAGTCCGGCACCGTCGAGAGCCCCGCGATGGGCCGCGGCATCGATGCCACGGGCCAGACCGGAGACGATGGTCAGACCCTGCGCGGCGAGGTCACGCGCGAGGCTTGCTGCGGCATTGATGCCATAGCTCGATGAGCGGCGTGATCCGACGACGGCAAGGCAGGGCCGCGCGATCGCTTCACGCCACCGTCCACGCAGATAGAGAACCAGTGGCGGATCGTGAATCTCGCGCAGCAGAGACGGGTAGTCCGGGTCACCAAGGGTGACCAGTTCGATCCCCAGCGGTTCGAGCCGTTCGATCTCAGCCGCCGCCTTCTGTAGAACCTCGCTGTCGTGGAGTTCGCGGATCGTCGGCGGCTTGAGTCCAACCCTCTCGAGTGCGGAACGCGATGCGGTGAAGACATTGGCCGGGCAGCCAAATTCACGCAGAAGCTGATTGGCGGAACGAGGCCCGATTCCACGAACCATATTGAGCGCGACCCAGTCGGCTGTTTCAGCAGGCATGGTTAAAGTACCTCCTAATGGCTGTCGTTGTTCACTTGGCGCCATTATACGAAGGTTACACTCGAAATCCTACCAAAAATTTTCTGTCAGACTCCGATGGCAGCAGGTTCGCGGCAGGGGGCGATCGAGCCCGGCGCAGGGTGATGAGCGATATTTGTGAAACTATATGATATGTCGAAGGGTGAAGATGCGTGGGTGAGAATCAGGGTCGATTTACTTATGATTCTGGCGGGCAATGACACCCCAACTCGATGAAGCTGGGGCTGTCACGGGGTAGAGACGAAGTTTAAGTCAGGTCTTTCAATCAGGACGGTCATCTCACAAACCAAACCAATCTGAGTTCGGCGCTCAGGACGGGGGATCTGAGTGACCACTGATCACGCTCTTCGGCGTGAATGAGTAACGTGTGTGTAGTTTGTGAGTGCCGCTCGATCTTGGGTGCGAAGAGAATATCGAAAGGGTCGATTGCTCACTGGGTACAATCGACCCTCTTCGTACCAAAGATCGAGTCGAGCGTTGGCGACGGAGCATCCCTTTTACGGTAACACCTCGTGCTGCCCAACATCGGCAGATCATACCGACGCTATAAGTAAACACATTTCGCCATGTTTATTCCAGTCTTTTTTTACAAAAAGAGATTTTTTTTTACGGTTAACCAATTTCGACGACCAAGGTTAAAAAATCGGTCTCTGAGATGGCGAGGATGCCCTGCTCAGGGCAGGATTCAGGTCGGGAAATCATTCAGGATTCCCCGACCCGAGAGCCGGCGTCAATGAGTGGGTCGAGCGGAATGGCTCAACCACGATTGATGAGGCTGGCGACAAAACCAGCGCCAAAACCATTGTCGATATTGACGACGGTGACATTGGAGGAGCAAGAGTTGAGCATGCCGAGCAGGGCGGCGATGCCATTGAAGCTGGCGCCATAGCCGATGGAGGTCGGGACAGCGATGACCGGGACATTGACCAGACCGCCGACGACCGAGGGAAGAGCGCCCTCCATGCCGGCGACACAGATGATGACCCGTGCAGAATCGAGCACCTGGCGGCGGCTGAGAATACGGTGGATGCCGGCGACACCGACATCGAAGAGGCGTTCGATACGGTTGCCCATGATCTCGACAGTGAGGGCAGCCTCATCAGCGACGGGGATGTCGGATGTTCCGGCCGTGACGACGGCAATCGTTCCGTGACCATGAATGGATGTATCGCGACGGACGGAGATGGCACGGCAGCTCTCGTGGTAGACCGCATCGGGAGCGGTCTGGCGAACGATCTCGAACGACTCGGGGTTGGTCCGGGTGACAAGGAGGTTCGAAGAGCGCTCAAGAAGTCGAGCGGCAATGCCACCGACCTGTTCAGGGGTCTTTCCCTGGCCAAAGATCACTTCTGGAAACCCCTGGCGAAGAGCGCGGTGGTGGTCAACGTGCGCAAATCCCAGATCCTCAAAAGGGAGATGGCGAAGATCGGCAACCACCTGATCAAGCTCGGTCTGTCCGTCTTTATATGATTTGAGTATTTCCCTCAGTCTTGTCTGATCCATAATATTAATTATTGAAATTTTTCAAGTAAGCCGTTGGTCGGTTGGAATCGGCTGGTCGAGATCCAGCGAATGGATAGTCTGACCGTCGAACCCGGTGCGCCTCACCTCAATTGTCGGTCCGTAGACGGGTCTGTGGGTTTTACGCCTCCTGACTCTTTTCTGATCGTCAGGGAAGATCCGTACGAGACGGGTCAATGAAAACAGAATCTGCACATAAGTTTCAAATCGAATCGTGCATTGTGGGCGAGATAAATTGGATGGCCATTGGTCAAATTTTGTCAATTTTCTTGAATTTACAGGGTTCTGAAGCGCAGCTTGACAAGCTTTTCCCGCGACTTCTATAGTGAAAAACTTGTACTAAGAGCTATCTGTCAGTGACAGTGGATTGCGGTGATGGCACAGGAGATGCGACATCGGGTCGAGAAAACGGGGACCAACTAGTCTGAGGACTGATTCTTTTAATTCTATGAATCGAGGCAAGCGGATCACCATTGGAGTAACTGGAGCAAGTGGAGCAATCTATGCCCAGCGGTTGCTGCAATGGCTGGATGCCAGTCCGGAGGTTGAGCGGATCGATCTGGTCGTCACCCAGGCTGGGGTGCGGGTCGCGAATGAGGAGTTGGGTCTCAACCTGGCGGGGACCGACGGGCGGGTCGCCCGGGAGCTGATCGGACGGGATTCGGAGAAGATCGTCCCGCATTCGGCGAACGACATCGGGGCGACGATTGCGAGTGGGTCATACCTGTCGGATGCGATGGTCATCCTGCCCTGCAGCATGGGATCGCTGGGGGCGATTGCGAGCGGGGTGACAAGGGATCTGGTGCACCGGGCAGCGGATGTGATCCTGAAAGAGCGGCGTTTGTTGATCATCGTGCCGCGCGAGACGCCGCTCAATGAGATCCACCTCGAGAATATGCTCAAGCTGGCGCGGATGGGGGTACGGATCGTCCCGGCGATGCCTAGCTTCTACCATTTTCCAAAGAGTATCGACGACCTGATCGATCACTTCTGCCATCGACTGCTGGATCATCTCGGGATCTCACACGAGCAGTTGACGCGCTGGGAGGGGAGTCGACCGGCGCGGCAGCGAGGCTGAGAACGGGAGCGAAATCGATCCTATGTTGAAGAACCTGAAGACGACACTGGAGATGATCAAGTTCGAACACACGCTCTTTGCGTTGCCCTTTGCGCTGTTGGGAGCGGTGCTCGCAGCACGCGGTCTACCGGGTTTGAAGCAGGTGGTCTGGATTGTGATGGCGATGGTTGGGGCGCGGTCGGCAGCGATGGCCTTCAACCGGCTGGTCGACCGCGATTTTGATGCGGCCAATCCGCGGACGCGGATGCGGGCGATACCGGCGGGTCTGTTGAGTACCCGCTACGTGGTGATCTTCACGCTGGGAGCGTCAGGAATCTTTTTTGTGGCGGCAGCGATGCTCAATCCGCTGGCGCTGAAGCTCTCGCCGCTGGCGCTGGGATCGGTACTCTTCTATTCGTACACGAAGCGGTTCACGGCGCTCTCGCACGTCGCGCTGGGATGGGCGCTGGCGATTGCGCCAACCGGGGCGTGGATTGCGGTTCGGGGAGCGATCGACGCGCCGACTCCACTGCTGCTGAGCCTGGCGGTGCTGCTCTGGACGGCCGGGTTCGATATTATCTACGCCTGTCAGGATGAAGGCTTTGACCGCCAGGCGGGTCTTCATTCGATACCCTCCCGGATTGGTGTGGCACGGGCACTGCAGATTGCGCGGCTCTTCCATCTCGTGATGTTCGTCGTGCTGCTCTGGATCGCCTGGTTGACCGGACTGCACTGGGTCGGAATGGTCGGACTGGCGGCAACGGCTGGGCTGCTGATCCACCAGCACCGTCTGGTAAGACCGGATGATCTGTCAAAACTCGATATGGCATTCTTTACGACCAATGCCTATGTGAGTGTGATCCTCTTCGTGACGATCGCCGCCGATGTTCTCCTCTTTTCGTGAAGAGGCCGGCCGCGGGAGGCTATGATGAAAGCTAACAAATGGACCGTCTGGATGTTGCTGCTGGTCGGGCTGTTGGCCGGAGAGGGACTTGGTCAGGAGGCGGAGGCGGTTGCCGAGACCGGGAGCCGGAGTCACGACTACGCCTCATTGCGGAATGTTGATCTGGAGCTCGACAACTTTGAAGTACAGACGCTTGATGGGCGCAAGGTCCACCTGAGCGAGCTGGTGAGGGATGGCAAGATCGTGCTGCTTCACTTCTTTGCCACCTTCTGCCATAACAGCAACTACGATATGGTAACGGTCAACGACCTCTATCGTACATATGGGGCTGAGGGTTTCGAGGTGATCGGGATCAGCGAGTATTCAAATGCCGCCGAGCTGGAGAAGTTCCGCGGACGCCACAAACCGGTCTATCCGATGGTCACCGAGGAGGAGACCGGACGGAAGAGAACGCGCCATTACCGGCTCCGCACAAAGGCCGGAGATGAGCGGAAATGGGGAACGCCATTCAGTATCGTCATCGATGGTCGTGAGATTGAGCGGGAGGGTGGGACGCTCGCCCGGCGAATGTATGTGGCGACAGGTGAACTGGTGCGGGCGGAGATCGAATCTCTGATCCGACGCCGTTTGAAGGAGTAAAGAGATGAACGAGAATTTCTATCTGGTCGATGAACGACTTGCGCCGATAGCTGAGAAGGTGCTGGCGGGAGTGCGCCTCGACTTTGCCGATGGGATGAGACTTTTTGAGAGCAGTGACCTGCATGGGATAGGCCGGCTCGCCGATATCGTGCGAAGAAGAAAGCACGATCGGGCAACCTACTTCAACGTCAACCGGCACCTCAATCCGACCAACTACTGCTATGCCGACTGCAAGTTCTGCGGGTTCTTTGCCAAGCACAACGAAGAGCACGGCTACACGCACAGCATCGAGGAGTGCCTGAAGATCGCGCGGGATGCCTGGGAGCAGGGGGCGACGGAACTGCACATCGTCAGTGGGCTCAACACCCGACTCCCCTTCTCGTACTATACCGACCTGCTCTCATCGATCAAGCGCGATTTTCCATCGCTCCACCTGAAGGCCTTCACGATGGTCGAGATCGATTTCTTCGCCAAGTTCTACAAGATGTCGGATGAGGAGACGATCGAGCAGCTGAAGGAGGCCGGGCTCGACTCGTGCCCGGGAGGCGGGGCGGAGGTCTTTGCCGAGGAGACCCGGGCCAAGGTCTGTACGCACAAGACGGATGGAAACCGCTGGCTGGAGGTCGCAGGAAAGGTGCATGCCGCCGGACTGAAGACCAATGCGACAATCCTTTACGGACATGTCGAGACAACCGCCGACCGGGTCGATCATCTGGTGCGATTGCGCGAGCAGCAGGATCGCTCGGGAGGTTTCCAGTGCTTCATTCCGCTCGCCTTCTATCCGCCGGGAACGCAACTGGGCCATCTGCCAGGCCCATCGGGTATCGACAGCCTGAAGATGATCGCCGTCTCGCGACTCATGCTCGACAATATCGATCACATCAAGGCCTACTGGGTGATGCTCGGCAAGCGGCTCGCGCAGACAGCGCTCCACTTTGGGGCAAACGACTTTGACGGGACGATCACGCGGGGTGGGGAGCTGATGGAGTCCTACCTGGTCGAGGCACGGAGCGACAATGAGGCTTCTCGTGACGAGATCGTCAGGCTGATCAACGAGGCCGGCTTCCTGCCTGTCGAACGCGACACGCTCTATCATCCGTTGCGAGAGTATGCTGCGGCCGATTGAGCCGCGCCAGAAAACCGCTGTTTATCATATCAAGAGGATTCTTCATCTTATGAAACGAGAGATCAAGGTAGCTCACAGTCCGGATTCGGACGATGCCTTCATGTTCTACGGTCTGGCGACCGACAAGCTGGACACGGGCGAGCTCCATTTTACACACGTTCTGCGAGACATCCAGTCGCTCAATCAGGTCGCGATGACGACCCGTGAGTATGATGTGACGGCCGTCTCCTTCCACGCCTATGCGTACATTGCTGAGAACTACATGCTATTGCCGCATGGAGCGAGCATTGGCGATGGGTATGGACCGATCGTCGTCGCCCGGGAGAAGTTTTCTGCAAGCGATCTGCCAAAGAAGCGGATTGCCGTGCCGGGAACGCTGACAAGTGCCTACCTTGCGCTGCGGCTCCACACGCCGGAGTTCGAGTTTGGCGTCGTCCCCTTCGATGAGATCATTGAAGCGGTGGTGAGAGGCGATTACGATGCCGGGCTGCTGATCCACGAGGGTCAGTTGACCTATGAGAATGACGGGTTGCAGAAGATTGTCGATCTTGGTGAGTGGTGGAAGGAGAAGACTGGACTGCCATTGCCGATGGGTGGGAATGTGATCCGGCGGGATCTCGGGCCGGAGCTGCAGCGGAAGGTCTCAGGCTGGCTCCACCGGAGCATCCAGTATTCGATGGATCATCGCGAAGATGCGCTGAACTATGCGATGCAGTTCGCGCGGGACATGCCGGTCGAGACGGCCGACGAGTTTGTGGCGATGTGGGTCAACAGCAGTACGCTTGGGTATACCGATCGGGATCGTGAGGCAGTCCAGTTGATGCTCGATGAGGGGTTCCGCAAGGGAGTCATCCCAAACCAGGTCAAGGTCGAGTTTGTCGACTGAGACGCGTCGGGTCTGACTGGAGAGTCAAAGAGGTTGGGGAGGGGGCTGCGGCAGATTTGAAGCAGCTCCCTCCCCTTTTTGGTGGTCAGTCCGGGTGGATCAGCCCTTCAAGGCCCGGTTGACCCGCTCGATTCCCTCGTCGATCTCAGCGGGAGACTTGAAGCCCATGACGCAGGCATCGACAAAACCGCAGTTCATGACGTAACGGGCGGCCTTTTCACGGTCGTCGGCATTGACGAAGTCGCCATTTCCGACCAGTTTCATGGCGATGATGCCACGTCCCTTGTCGTGCATCGACTTGATCTCCTTCATGGCCTCGGGAACCTTGCCATGGGGATCGTGGGGATTGGTCGGATGGTCACCATCGACGTGGTGGCCCTGCGGGTTGATACGGGCAAGCTGAACCTCGAGCCAGTCGCTCTTCGCGGCGATGCGGAGGGCTGAGAGACCGTGGCAAGACATGCCCTTCGCCCGAATCCAGCCGCGGGCCTGGGCCTCATCGAAGGCCTCCATGACCTTCTTCATGCGTTCCGGCCAATCGGCCGTGACGGTACAGTGGATCAGCAGTGCGTCGATGTAGTCGACACCCAGATCCTGGCGGTACTGATCGATCGTCTTGAGTGGATCGACCGGACCGGTGCCTCCGGAGGGCATCTTGGAGAGAAGAAAGTACTGGTCACGCGGCAGTGGCTTGAGGGCCTCGCGCATCATCCCATATGTCAGATAGTTCTTGGCGGTATCGATGTAGCGGATGCCGCTGTCGAAGGCATACTGAACAAGCTTGTTGAAGGTGGGCTGGCCAAGCTCCATCTGGACACGGCCATTGTGTGAGCCGGTGCCCATCCCGAGCCGGGTGATCTTCAACTTGCCCTTGTTGAGACGGCCAAGCTGAACCCAGTCGGTCGCCTTGCGGGCAGCCGGCTCGGCAGCCGAAACGATCTCGTTGTTGAGAGTCGTCAGACCGAGCATTCCGGCCGCAGTCGCCGAAGTGCGGATAAAGTCACGACGCGTGACGACAGGACTGGGCGCTTCTTCTTTAATGTTGTTCTCTGCTGGCATGAATACCTCCGCTGGATCTGGGACCCTCACAGATCTCAGTCCAGTTGATCAGGTGGCAATGGTTCGACGTGAATCGTCGCCGTCACGCGTCCAAGAGCCTCTTTGAGGCGCTCCTCGACCTCTTCGGTCACCGCGTGGGTGGCGTAATGGTCTTGCTCGATTCGTGGATCGACGTGCATATGCATCTCGATAAAGATCTCCCCGCCGTGGGAGCGGGAACGAATGTCGTGGACCGAATGGACTCCGGTCACCCCTGCCGCGATCTCGGCAATCCGGGCAGGTGGAACTGGAGCTTCATCGACCAGGACGGGGACGGTGCTCTTGAAGATCTGGTATCCGCTCCAGGCAATGAAGACCGCCACGCCGAGAGAGAGAACCGGATCGAGCCAGTAGTAGCCCTGTCGGATCAGGAAGAGTCCGACGAGGATCGCGCAACTGACGACAACATCGCTCCGGGTGTGGATGGAATCAGCGATCAGAAAATCGCTCTTCAGCCTCTTCCCTTCGCGATACTCGTAGAGGGTGACGACGACGTTGGTCGCAATGGTGACGACCATCACGCCGATTGTCAGCCACGAGATCTCGGGTGGAGTGGAGGGAGGATCGAAGATGCGCCCCAGCGCACTCAGCCCGAGCTGATAGCAGGTGACAAAGAGAAAACCGGCGATGACGAAGGCGGCGAGCGTCTCGAACTTGGCGTGGCCGTAGGGATGGTTCTCATCCGGTTCGGCCGATGCATATTTCGTCACCACCAGACCCACCACATTGTTGAGCGAATCGACCGAAGAGTGGATCGCATCACTGATGACGCTCAGGCTGCCGGCAAGGATACCGGCGACCAATTTTCCCGCAACAACCGCCAGATTGAGGCAGAGCGTGATAAAAAGAACACGCTGTACACCACGCTGGTACTGATGATTGGCGGTGATGGCTGGTATTTCACTCATATTCGAACCCACCCGCTCATCCCGCCGCAGGTTGCTGCTGCGTCACACAATGGATCGCTCCGAGCCCCCAGATCAGGGAAGAGCAGTCGACAGGGATAACTTTACGCCCGGAGAAGAACGACTGCAAGATCGCACAGGCCTTCTCGTCATTTGGATGGCGATAGGTAGGAACGAGAACGACCCGATTGGCAACGTAAAAGTTGGCATAGCTGGCCGGGAGGCGATGGCCATTGAAGGAGACCGGACCGGGCATCGGCAGTTCGACGACCCGGAAGGGGCGGCCATCCTGATCGACCATTCCTTTCAGACGGGCAAGGTTTTCGCGCAACGGGTGGTAGTTCTCGTCGAGCGGGTCATCCTCGACGGCGGTGACGATGATCTCAGGGGTGACGAAGCGGGTCAGATCGTCGATGTGGCCATCGGTATCGTCACCAACGATGCCATCACCAAGCCAGAGAATGTGGTGAACACCGAGGTAGTCGCGCAGGAAGCGCTCGATTCCGGCACGATCGAGATGCGGGTTACGGTTGGGATTGAGCAGGCAGGACTCGGTCGTGAGGAGAGTCCCGCGCCCATTGACCTCGATCGAACCGCCCTCCATGACGATGCCGGGGGTGAAGAGTGGTTCACCCGACTCGGAGGCGATACGGGTCGGCACGACATCATCGAGGTCATAGGGAGGATACTTGTCGCCCCAGGCGTTGTAGCCCCAGTCGTTGATCGCCCGCTCACGCCGTCCATTCCGGTCGCGTACGACATAGATCGGCCCGTGGTCGCGACACCAGGCGTCGTTGGTCGGATTGAGGTGAAAGCGGACGGCTTGCAGATCGACGCCGGAGCGCTCGAGCAGGCTCCGCACCTGGCGGGCAAAATCCTCATCAGCAACATTGATCCGCACCAGCTCTGACTGGGAGAGGTGGCGGGTCATTTCGGCAAAGATCTCCGGGACGGGTTCGAAGGCTCCCGGCCAGCTCGCCTCCTTGTGTGGCCACGAGAGCCAGGTGGCTTCGTGGGGCTCCCACTCGGCCGGCATGTGGTATCCAAGTTGAGCAGGGGTGGACTTAATCTGCGTAGCGGTCAAATCGGTCTCCTCGATCAGTCGATGAAACGGCGCGTCAGATCTCCATAGGCATCGATCCGCCGATCACGAAGAAACGGCCAGTGGGTCCGCTGGACATCGCTCTTGCCAAGGTCGATCTCCGCAATCAAAATCTCTTCACTGGCGACCGAGGCCTTGTCAATGATCTGGCCGGATGGATCAGAGATAAAGCTCTGCCCCCAGAACTCGATTCCCTCCCCGGGATGGCCGGCCGGAGTCGGCTCGTGTCCGACCCGGTTGGCGACGGCGACATAGACGCCATTGGCGATGGCATGGCCGCGCTGGATCGTCTCCCACGAGGCGTGCTGGCGAACTCCATACTCGACCTTCTCGGATGGATGCCAACCGATCGCCGTCGGATAGAAGATGATCTGCGCCCCGGTGAGGGCGGTCAGACGGGCCGCTTCGGGGTACCACTGGTCCCAGCAGATGAGGACACCGACGCGTCCAAAGCGGGTCTGAAAGGAGCGAAAGCCCAAGTCTCCCGGCGTAAAGTAGAACTTCTCATAGAAGAGCGGATCGTCCGGGATATGCATCTTGCGGTAGAGTCCGCAGAGCGATCCATCGGCATCGATCACGACGGCCGTGTTGTGGTAGAGCCCGGGCGCGCGACGCTCAAAGAGCGATCCGACAATGACGACGCCACGCGAGGCCGCCAGCCGGCAGAGCGCATCGGTACTTGGCCCGGGGATCGATTCGGCAAGATCGAAATTGGCATGCTCCTCGGTCTGGCAGAAATAGCGCGATCGAAAGAGCTCCTGGGTGCTGATGATCCGGGCTCCACGGTCGGCCGCCTCACCGATCTTTGCGATGATCTTGTCAAGATTCCCGGCCGGATCGACTCCACAGCTCATCTGGACCAGACCGACTCGGACACGATTGCTTTTGCTCATAGGATTTGCAGATCCGTCATTCGTCCGATGGGACTATGGTTTGATCTCCAGCAGTTCGACCTCGAAGACGAGGGTTGAGTTGGGAGGAATAACTCCAAGATCACGGCCACCATATCCAAGGTGGGGCGGGATGATCAGCTTCCGCTTGCTACGAAGCTTCATCGACATGACGCCTTCGTCCCAGCCCCTGATGACCTGCCCCTCGCCGATGCGGAACTCAAAGGGGCGATTGCGATCGAGCGAGCTGTCGAACTTCTGGCCATTGAGAAGTCTGCCGGTGTAGTGAACGACGACGGTCTGACCGCGGGTGGGAGTCGGGCCCGCTCCCGGGTCGAGATCCTCGTAACGCAGACCGGTCCGTGTGATGACCTCACGACTCGGAAGCAGCAGATTGGGCGACGTCAACTGCCCCTCGGGAAGCACCGGAAGAGAGTTGACCGACGCGAGGCGCCAGACGCCCTTCACTCGCACCCAGACCTCGGTGACACTTGCTTCGGCGAGGCGATCATCACCATTTTTGAAGACGAAACGTCCATTTTTGATGGCGGTTCCAGGATAGAGACGAACCTTCGAGTCGAGCAGATCGATCTGGACCGAGCCGGCTCGACTGTCGGCCATGCGGGCAATGATGTCGGCCTTCGTCAGTGGGGCTCCATCGTGATCGGTAAGGATGAAATCGTCGGCAAGGATACCTTTGAGGATTACTGTGTCATTGGTGGTGACAGCCTTGATCCAGCGCTGTTCGGCCTGGAGAATCTGATCCTCGGGACGCGCCACCGCCGCCGGTCCGGATGCAGATGACCGCACCGGAGCCCGGGTTCCGGTCGCCGCTCCCTTGCGCGGCGCTGGCTTTGTCTGGGCACGAACCACCTCGGTTGTCCTGATCGTCAAGATGACCAGAATGGTCAGTAGAATCGCTTGAAGAACCCTGTTCAAACCTCATCCTCCCGGTTATCTGACAGGCGGCCGACCTGTCACCTGATAATTTATCTGACCGAAAAAGATCCACCCGACACGGCGCGGACTGGCCTCGGATGGTCCGATGGTCTTAAGATCTTCCCAATACAGATTGTGACTATAACAGAATGAGACAATAATTGATCGACCGTGATCAGGCAAGTCGGTCTGGATGAGCGATCGTCTTCCCAGACTACGTTGCAACGCAACTTTAATCAGACAACCTTAATCCTGAAATCGAGATGAAGAAGAGAGTACGCCGTGTTGATGATGGTCGGCGCAGATTCATGAAGTCGCTTCCGGCAGCGGGAGCGGCGGTCATGCTGCCCGAGAGTGGAGTTACGGAAGCCGGAGCTGGTCAGGCCCCGGTCAATGGACGCATCTCGCGGGAGATGCTCCACGAAGCAGCGCAGCTTGCCGGTCTTTCGCTGACCGAGGGACAGGAGACACAGGCACTGCCGGGGATCAACCGCAATCTGACCAGCTATGAGACACTGCGGCGGATCGATGTACCGCTCGACACCGAGCTGGCGACGCTCTTCAATCCCGCCCTGCCAGGGAAGCGTTATCAGCGGACGCGGACTCCGCTGCGGCGAACACGGGTCGCGCCCCCGAGCTTCACGAAGGTCGAGGATCTCGCCTTCTGTACCGTCACTCAGCTCGCAGAGCTGGTGCGGACCCGACGCGTCACGTCGGTCGAGTTGACGCAGATGTATCTCGACCGGTTGAAGAAGGAGGGTGAGAAGCTGCTCTGCGTCGTCACCCTGACCGAGGAACTGGCGCAGCAGCAGGCGGCAGCGGCCGATCGTGAGATTGCGGCTGGACGCTACCGTGGACCGCTGCACGGCATACCTTATGGACTAAAGGATCTCTTTGCGACGAAGGGATACTTGACCACCTGGGGCGCCGAGCCATTTCGTGAGCAGATGATCGATCTCGATGCGACAGTGGTCGAGAGGCTGCGGGAGGCTGGAGCAGTGCTCGTCGCCAAGCTCTCGATGGGTGCACTGGCCCAGGGAGCACGCTGGTTCAAAGGAGTGACGCGCAACCCAAAACAGCCCGAGGAGGCAACCATCGGTTCCAGCGGCTCTTCGGCCGGTTCGGCAGCGGCGACGGCGGCCGGTCTGGTCGGCTTTGCGATCGGGACTGAGACCCTTGGGTCGATCATCTCGCCATCGGCGCGGTGTGGCGTCACCGGACTCCGCCCGACTTATGGGAGAATCAGCCGCTATGGGGCAATGGCCCTCAGTTGGACCATGGACAAGATCGGGCCGATCTGCCGCGGAGTCGAGGACTGCGCCCTCGTGCTGGATGCGTTGTATGGGCCTGATGGACGCGATCTGAGCGTCAGCGATGCCGCCTTCAATTGGTCTCCCCGCCGACAACTCTCGAAGATGCGGATTGGTTACCTGAAGAATGAGTTCGAACAGGGTGATGAGGCGCGGCGAAAAGTATACGCAGAGGCACTCGACAGGCTCCGCGCCGCCGGGGCCAACCTGCAACCGATCGAGCTGCCAAAGATCGAGGCCGGGGCGCTGCGGATCATCCTCTCTGCCGAGGCAGCAACGGCTTTTGACGATATCACCCGAGACGGGCGGGTCAACCAGCTCTCCGGGCAGGGCCCGAACGACTGGCCAAACTCCTTCCGCACCTCGCGCTTCATTCCAGCTGTCGAGTACCTGCGGGCCCAGCGGATCCGTCGGCTGCTGATGATCGAGATGGATCGCCTCATGAGTCAGTGGGATGTCTTCGTCTCTCCGGCGCCGGGGAGCGCCAGTCTGACGATCACCAATCTGACGGGCCATCCCGCAGTCGTGACCCCTTGTGGCGCAGTCAACGGACTGCCCCTGGGGATTATGTTTACTGGCAATGTTTATGACGAGGGGGCTCCACTGAGAGTCGCCATGGGATAGGGACTGACCTTCCAGACTGCAAGTACCATCAAAGTTCTATCAAAGTGCTACTGAAGGGAAAATGACATGATCAACTATCGACACATTCTGACAACGACCATCAGCATTCTCATTCTGGCGCTGGTCTTCACCGCCGAGACATCAGCCACACGCGATTCGGCAACACCACCCGACGACGGAAAGTTGCGGATCATCGCCTTTGGCGCCCATCCCGACGACTGCGAACTGCAGGTTGGCGGGGTGGCCAGTATGTGGGCCGCGCAGGGTCACCACGTCAAACTGGTTGCCGTGACCAACGGTGACATCGGCCACTGGCGTGAAGCCGGCGGGCCGCTTGCCCTCCGCCGCAAGAAAGAGGTGCAGGAGACCGCCCGCATCTATGGCTCTTCGGTCGAGGTTCTCGATAACCACGACGGCGAGCTGCTGCCGACGCTCGAGAACCGGCGAACCCTCATCCGCCTGATCCGCGAATGGAAGGCCGATCTCGTGCTCAGTCCGCGCCCCAACGATTATCACCCCGATCATCGCTACACTGGCATCCTCGTCCAGGACGCGGCCTATATGGTCACCGTCCCCTTCATCTGCCCCGAGGTCACGCCGCTGAAGAACAATCCGATCTTCATGTACTACACCGATCGCTTTATGAAGCCGAATCCGTCACAGCCCGATATCGCCGTCTCGATCGACACGGTAATCGACCGGAAACTGGATGGTCTGGCGGTCATGGAGTCGCAATTTCTCGAGGGTGGAGCGAACGGTCACGAAGGGCTGATGCCAAAGACGCCGGCTGACCGGGTTCGCCGGGTCAAGGAGGTGCGCGATCAGCATGCCTCGCGAAACATCAATGTTGCCAATCGTTTCCGTTCCGTCCTTGTCGACTTTTATGGCGCCGAGGCGGCGGCAAAGGTCAAGTATGCCGAGGCTTTCGAGATCTGTGAGTATGGGCGTCGACCAGACAAGGCCGAGTTGAAGAGGCTCTTCCCCTTCTTCAAGTAGATAAATGTAGCCGAGTGTGAAGAGCTGAGAGAGGATGACCCGGGGTGGTAACCAGACCACCCCGGGTCGTTCATTTTCAGGCAAAGGCGCTCAGACCGGTCACCTGACGACCGATCGAGAGCATGTGGACCTCGTGTGTTCCCTCGTAGGTGAAGACCGACTCGAGGTTGCACATATGGCGCATGATCGAATAGTCGGTAGTAATGCCGTTTGCGCCAAGAATCGTCCGCGCCGTACGGGCACACTCAAGGGCCATCTCGACGTTGTTCATCTTGCCCATCGAGACGTGGACCGGATCCATGAGGCCGGCGTCCTTCAATCTTCCCAGCTGGAGGGCCAGCAGTTGAGCCTTGGTGATCTCGGTGATCATCCGGGCCAGTTTCTCCTGGGTAAGCTGGAACGAGGCGATTGGCCGATCGAACTGGACGCGCTGCTTGGCATATTCAAGAGCCGTCTGATAGCAGTCGCGAGCGGCGCCAATGCCGCCCCAGACGATACCGTAGCGGGCCTGCGTCAGGCACATGAGCGGACTCTTGAGCCCCTTCGTTTCAGGAAGCAGGTTCTCTTCGGGAATGAGACAGTCCTGAAAGAAGAGCTCGGCGGTGATCGAGGCTCGGAGGCTCAGCTTGTGGTGCATCTCGGTAGCGGTAAAGCCGGGTGTTCCCTTCTCGACCAGGAAACCCCGGATCGTACCATCATCAGTCTTTGCCCAGATGGTCGCGACATCGGCGATCGAGCCATTGGTGATCCAGGCCTTGCTGCCATTGAGCAGCCAGCCGTTGGCAACCTTTCGCGCCGTCGTATGCATGCTTCCCGGGTCGGAACCGGAATTGGCCTCGGTCAATCCGAAACAGCCGATCGCCTTTCCGGCGGCCATCTTCGGGAGCCAGCGGAGGCGCTGTTCCTCGCTACCAAACTGATAGATCGAGTACATGCTCAACGCACCCTGGACCGAGGCGAAGCTGCGCACTCCGCTATCACCAGCCTCCAGCTCCTGGGTGATCAGACCATAGGCGACATTGCTGACTCCGGCGCAGCCGTACTTTTCAGGGAGGTTGGCGCCGAAGACACCCAGCTCTGCCAGCTCGGGAATAAGTTCAGCCGGAAACCGGCTCTCTTCGAAACATTTGCCGATCAGCGGACGGACACGCTCGTCAACAAAGCTGCGCACCGTCTGGCGGATCATCTTCTCCTCATCGGACAAGAGGGTATCGAGACGGAAGAAATCTACTTCTGGAAGACTCATAACATACTCCTCCCGCGACATTGCGGCGGGTCGATGGTTGAGACCGGTGAAGACTACTCGGGGGTAATGCTGGCCTCGATCTTCGTAAAGCCCAGTCCGTAGGCGACGAGGGCATGGGGGAGACGAAGCAGAACCTCGTTGTAACTCTCCACACTCTGCAGGTAATCCTTCTGCGCGGTAGAGGTCTGGGTGATGGTCTCCTTGTAGGCATCGACCAGGCGCAGATAGGCATCATTGGCCTTCAGTTCAGCGTGATTGTCGGCAAGGGCGTTGACAGCCTCGACCTGCGACTGAAGTTCACGGTAGAAGCTGGCGATTGACTGACGGTCACCATCCTTGTCGGCGGTGACGGCGGCGTCGTAGCCGGCCTTGAGCGTAACCAGATTGGCCAGGACTCCGGGATCGGTCTTGATGACGGCATTGGCCGTCTCGACAGCCTTCTGTCCGGACTCACGCTGCTTGCCAATGATCGTTACGAAGTTGCTCCATTTGGCGATGGTCGCCTGCTTGCGACGCATCAGTTCGTCTCTGCTGTAAGGGAAGAGTTTGTCGATCGGATAGAACTTGCGATTCTCCTCGAAGTCGACCCAGTTCCACTCCTTGCCGTCCGATCCGGGAGGAGGTGGGGCAAAGTGTATGCGGGTCGATTTGTTGGTGAATGCCGCGCTCGACGGTGTTCGTTCCCGGACAATGACCAGCGAACGGCCATCGGCCTCGGCGGTAATCGAGGTGACCTCGATCAGACTATCGATCTCCGAGGCGATGGCGCTGACCGGCGACTCGTTGATCTGCTTCAGTCGACGCGCAATCGAGAAGAATACTTCGTCCTTGCTGATCGTCTTTGCTCCAGGGTTCTGGGCGAAGAGAATCGGCCCACCAGCGGAGAAAAGCAGGCTCACCAGCAGAATAGTTGCGATGCGGATTGTTATCTTCATTTTACCTCGCTGATCATTATCAAGGTCAAGATCCAGATCAAGTTGTTCGAGATCATTCCTCACTGTCAGGGTTACCGAAAATCGGCCTGACGTCGGGGCAGTCACCCGCTCGAGATCAGGCGACCGGACTGGCGTCAATCGACAGTAACCGGTTGCGCCTGACGTAGAGTATTATTTATCTTTGACAGGCCGAATAAAAGTCAACTGAGACAAGGCAGGAACGGAGAGAAGACTATTCCACATATTGAAGGAAAAACACTGGGTCTGAAGGCCAACCAGTTGCGGAGACTGGAGAAGATGTACCAGCGACGGCTGCCCCCGGCAGAGATCGTTACGCCCGATTTTGCGCGGCAGATGACGGAGCTTTCGCACGAGGTTGGAAGGCAGATTGGGGTGCTGGTCGACCGTAAGGGACATGTCGAGCACGTCATCCTCGGAGATGCAACGCGGATCGTCCTGCCAGCGCTCGACCGGTCACGACTCGGGAAGTCGCGCTTCAACGGGCTGCGCTGCATTCACACGCACCTGCGCGGAGAGGCGGGGCTGACCCGCGACGACCTGACCGATCTGGCCCTGCTGCGTCTCGACCTGATGGTCGCGATCGATGTCGAGTCCGGGAGTGGATTGCCGGGAGACGTCCATGCTGCGCATCTGCTGCCGATCACTGCCGGGAGCGGGGATGAATTGAATATTGATGGTGAGACGGGAATGTACAGGTTTCTGGATCCCTGTCCGGTTGGGCGGCTCGAGATCGACTTTCTCTCACTGATCGAATCGCTCGAAGCGGAGATGGCCCGCAATCGTGGCATGCGCAAGGCCTCGGACCAGCGGGAACGGGCGATTCTGGTGAGCGTGACGACCGGAACGACCGCCGAAGCACGTGATTCACTCGACGAGCTGCGCGAGCTGGCAACCTCAGGAGGGCTGGTGACCCTCGATGAGATCATCCAGCGCCGGCCGTCTCTCGACCCGCGGACGCTGATTGGCAAAGGAAAGCTGGAGGAGATCATCATCCGCTCGCTGCAGCTCGGGGCGGACATCATGGTCTTTGATCGGGAGCTGACACCGTCGCAGGTGAGGGCAATCACCGCCGCGACCGATCTGAAGGTACTCGACCGGTCACAACTTATCCTCGACATCTTTGCGCAGCGGGCGCAGACAAGTGAGGGACGAATCCAGGTCGAGTTGGCCCAGTTGAAGTACATGCTGCCGCGACTGACCGGTAGCGGAACAGAGATGTCGCGGCTCATGGGCGGAATCGGCGGGCGCGGTCCCGGCGAGACGAAGCTCGAGGTCGATCGACGGCGGGTACGCGACCGCATCACGCTGCTCGAAGATAAGCTGGGCCATGTCCGTGAGAGCCGGCAGCAGCGACGAGCCGCGCGCCAGCGGCGCGAGATGCCGGTGGTCTCGATTGTCGGCTACACGAATGCCGGCAAGAGTACCCTGCTCAACGCCCTCACCAACAGTCAGGTCACGGCAGAACAGCGGATGTTCGCGACGCTCGATCCAACGAGCCGCCGGCTCCGTCTTCCGCAGGAGCAGGAGATTATCGTCAACGATACGGTCGGGTTCATCCGTGACCTGCCGCGTGACCTGCTCTCAGCCTTCAAGGCAACGCTCGAAGAGATGGAGCAGTCGGATCTGCTGATTCACCTTGTCGATGCGGCAAGCCCGCAGCTCGAGAGCCAGGTCAACTCGGTGCGAAGGATTCTGGTCGAACTGCAGCTCGACCGAATTCCACGGCTTCTCGTCTTCAACAAGACCGATCTGGTCGATCCCGAGGAGTTGTCACATCTCTGTGAGACCTGGAATGCCCTGCCGATCGCCGCGATCCGGCGCGAGACCCTCGACCGGCTCTCACGTGAGATAGAGGAGCGGCTCATCTACCGGACCACCAGCCTCATGGTCAATTAGTAGCTGGTGGCGCCCGTTGACTGGATGAGCGATATTTCTCTCTCCTCCACGCTTGATCTTGCCGGGATCGATTTATCCGGGTTACATTTGCGAAAATCGAACGGCACATTTTCTCTTTGGCCTTATTGAAAAAAGCCAAATTGAAGCAACCTGAAATGATCAGAAAGACCGGGGGGGAGTACTTGTATGCAGAGAGCGCGGCAGAGAGTCTATGACGCAATCGTGGTCGGTTCGGGAGCGACGGGAGGCTGGGCGGCAAAGGTGCTGACCGAGAAGGGGCTGCGGGTGATTGTCCTTGAGGCAGGCCGTTCGATCGATCCAACCCGCGACTACCGGATGATGACCCAGCCCTACGAGCTGCGCTATCACGGTGTCGCCCCGGGCTCGATCTATGCCCCGCGTCAGCCGATCCAGTCGAAATGTTATGCGGGCAACGAGTACAGCCGCCACCTCTTCGTCGACGACATCGACAATCCGTACACGACACCGGAGGGTAAGCCATTCTGGTGGATCCGTGGCCGGCATGTCGGCGGACGGTCGCTCACCTGGGGCCGCCAGTCCTATCGCCTCTCGGACTACGATTTCAAGGCGGCCAGCCACGATGGTTACGGCGAGGATTGGCCGATCAGCCTGAAGGATCTGACCCCCTATTACGAAATGGTCGAGGATTTCGTCGGCATCAGCGGATCGGTCGAGAACCTCCCGCAGTTGCCGGACAGCCATTTTCTGCCGGCGATGAACATGACCTGCGGTGAGCACCTGCTGAAGCGGGCGGTCGAGAGCCGGTGGAGTGACCGGCGGGTGACGATCGGGCGGGCGGCGATCCTGACCCGACCTCATCAGGGTCGGGCGGCCTGCCACTACTGCGGCCACTGCGACCGGGGCTGCGACACACACTCATATTTCAGCAGTGTTGGTTCGACGCTGCCGGCGGCGGCAAAGACCGGGCGGATGACGCTGCGTCCGAACGCGATCGCCCGGGAGCTGATCATCGACCCGCAGACCGGCAAGGCGCGGGGAGTCCGGATCATCAATCAGGTGACGAAGCGAGAGGAGGAGGTCTTTGGCAAGGCGATCGTCCTCTGCGCCTCGACGATCGAATCGACCCGGCTACTGCTCAACTCGACCTCGCGCCAGCATCCGCAGGGGTTTGGCAACTCATCGGGGCTGGTCGGACACTACCTGATGGATCATATGTATTCGATCTCGGCAGTGGGCACGGCGCCGATGCTCCGCGGAAGCGAGTATGACTATTCCGACGGGCGGGCGAACGGAATCTATGTGCCGCGCTTCCAGAACCTCAAGAATCGCAAAGCGGACTTTATCCGCGGCTATGGAATGCAGGGCCGGGTCGGGCAGGGTTTCTCCTATGCCCACGCGCGGCAGATGCCTGGTTTTGGGGCTGACTTCAAGAAATTTGTGCGTGACAATCCGCGCGAGGTCAATTTCTTCCTCGGTGCGTGGTGCGAGATGCTGCCGCGCAAGGATAACCGGGTGACGATCGATCCAGGCAAGGTTGATGCGTGGGGGATCCCGGTGGTGCGAATCGACTGTACTCACGGAGAGAACGAGCGGGCGATGGCGCGTGACGCGATCGTCGCGATTCAGGAGATGGTCGATGCCGCCGGATTCCGGACGACGGCGACCAGTACCACTCCGGCGCCGCCCGGGTTCTGCATCCACGAAGTAGGGACGGCGCGGATGGGCAACGATCCAAAGAGCTCGGTGCTCAACGAGTGGAATCAGGTCTGGGATTCGAAGAATGTTCTGGTCACCGATGGAGCCTGTTTTGTCTCGCAGGGATGCCAGAATCCGACGCTGACCATGATGGCGATCACCGCCCGAGCGTGCGACCACCTGGCTGAGCAGATGCGGCGTGGTGAGATCTGATTGCCTGATGATCGGCGGGGTGGGGATGGAGGGTCATTCCCCGGATTATCATGCGGTAGATTATGACGATGGAACATCTCGATCCGGTCTGTGGAATGAAGGTCGAACCGACCCGTGCGGCGGGAGAATTCGACTTCGAGGGTCAACGATACTACTTCTGCCATCCCGGGTGCCTGGAGAGGTTCAAGGCCGATCCAGGCCGCTTTCTGAAGGCGGGGACCGTTTCGCCGGAGATGAAGGGAATGCTGCCGATCGTCCAGCTGGGCGGCCGATCGCGGTCGCTGCCGGTTCTCACGCCGGCGCCCGTTGGTGAAGTTGTCACTGATCCGGTCTGCCTGATGAAGATTGCCCCGGCGACGGCAGCGGGCAGTGACGTCTATCAGGGACAGACCTGGTATTTCTGTTCGCCCCACTGCCTGACAAAGTTCAAGGCCAATCCGGATGCGGTTCTCAACCCGGAGCCTCTTCCACCGCCACGACTCGACATCGAGTATACCTGTCCCATGGATCCGGAGGTGCGGCAGATCGGTCCCGGAGCCTGCCCAAAGTGCGGTATGGCGCTGGAGCCAGATGTGATGTCACTGGCGGCGCTCAACGCGCCGAGTCCGGAGCTGGTCGACATGCGGCGGCGACTGCGCTTCTCTCTCCTCTTGACCATCCCGGTCTTTCTGCTGGCCATGTCCGAGATGCTTACGGGGACGCCGCTCGAAGGTCGTCTCCTGATCTGGATCCAGTGCGTGCTGGCGACACCCGTAGTCATGTGGGGTGGAGCGCCATTCTTCCAGCGCGCCTGGTCATCGGTCATCAACCGCGCCCCGAATATGTTCACGCTGATCGGAATTGGCACGGGAGCGGCGTGGCTCTACAGTGCCAGCGCGACCCTTGCCCCGGGACTCTTTCCATCTGCACTACGTGGCCATCACGGAGAGATCGGAGTCTACTTCGAGGCGGCGGCCGTCATCACAACCCTCGTCCTGCTCGGGCAGGTGCTCGAGCTGCGTGCCCGAAGCCGCACTTCGAGTGCAATCCGGCAGTTGCTTGAGCTGGCGCCGCAGAGAGCCCGGGTGATCTCGGCTGAGGGTTCAGAGTCGGATCTGCCACTCGAGGAGGTTCACATCGGTCTGCTGTTGCGAGTGCGACCTGGTGAGAAGATTCCGGTCGATGGAGTGATCGTCGAAGGGCGTGGAACGATCGATGAATCGATGGTCACGGGCGAGTCGATGCCGGTCGAGCGAACAGCGAGCGAAGGGGTTATTGGTGGAACGCTCAACCGCAGCGGAAGTTTCATCATGCGGGCCGAACGGGTTGGACAGGAGACACTGGTGGCACGGATCGTCAGCCTGGTTGGCGCAGCCCAGCGGAGCCGGGCACCAATTCAGCGGCTCGCCGATCGCGTCGCCGGATGGTTTGTGCCAACCGTCATGCTTGCCTCGCTCGTGACCTTCACTATCTGGCAGCTCTGGGGTCCGGAGCCGCGTTTCACGCTTGCCCTCGTCAATGGGATTGCCGTACTGATCATCGCCTGCCCGTGCGCCCTCGGGCTGGCAACGCCTATGTCGATCATGGTTGGAACCGGCCGGGGCGCACTCGCCGGAGTTCTGATCCGTGAGGCACGAGCACTCGAGACACTCGAGAAGGTCGACACGCTGGTCATTGACAAGACCGGAACCCTCACGATCGGTCGTCCCGTAGTAACGGGGATCGTCGTGATCGATCCGGACTTCGACAGCCTGGAACTGCTCTCGCTTGCTGCCGCGCTCGAAGCATCGAGTGAGCATCCACTGGGCCTGGCGATCGTCAACCGTGCCCGGGAGATGAATATTGACCTTCGTCCCATCAGTGATTTCGAATCGATCACCGGTGGTGGAGTGACCGGACGCGTCGGTGAGACCCGGCTACTCCTCGGCAGTCCACAGTTGATGGAGTCAAGCGGAATCAGTCTCGATGATCCGGCGCTGCTCGAGGCCGGGCAGCGACGCGAAGAGGGGCAGTCAGTCGTCCTGCTCGCTATCAACGGACGTCTGGCTGGAATGATCGCCATCGCCGACCCGGTCAAACCAACCGCTGCCAAGGCAATCGCTTCCCTGCAAAGTGCCGGACTGCGAGTGGTCATGCTGACTGGCGATCACGAGGTAACGGCAAGGGCCATCGCCCGCCAGCTCGGAATCGACGAAGTGATTGCCGGGGTTCGTCCGGATGAGAAGGAGCGTGTCGTCACGAGGCTTCAAGCCGAGGGACGGATCGTTGCCATGGCCGGTGATGGAGTCAATGATGCCCCTGCTCTCGCCCGCGCCGATGCCGGAATCGCCATGGGCACCGGGACCGACATCGCCATGGAGAGCGCTGACATCACTCTTCTTCGGGGTGACCTGCTCGGGATCGTTCGCGCGCGACGGCTCAGTCAGGCGACCATGGCCAATATCCGCCAGAACCTCTTCTTCGCCTTTGCCTACAACGCACTCGGGGTACCGCTCGCCGCCGGCATCCTCTATCCTGGCTTCGGTCTGCTTCTCAGTCCGATGATCGCCAGCGCCGCCATGACCTTCAGCTCCGTCTCGGTCATCACCAACGCACTCCGGCTGCGCTCGATTTCACTCGAGGGGGAATGAGATGGCTCCCCCGACGACGCACTGCCATGACTGCGGCAAGCTGACCGCCCATCGATACGAGACGGTCCGTCCAGCCACCTACCCTGCTCCGGGAACGACGACGGTGAAGGATCTCTGTCCGACCTGCGCCCGCCAGACACGGCAACAGCTCATCTCGATCGAGCGCCTGCCTCCAACCAGTTCACCGGAGGATACGTGGATCGTCCGCAGGGAACTGATCGACCAGCTCGATCGCTTCTTTGCCGAGGCGGGAATCTTCGAGATCTGCGCCCGCTGTCACGCCCAGGGTACTGGCTGCTGCCCGCCAACCTGTCGGGTCATGGGCGATCGTGGCTGCGATCCAGAGAATCGCTATGGCAAGACCATCTTCTGCGCCGCCTTCATCTGCAGCGCTCTTCTGAATGCCATCAGCGAAGTCGATCCCGAGTGTGGACGGACTCTCCGCTGGGTCAAGGAAGAGCTTGGACCGGCCGAGTACCACATCTACGAGATGATCACCCGCGTCCCAACCGCGCATCGGGAACCTGAACGACCACTGTCACTCCCTGCCGTCTATCCGCGTCCACCACTCACTGGCCACGCGGCCGGACTGCGCACGGCTCTTCTGCCGCTCGTTGACGAGATTCTTGCCGTGCGGCGACTCTGGTAACCGGCCCGGCCCAGTTCGCAACTGATGGCCCAACCGGCTCGATTGAACATTGAAAGGAATCGACCATGCAAATTCTTCTGCTGACCATTCTCACCATTCTCCCCACTCCCTCTCCTGATCAGACCGATGAGCGGTCGATTCGCGATCTGGTCGCCCGCTATGTCGAGGCCCGCGAGAAGATCGATCCGCAGGCGGTCGCCGAACTCTTCACACCCGAGGCTGACCAGCTCGTCTCATCCGGCGAATGGCGCCGCGGCCGCCCGGCCCTCGTCGAGGGAACCATGGCCAGCTCGCGCCGCAACTCGGGCCACCGTACCATCACCATCGAGACCATCCGTCTCCTCTCTCCAGGGATCGCCATTGTCGATGGCCGGTATGAACTGGCCGGAGCAAATGGAGCGGAGAGTCGTAAAATGTGGTCGACGCTCATTCTCCAGCGGACCGATGCCGGTTGGAGAATCGCGGCGATCCGCAACATGCTTCCAGCCTCGCCACCCGCAACCCGCTGAGCATCAACAAGTTCGGGGTGCCATACCCGCGTCGCTCACCCACTCCGGTGCCCCGCCGGGGCGGGAAAAATAGTTTTTGACAGCTCCCTGTCAATCTGTTAGATTCCCTCTCTAGTACGGCACCCTTGATAATCGTCCTCTGCGGCACCAGAGTACCCCGAAGTATTCTCCTTTTTGAATGCTTTAGGTACTGGCTGAAGTGCCCCTTGCGCCGACTATCTAGTCTCATCCAATTGCTCGTCGCCAATGCTTGTAACTTGAGGTGGGGCCGAATCTGACAGGCTTGAATCTATCCTAACAACTGGAGGTCGTCGAACAGAGAGAGATGAAATCAGCTATTGCTGAGGTTGCACAAACCTATGGTATCGAGAATTGGGGCGCCGGTTACTTTTCGATCAATTCACAAGGCCACCTGATCGCCCGCCCGGCTGAAGGAGATCCACGATTTGTTGACATCAAGAGAGTTGTCGACGACCTCCTCGCCCGGCGCATGAAACTCCCCCTGCTGATCCGCTTTCCCCAGATTTTTGCCAGCCAGGTGCGAAAGATGAACCATTCCTTTCGCCAGGCAATGAACGAATTTGGATATCGTGGCAATCATCTGGCCGTCTTTCCGATGAAGGTCAACCAGCGGCGTCACGTCATCGAGGCCTACCTTGAAGAGGCGACCAAATACCATTATGGACTTGAGGCCGGAAGCAAATCCGAGCTCTATGCCGCCATCTCTCTCGATCAGTCTCCAGATTCGCTGCTTGTCTGCAATGGATTCAAGGACGACCAGTTCATCGATCTTGCCTATCTTGGCAAACAGGCCGGCAAGAATGTCGTCATCGTCATCGAGAAGCTCAACGAGCTCGGCAAGGTGATCGAGAAGACACAGACCACCGGCATCCGGCCGATGCTTGGGATGCGTGTCCGGCTCTACACTCGCGGTTCAGGCCGCTGGGAGAAGTCCGGCGGCGAGCAGTCCAAATTTGGCCTGACGACGACCGAGCTGCTCCAGGCGATGCGCATGCTGCGCGATGCCGGTCTGATCGACATGTTGCGGGTCCTCCATTTCCACATTGGCTCCCAGATTACCCAGATCAAGCGGGTCAAGGCCGGGGTCAAGGAGGCTGCCCGCGTCTATGCCAAGATCCGCAAGATGGGCATCGATGTCGACCACCTCAATGTCGGCGGTGGAGCCGGAGTCGACTACGACGGCAGCAAGACCAGTTTTGAATCATCGGCCAACTATACGCTGCAGGAGTTTGCCAACGACGTCATCTACACGATCAAGTCGGTCTGCGAAGAGGAGAACGTCCCCGAACCGAATGTAATCACCGAGTCAGGACGGGTTCTGGTCGCCTACCACGCCGTCCTGATCACCAATATCATCGACGAGATCGAGACCGTCCAGGGGATCCACAATCTGCCGGTCACCGAGAGCAAGGCCCCGGTAATCAATGAGATGCATGATCTCTACCGGAGCATGAACGTCAAGAACTTCCTCGAGTACTATCACGACGCACTCGAGCATAAGGAGGAGCTCTTTACGCTCTTCGATCTCGGCTTTCTCACCCTTGATGAACGGGCAACCGGCGAGGTTCTCTTCTGGGAGATCTGTGACAAGGCCAACAACTATGCCAAGCTCTCCCAGCTCAAATCAGAGGAGTTCGACGATCTGCGCAAGCTCCTCTCGGCCAAGTATCTCTGTAACTTCTCGGTATTCCGTTCGGTGCCGGATCACTGGGCAATCGATCAGCTCTTTCCGATCATCCCGATCCACAAACTGAACGAGATTCCGACCGACACGGCGACCCTCGTCGACATCACCTGCGATTCTGATGGAGTGGTCGATCGTTTTATCGATCTTCACGATGTGAAAGATGTTCTTGAGGTTCACGACCTGAAGAACAAGGAGCCCTACTACCTCGCCATGATGCTGGTTGGTGCTTATCAGGAGGTCATGGGCAACTTTCACAATCTCTTTGGAACAACCAATGAGGCCCACGTGATCATCGCCGACAGTGGAGACTACCATATCAGCCGAGTCATCAACGGTTCGACCGTCGGTGATATGATCAACTTCGCCGAGTATCGCCGTGACTATGTTCAGGAAGGATTCCGCACCCTCCTCAATCGACAGCAGAAGAATGGCCGGCTCACGGAAGATGAGGTGGCCCGAATTACCGCGGAGTACGAAGCATCTTTCAACTGTTATACCTATCTCGACTCCAACGATATGCGATAATCAGTAACCAACGCCCGGTTTGAGGGCGGAACATGCATTTTCTCCAACAGATGGAATCTGTAATATGATCCGAAGAATAAAAGGCGCAAAATATCTCACCAAGCCAACACAGCCACTGCAGATCGACCGTGATCGCAGTGTACCGGGGCTCCTCGACAAGATGGAGCACATCTCATTTCAGGGGCGCAATCTGGCCCAGGCCCACCAGATCTGGCTGCAGATGCTGCAGGAGAATGCAGTAGTCATGATGGGTCTCGGCGGCGCACTGGTCCCGGCCGGCATGCGACGTCTGGTTGCCTACCTGATCAAGAACCGCTGTATCGACGTTCTGGTGGCAACGGGAGCAAACATCTTTCACGATCTGCACGAGACTCTGGGTCGACACCACTATCTGGGTGATGCGCGGGCCAATGATGCCGACCTGCTCGATGAGAAGGTCGACCGGATCTATGACACTTACGCCTCGGAGGAGGAATTTCGCGAGGCAAATGAATGGATCGGCGGATTTGCCGCACAGCTCGACAATACGCACCCCTATTCGACGCGGGAGTTTCTACACCTGCTGGGGCGCGAATTGAGCGAGATTGCGACCGAGGATGGAATTCTGACCTCGGCCTTCAAGTCACGAGTACCGATCTTCTGCCCGGCCATCACTGACAGTGCCTTCGGGGTTGCGATTGGAGTGAGCCGGATCGAGAAGAAGAACCAGTTTCAGTTCGATGTAATTCAGGATGTCGTGGAGATGGCCCAGATCGTCGCCAAGTCGCGTTCGACCGGGGTGGTCCATTTTGGAGGTGGAACGGCCAAGACCTTCATCCAGCAGAGTGAGACGGCGGCAGCGCTTCTGCACAATACGATGCGTGGCCACAAGTATGCCGTTCAGATCGTCACGGAGACACCAGAGTACGGTGGCTACTCGGGAGCCGACTTCGATCAGTCACAGTCATTCGGCCGGTTGGCCAAGAATGCCCGCGCCGTGACGGTACGCTGCGATGCGACGATCGCCATGCCCCTGCTCGTCACCTCGCTCTCCCAGACGGCGTCGAAGGCGATGCGGGCGCGGAAGCGGATCCAGTTCACTTTCGGGCGTGATCTGGGCATCACGTTGCCATAACCAGGCTCCACATCGGCCAAAAATGAGCAGGGCGCGGAAGGTCACCTCAGACCCTTCGCGCCCCTCAATTTTTTCAGCTGCAGGCTCTCAGGAGATCTTCAGTTCCTGCCCGACCCTGATCTTGTCGGGATCGCTCAACTGATCGCGATTGGCCTCGAAGATGCGGTTGTACTGATTCGCATCGCCGTAGTACCGTTTGGCAATCTTCGAGAGCGTGTCACCGGCAAGAACCTTGTAGACGATTCCGGACTGCACATTGACGTCGGCAATGATGTCGCTGAGGCTTGAATCGATCTTTTTGATCTCATCCCAGATCTCGTTCTTCGCATAGTCCGTCGGGACAACGCCGCGCAGGAGAAGCTTGTCACCCTCCTGATGAAGATTCTGGACCGACAGTCCAAGCTCATTTCCCCTTGCGATTACTGCGTTATACTTTGCTTTCAGTTCTTCAAAGCTGGCCATTATTCTATTCCTCCGGGTTTGGTTGGGGCGGATCGTGAAAGCAGTCCATTCATCTCCGGCTCGATCTTGAGTATCGATCGAGCCGGAGCAACGACCGGCCATCAGCAATCCTCTCCTGAAAATGTGTTGACATCATACAGGATTCCGCCCCGGAGAGGGATGAGAATCGTCACTTTCGAGTGACAAGACTCTTTTCGACAATCTTCCAGTGTCGCTCAAGGGCCTGCACCTCCTTGAGCACTGCGGAGCCGCGCACGGTTATTTTCTCGAGACCATCCTTGAACGGCGGAGGCGTGCCGGCCTCGACCATCTCGAGAAAGAGGCGTCGTGGCGAGGCAGCATCCGGGGGAGTAGCTGTTCTGAGAAACCCGAGCAGCCGCGCGACGTGGAGACGAAAGACTCCGGCCTGCGCCGTATGGCCTTCGCTGAGCATGGCGAGCAGGGTCAGGGCCGTCGCAATCCAGCGTTCATCGCTGTTCCCGCCAGGCATTCCGCCGTCGGGTTCGATCTGGCCAGCCAACTGGACAAGCAGGTCGACCGGCTCAGGATCATCTGATTCTTGTCGGCTGAACAAGCCGAACAGTGAGCCCTCCCTCAGTAACGCGAAATGGCCGGCATCTACACTGAGACAATCATCAACCGCATCCATTCGAGACAATCTATCTCTATCGCTACTTTTACTAATCTGTGGCGATGACGTCATCATATAACCACGAAGAGAACTCTCCATAGAAAACAATGCACTTCTATCAACCTGTGAAGAACCAAAAGTGGCAAAATAGGCATCGAAACTGGTCTGACCCGGCATCCCGACCGGGACGACCATCGTCTTCGGAATGACTGCAGACTGGTCACCGCGTCGTTTAACCACCGCGACAAGAGAGGTGACCTGGCAGGCGAGACCATACTTGAGGCTGAGATTGCTGAGCATCCGTTGCCAGCGATCTTGTTCACGCCTTGTCTCGCCAACCTTGGCGCCCTGGGCCTCGAGATTGGTGATCAGCTGCGCCCCCTGCAGCAGTCTGACTGTATTGGCCGCGTCGGCCTCGCCACGGCGGGAAAGACTGACCGGAAGATCGAGCTTACGCTGACCATCCGCACCCTTCCAGGCGAGATGGACGACCGTCTCTGTCTGCCCTGTTGACTCAGCGAAGAGAACCAGCGGATTTCCGGCAAAGATGGTTGGCGGTGGTGCCGGCGCAAAATCGACCCCCTCCGCTTCGACCTTGATCTGGCTCGCGACCGGGGTTCCAATGCTGGCGTAGAGTTCGATAGCCTCCAGATCGACCCTTTCGCGCGGTGTGACAAAGCGACTGACGCCCCCGGTCTCGCGGGCAAGCAGGGTCAGAAACCGGTCCTGACTCGAACTTCCAATGCCGAGACAATGGATTCTGATTCCGGCGGAGCGGGCAGTGGCGAGGATCGCATCCGTACCCGAGACCTGCCCATCGGTCAGAACCATCACATCTCCACCCTCGGCGCCGAGCATCTTCGCCGCCGCCATAAAGCCTGCCGCCAGCTCTGTTCCACCCCGGGCATCGACCATGTTGAGAAAGTTCCGCGCCATCTCACGACTCCTCTGCGAGCCATCGAGCATGCTCTCCGACAGGCTCTCGATCCGGTCGTCAAAGGCGACTATGCCAAACTGGTCCCCCGGTGCCATCGTACCGAGACAGGCCTCGATCGCCCGGCGTGCCTGGATCATCGGCTCGCCACTCATCGACCCCGAACGATCGACGACAAAGACCAATCGGCTTGACCGGGCCGGCCGGGTTTCTCCAGCTCTAAATAGGGTCGAGGGTATCAGCAGCGCAAAATGGCCGCGACCATCCTCCATCAGCCCCCCGGTCACACCCACTGACTCCTCACCTGTGACCCGTGTCTGGACATCGAGGACCAGGTCACGATCCGGGATGTCACCCTCTGGTGCGAGCACGACACGATGATGGCCATCATTCTCATGACGGAACCGGATCGCATGTGATGGTGAGCCAACCTCGGTCACTCCCTGCGGGATCACCACCGCGAGATCGAATCCTATCCGATGCAGCCCTTCGGCATCCTTCATCCATTGTGGCAGAACAAGGTTGTCAAACTCTGGTGGCAGCTCGAGCTCACCTACTCCCTTCCCGATCCCGCTGCTTCTGGCCTGGCTGTGATAGGTGGGCGCAAGCGTGAACGGAAACCGGAACCGCAACCCATCATCACGCAACTCGACACCGGCGATAAGCTCCAGATCGACCACTACCGTCTCTCCCGGCCGAATGTTCCCGACACTCAGATTGATCACTCCATCCCTGTACTGTCTCGCCAATGACGAGAGGCTCCCACTCTCGATTCCCTTCTCATAGATCTTCTCCGCCTCCTCAACCGGTTTCAGCTCCGACTCGACTGAAAATCCATCCCCGATGATCCGAAAACGGCGCAATGCCGCATCTCGCGGCAACCCAAATGCGTAGATGATCTCAACCGGCTCATCCTCCCCGCTCCTGAAGACGTGGCGAACTCGCAGCACTGCACCAACCGGAAGAATCGTCCCCGTCAGCATCAACTCCTGCATCGAAAGTTTGACCTCTCCTCCGGTCGCGGAAGAGATGATGGAAAATGTGCCATTCTTATGATCTGTGTTCACTCCAATTGCCATTGCTACCTCCATACTGGTTATCGATCATCCTCGTCATCAAACGACTCTTCACCCTCTCCAGACAACAGAATCGCCGCATCACGCAGTACTCTCTGAATCTGCCGCAATCTCCACGGACTGACATTTGCCTGCACCTGAACCGTCACCTCTGGTGCGATCTGATAGGAGAAGAGCCCGATCGGCTCTCCAAGTGCGGGGCGTGCACGATCTGCCCCCGCCAGCCGTCGCCCCACCTCCGTCAGCGTCAAGCCCTTCGACTGCCAATCCTTTATCTCTGCCAGCCGCGCAAGATGCTCCTCACTGTAGATCGCGCCACGCCCAGCCTTGATCGGCCCGTCCATCAGCCCACGCGCAATGTAGAACCTGATTGTTCGCGGAGGTGTCCCCGACCTCTCCGCCAACTCTGACAGACTCAACTCGCGCTCTCCGTTTTCAGGCTCTCTGCTCATCAGTCTGGATAATAGACGATAATTTGCCACTGTCAAGTAGTGTCAAAATATTAATGTATAAAACTCTGCTTCCTGACCCACGGTCAGGCAGGCCGGGATCGACGATCGGCAGATCGGTTCAGCGAGTTATTGGATTATCAGAGGGTAATAGAGGAGCCGGGTAGTCAGAGACCGAGATCGACGACGTGGATTTCGAGCGGCCACTGCCAGGAGTGGAAAGGTAGATGGAGGGTTCTTTCGTAGGAGATATGTGCAGAGACAACGCGCCCCTCGCGGACGACATCGATGCGGGCGGTGGTCGGAAGCTGGGATTCACGGGCCTGTTCGACGATCTGGGCACGGATATCGGATATGTCGAGCTGTTGCAGGGCGCCGCGGCGAACAATACTTGCCGTCGCTTCGCGCAACTGCCGATGGCCGAGCCAGGCCGGGAGAAGCGAGATCATCAGATAGAAGAGAGAGGCGCTGAGGGCCATGACAAAGATGAAGGCAAAACGGCTCGACCGGCTGCGCCTCTGGATGCGAATCTGATTCATCAGGCCTCCTGCGTGATGGTGGTCAATACTGGCGGATCAACTGACGGATCGTCGTGCGGATCAGCGTCGGTGGCAGGTCATCTCGAACGACGACATTCCCGATGGTCGTCGGGAGAATGAAAGGAAGACGCCCGTGGGCGACCTTCTTGTCATGAGCCATGGCGGCAATGACCTCCGCCGCATCGAGATCCCCGATGGCTGGTCGCCGTCCAATCATCTCGGTCTGCTCGCGAATCGTCTCCGCCTCGGCCGCCGTGAGTATTCCAAGTCCGGTGGCAAGTCTCGCCGCACAGATCATACCATAACCGACTGCCTCACCGTGCTTGAGTCGACGGTAGGAGGTGACAGCCTCGAGCGCATGACCGACCGTATGTCCGTAATTGAGGATTCGCCGCAATCCACCCTCTCGCTCATCGGCGGCGACGACATCGGCCTTGATCTGGCAGCAGCGGGCAATGAGATGGGTCAGTGGCTGATCATCGAGCCGCTTGATCGCGGCCAGGTTGGCGGCGATGAAATCGGCCAGCTGGCGATCACGGATGATTCCGTACTTGAGTGCTTCATACATACCCGCCCCAAATTCACGGGCAGGAAGAGTGCGGAGAACGATCGGATCGATGACTACGCCAACCGGCTGGTGGAATGATCCGATCAGATTCTTACCGCGTGGGCTGTTGACAGCAGTCTTGCCACCAACCGAACTGTCGATCTGGGCGAGGAGAGTGGTCGGAATCTGAAGAAAGGGAATACCGCGCTGATAGGTGGCGGCGACGAAACCCGCGAGATCTCCCACCACTCCACCTCCGAGGGCGACAATACCCTCGCGACGCTCGATGCGGTTCTCGATCAGAAAGTCCCAGACCTTCTCGGCAGTGCGAACCGATTTGGCACGCTCGCCATCACCAATGAGATACTTGACGGTCTTGAAGCCGGTCCGGCGCAGGGCGCGGCTGACCGACTCGCCATAGTGGCGGTCAACGACGGGATTGGAGATGATCGCCAGCCTCGCCGCCTTTGGACCAAAGACACGGCGTGCGACTTCACCGACGCGCGCGAGAGCCCCGCTGCCTATCTCGATCTCGTAGCTGCGTTCTCCGAGGGGAACCCTCACCGTTTCGCCCGCTGAAGGCTGGTCATTCCGATCGTTACTGTTCATTGTTCTCTCTCAGAAGTTCATCGATCAACCATTGGAAGTCGAGTGGACCAAATCCGACCATCCGGGCCAGCTCATCTGGTGGATAGCGGTAACCCGTATTCCAGACATCGATCAGCATCTCACCGGCACGGCGGTTCCTCCACCAGTCAGAGCCGTATGATGATTTTAAATGCTCGCGGCACTGCGATTCAAAGACTGCCGCACGGAGGAGGCTGGCCGCGCCGGGTGGGTGGAGGCCAAAGCGGGAGGTCACCGAGGAGAGAGCGACTCCACGGATCCGCCCGATTCCGCGGCGATAGTCATCAGAATCACCCGGGCTGACTGGAATGAGAAGTGCGAGACCGAGCAGTTCACGGTAACGATCACCGGCCCGCGTACTCACCTGCCCCTTCAGATATTCAACCTCATAGATGAGCCGCGCCGCAGCCAGGCGCAGCTCGATGAGACGCAGGCAGCGGATACCGGAAAGAAAATCGTCCGTTCCGGTGTGGCCAAAGGCGATGGTCAACCACTGTCGCTCACCAAGCAGTCCATCAAAAAGCATTCCCCAGGCAAGCGGCAAGGTATGATCGGAAGCGACCACCGGGTACTGAAATTCCGGTGCGAGACTGGCCGACGTCCAGGCCGCCATCTGGGCCGCTCCGGCAGACTGCCAGAACGCTCGCTCGGCAGAGCGTCCATCAAGGGGGCGATAACCGAGGGTGATCCTCTCCGGTGGGCGAACCGACCAGACATCGGGCAGATCAGAGGGCATCGCCACTGAGTCCGACAACCGGCAGAGCTCTAGCCCGGTCTGCTGGTCGGTGCGAAAGCCAAGATCGGCAAAGAGGTCGGCATAACGTGCCAGTCGCGTCTCAAAGCGGAGCGCGTGCGCCCCTGCACCAGAAAGCTCGAGCGCAGCGAGGTCGGCACGACTCGCCTGGTGGAGTGGAAGCTGCCGCTCGCGCCGAAGCATCGCGGCCAGACTACGCTCGGCCACCCGCTCGGTCAGCTCAAGCAGGCGACCCGCCAGCCCGACCAGGCCAACATAGTCGATCCCATCCAACTCCGTTCGCAGGTGGAGCAGATCGGCATAACCAAGCTCCTTCGCCGTCCGCCGGTGCAGTTCCAGCTGTTCACCATAGAGATCGTCAAGCAACCCCGGGGCTTCGATCACTCGCGGATCCACTGACTGTCGCGCCAGCTCCTCATCGATCTCAAGCGCCGCCGATGTGAGTCGACCTTCGATCGAAAACCCGAGCAGACGCCGCGCTCCGATAAGCTCCCTCTCTCCAGTCCCGCCCTCTCCCTGCAACTTCAGGTAATCCCGGAGTTGTCCGATCATTCCCACACTGAAGAGGTCACGGTGCTCTCGAAAGATCGCCAGGCTCTCCGTCGCACGGCGCAGTCCCTTCCGGCAGAGCAATGCCATCTCCGTACTGGTCGATCGGTAGTCGATGAAACGTCGTCGATATTCAGTCAGCATGTCTTGAACCGGAACTGTACCGGAGGGGCAGGAAGAGTGGCCAATCCTGTGTTGGACAACCTGGCAGTCTGGTCGGCGCATTAACGCGTTTTCCGGTGCATCCCCCACCGCAATCCATTGCTGGATTGCGCGCTCATGCGCCGACCACACTGCCACTGCCCCGGCTGGTCATAACTGCTCTTTCACAGCGCAGCAAATTATTGAACAGTCTATGCTTTCATACTCTTTTCCGAAAGAGTCAAAGGGCCATTTTCAGTCACAATCAAGGTGAAGTCCCGAGAGATGAAGGGAAGTGCCAGACTGTCCTGACTCTTTGCAGTTGAACCGAACGTGAACAGGATAAATGCCCAACGAGAAAGACTGGCGACTGTCGCAAACCTGATACAAAAACGAGTTAAATTATAAAGTATATCGTTTGGCGGGTTTGAACAAGGAGAGGACTTGATTGCAGATAAAAATAGGCGTCCAGGCACAGGGCGATCGCATTATGAAGAGACTTGACAAGATAGGAGATGCTGGAACCGCTATTCGCCACTAATTCAATAACTTTGGGGTGGAGTCTCTGGTCTCTCAGCTCGGTCCTTAAAATGTGAGTTGATTGGGATTATTCCGAGAATGGCATCTATGCTTCATGTGGGGAAAGGCAGATGGTTCCTGCGCCCCGTTGGGGCGCTTCAAAACGCGCTCGTGCAGATCCTGAGAAATCATGCGATTGCCCTGGCGTCAAGGCAGCACAATCGCATGATGAAGAGACTCGACAAAACAGAAGATGCTGGAACCGCTATTAGCCAGTAATTCAACTACTTTGGTCGTGAGTTATGACAACTCGATCACGTGACAGCAGGTCTGGCGGATGGATCCGACTGGAAATGCGTCTTGCCGCCAAAACGACTTTCCTGATATTGTTCTATCAGGACAATGAAGAAGCGACTCTTCTCGAGTAAGGGGTACTGAAAAGTGGTAACGATGCTGGCATATGGAGAATGGTGGTCCGATGATGAGCAATAGATTCAATTATTCAAAGATAACCCAGACATTCCTGCTGCTTCTGCTGCTGGGGATCGGCAGTGAAGCAATGGCCCAGATTCAGCTCTCACGACCAAAGATCGAGCAGCCGCTCGACAATCCATACACGATGGGTGTGGCACGTGAGCAGATCATCAAGACGGTCCAGGATGTCCTGAAGGAGTGCCGGATCGAGATCCGCAAAGAGAGCGGGTTGAGCAATGGTCGAATCCTGACCGAGCCAATCTCCTTCTCGCGCGGGGTGACGACCCGGAACAATCTCGAGTATCTGGCGACGATGCCATCGAGCGAGGTGCGTAACTGGCTGCAGGGCAGATTCTATCTCGAGATAACTGCGCTGCCACTGGATCAGAACCGGTCGCAGCTCTTTGTGGCTGCGCATATCGAGGGTCGTTACGCCGATGCGATGGCTGGAGCGATCTGGGTAGAGGGCCAGTCGAACGGTCGACTCGAAGACGAGATTCTGCGTGGTCTGGCCGGCAAGATCCTTGGCATCGACCTGAGCCTGAAGACGGCGACCACCCAGCGGAGAATCCTGAACTGTACCTACTGAGAGTATCTGAAATGCTCACCCGGGTGATCCTGTTGATTCTCATCCTCTGTAGCTCGGCCGGGGTCATCCCGGCCCAGGGAACCGGTGCACCGGTCGGTCTTCCCGATGATATCGAGCAGAATGAGACCATGCGGGACACGCTGAAGCGCATGCAGATCAAACGGGAGGAGAGCGATTTTCAGAAGCTGGTTGAAAAGTCGGTCTCGATCCGTGATGGAGCCCGGAAGCTGGCGGCCGAGCTGGGGAGAGGGGCGGCCCCGACCAGTCTGCGGCAGCACGACAAGCTGTTGCGGGAGATTGAGAAGTATGCCCGTCAGATCCGCGCCGAGTCTGGTGGATCGGACGATGGCGATCCCCTGGTGATCAAGGAGGGGATCGACGAGGTCGTCGACCGACTAGTCACCGCAAGCGAGTTGCTGAGCGATTCGATGAGCAGAACCTCACGTCGGGTCATCTCGGTAACGGTGATCGAGGCCTGCTCCGAGGTGATCGACCTGATCCGCGAACTTCGCCTGCGACATCGCTGACCAACGATAACCTACTCTGACGATGCTCTCTCTGCTTCGATTTGTCGAAATATCATGACCACTCACCTGAAACTGCTTCTGTCAGCAACTGCCCTTGTGGCTCTGGCGATCGCCATCCTGCATCACCCCGGGGGAATGGGTGCTGGCCGGGCAGCGGAACCCGTCCCGATTGGAGCCGTCAGCCCGAATCCTGAAGAGGAAGGGAGACAGAAAGAGCAGGAGGGGCGGGCAAAGGCGCGTGAGGAGACTTTTGCGATCGAGACCAATCTGGTCGTCGTCAATGTGACCATCAGGGACCGGAACCGTCAGTTTGTCCCGGATCTGGCCTTGCGCAACTTCAGGATCATCGAGGATCGGGTCGAGCAGAAGATCCTCAGCTTCGATTATGAGGAGAATCCCTTTGCCGGAGCGATACTGCTCGATGCAAGTGGAAGTATGGAGAGCCGGCTGAGCCTGGTTCGTGCGGCGTGCGCCACCTTCGTCGACCGGCTGCGCGAGGGCGACAGCTACTCGATCTTCAGCTTCGGTGATGCGAAGGTACGCCTGCTCCAGGATTTCACCGAGATCCGGGATATTCCTGATGCGGTCTGGGATCTGAAGGCGAAGGGGATGACCACGCTCTATGATGCAATCGTGCGTGCCGCCGAAGCACTCGCGCGGAGACCGGAGAAGCGACGGGCAATTCTCGTCGTCTCTGATGGAGCCGACAACCAGAGCCGGGCCTCACTTGATCAGGCGATCCGCAGTGCCATCGATGCCCAGATGGTGGTCTATGCGGTCGATCTGAGCTACAGCGGGCCAAATATGCAGATCAGTGGAGCGGCCGCCCTGCGGGCGCTCGCCACCAGAACCGGGGGGCGCTTCTTCTCTACCCCTGGTGGAAACCGGCTGCGGGAGGCCTTTGCGGAGACGATCGATGAACTGCGCCATCAGTATACGCTGACCTATGATTCATCATACGGGGGAATGGCCAGAGAGAATCGCCGGGAGAAGAAGAACGGTCAGTGGCGTTCCATCGAGGTCCAGATCGATCGCCCTGGCCTCGACATCCGTACCCGTCAGGGCTATTGGGCGCGTCAGCCTTGAACTGGCCAGTTGCGGCATCTTGACTCATCCCAACGGGGTCACTTATAGTTCACAGGCTGTGATACGTCATTATAAGTCTGCGTAGAAAGTGAGTGGTAAGTCATTATGGGCCTGGGAATGCCGGAAGTCATACTCATTCTCGTGATCGCGCTGATCGTCTTCGGTCCGCGAAAATTGCCTGAGCTTGGGAAATCGCTTGGACAGGCGATGTCGCAATTCAGACGGGCATCCGAGGATTTCAAGCGAACCTGGGAGCAGGAGGTCGATCTCGAGAAGACCAAGCCTGACACCTCCACGGCTGCGCTGGGATCGGCCAATCCGGAGGCGTCCGGATACTCTTCCGACTACTATTCCTACGGCTACGAGCCGGAGTACGGGTCGAGTGAATCGTCGACTGCCGCAGACTCTGGCACCCAAACCCCATCCGACGCCTCGACTCCGACAGCGGCGACTCCCCACGAACAGGGCGCGGCTGTGCCCCCGGAGTCGGCAACCAGCAAGTCGACACCCGAAAAGAGCAACTGGATTTAAATGCATGAGTGAGGATAGTTCCGAAAAAGAAGGGATCCAGATGTCATTTCTGGATCATCTCGACGAGCTCCGTCAGAGGCTGATCAACAGTGCCATCTCGATCGTCCTGGCTTTTGGGGTCTGCTTTGCCTTCTCCGAACCAATCTACAAGTTTCTCTCTGTTCCGGTCATCAAACAGCTCCAGAAAGAACGGCGAACCATGCAGGCCTCCTATGGTTCGATCAATGTCGACGAGGTCGCCGAAGGTGAGACAATCGAATACACCTTCACCCGTGAGACATCGGTCAATGGAGTGAAGATCCCACTCGGGACGACGATTCCGGTGCGGCGGATCACGGTAGATGGCAAAGCGCAACTTGTACTGGCCGAGCGCTGGTCGGTGGCGAAGACGATCCTGCCGGTCAATACTCCGATCGAGCAGATTCAGCGTGAGGGCGAATCGAAGATCTTCTTTGATGACGAGAGCAACCAGCTTGTTCTGCGCGGAGTGACCAGTCCATTCATGGTCTACGTGCGGGTGGCGCTCTACACGGGAATCGCCCTTGCCATTCCATTCCTCTTTTACCAGCTCTGGGCCTTTATATCGCCGGGACTCTATCAGCACGAGAAGAAATATATCGTTCCGGTAATCCTCATGTCGACGTTCTTCTTTGTCAGCGGGGCCTCATTCGCCTACCTGGTCGCCTTTCCGGCCGTCTGTGACTACATGCTGGGGCTGGCGATGGAGGGAGGATTCAGAACCCTGCTCGATGCGGAGGACTATCTGGACCTGATCATTATGATCATGCTCGGACTGGGGATCGTTTTTCAGATACCGACGATCTCATTTGTCCTTGGACGGATTGGTCTGCTGACGGCAAAGATGATGATCAAGGCCTGGCGCTATGCGCTGGTCGGCATCATGATCATTGCCGCCGTTGCCACACCGACACCAGATGCCTTCAACATGCTCATGTTTGCTGCGCCAATGATGCTGCTCTATCTGTTGAGTATTGTCATTGTCTGGCTCTTCGGCAAGAAACGTCAGACAGACGACGAGTACCAGCTCGAGCACGGAAGCTGAGCAGCTCGACTACCGCCGCGCAACGGCTGCGGATCGAACCGGTCAGTTGACCTTGTTGCGCGGCATCCTTCCTGCAATCCAATCCATAACATTATCGACGGCCAGTCTGGCCATGGCGGTGCGTGTCTCGAGCGTCGCGCTGCCGATATGCGGCAGGAGGACGACGTTCTGACGTTGAAGAAGTCCCGGATGGACGCGTGGCTCATCCTCAAAGACATCGAGACCGGCGCCAGCCAGATGGCCCGCATCGAGAGCCTCGACGAGAGCCGACTCATCGACGATCGGACCGCGGGCGGTATTGATCAGATAGGATCCCGGCTTCATGCGTCGGAATGTTTCACGGTCGATCAGATGGCGAGTTGTGGGAGCGAGCGGGGTATGGAGAGAGACGATATCCGCGGACTCGACCAGTTCGTAAAACGAGACATGGCGGGCAGCGAGGCCGTCAAAATGGGCGCTCTGGTTGATAGGGCTCGCGAGTGGCGAACTTGGAACCGCCCGGGACTGGTAGCGGGGATCGTCACGAAAAGCGACATCTTCGCGGCTGCAGTACTGGACATTGACGCCAAACCCGGCGGCACGACGGGCGACGGCGCGGCCGATGCGACCATAACCGATCAGCCCAAGGGTCTTGCCAGTCAGTCCGCTCCCGAGTAGCATCTCAAAATCCCAGCCATCAAATCTGCCCGCACGGAGAAAAGCATCGGCCTCGACGATTCGCCGGGTCACGGAGAGAATGAGGGCCCAGGTCAGATCGGCCGTTGCATCGGTCAGGACATCGGGAGTATTGGTGACGTGAATACCACGTCGTGTTGCCGCCTCGACATCGATGTTATTGTAACCGACGGCAACATTGGCAATGATCCGGAGCTTCGATCCTGCCTCGATCACCGCTTCATCAATGCGATCGGTCAACTGACAGATGAGGCCTTCGACACCATCAAGACCGGTCAGCAGAGCCTCGCGGGTGATCGACCCGCTGACCACTCCGATTCGATATTGACAGGCTGCGCCAAGGCGCTCGAGGACACTCTCGGGAAGCTGTCGGGTGATCAGGATCGTCGATGACAAAGCAGTTTATCTCCTCATCTCTCTCGAATTTTGTCGAACTACTCAATCATACCGATCAATTCTCAATTGGCAATGCCTGAAGATGGCGGCAGTTATCACCAACTTGAATGGTTTCATTTCGTGCATAAAATCATCCGCGACTCTCCATTTGGCTTTTTATGTGAGAAGAGTAAAATACGACGTCCGATTCTGCATCGATGACAGGAGAGGACCTTGTGAAACTGTGCCTTTGATATGTGCGATACCAGTGGCAGAGTCGAATCGATAATCTCAATCTGTGAACGGCGACGAGCCGGGTAGACGATCCGGAAATACTACATGGAATTTGTCATTATTGGAACATACGATCATACCGCCTACTACGAGACGCGCCTGCTGCTTGCCGCACTGGGCCTGGCGATCTCGGTCTACCTCATGGCAATGCGCAAGGACCATCGGCATCTGACCGTCTTTCTGAGCAGTGGGCTGTTGATGGGATTGATGGAGTATCTGCTGCAGTCACAGGGGCTGCGTGGACCCGGATACGGGTTCTCGCTCTTTGGCCAATCGCCACCAGCCGGTACCGGACCATTCCTGCAGGGAGTGCTCGACGGTGGAATATGGGGTCTGATGGCGCTCTGGTTTGCCGATCTGCGCACGTCACGGGCACGCTTCGCTCAGTGGAGGCTCTGGATGGTCATGGCGGCTCTCGTGCTGGGTCTCTCGATCTTTACGGGCATGAAGGCCGGTACGCACGCGATCACCTCCAGCCAGCCGATCTTCTCGACCACGCCGATCGCCATCATCACGACGATCATCTTCTTCTCACTGCTGATTGCCTGGCAAAAGGATACGATCGGACCACTCGCCAACTTCTATGCCGGGCTGCTGATCTTTTCGCTGCTAAATTACGAACCGCTGCACATTGCTGGCGCACGTTATGTGGGAGTCGTCAGCGGTATCGAGACAACACGGGCGGGTGCTCCCTGGCAGTATGTGATGATGTTCCTCACATATGTCTATGAAGCAGCCGGCGGAAAACTCCACTTTCTGATGGTGCCACTCGCCTGCGGGCTGATCCGGATCAGGGAGAGATCGATCCTCGAGTCCGAACGCCTCACCTATCAGCATCTGCAGAATCTTGCCAACCGTGGCTGGCGGCGCAAGTCGAATCCATTCAAACGCTATGGCGAATAGCCGCCAATGCGTCAGCGCTCCTGATACTTGTCGATCGCCCATTCGGTGTAATGAACAATCGTCAGGCTGTCGACACCGACCAGGCGACCGATGCTCAGCCCCATCAAGGTGACCATGAATACCGAGGAGGCGCTGATCAGGCTCAAGAGCAGTGAGTACTCGACCACGCTCTGCCCACCCTCATCCCGCATGAATGCAGCCAGCCAGTCGATGACTCCTCTGCCGGGAATGACGGGTTCGCGTTGAATATTCGGTCTTAAATACATTTGAAACTCCCTTCCTGATCCACTGGAGATCAACCTGGCAGGTTCCCTCCACTTCTTCAGCCGATGAGTGAACGACTGCTCTGCTGCTTTACGTCTAATCTTGTTGCGAAAAACGTGCCAGACGCAGGCTCTCCCCTAACCCCTGTCTTTTCAACAGGATGTGTATTACCGCCCGACACTGTGACAAGAAATGAAGACATCCAGGCAAGTCTCCCGGAAGAAGAGTGTCCACTCCTGAGGACACTCCTACGCAAAGGCTTTTGGTGAGAAGTATCAC
>CAIOZW010000436.1 GCA_903862855.1 uncultured Acidobacteriota bacterium
GCCCGGTCATTCCGTCCCAGTCCGAAGGTCAGCGTCAGCTCGCTCTGCGAACAGTAGCTCGATCCACTGTGGACCATCTGCCACTGCCGGCTGCCATCCGGGAGAGCGATCAGTACCCGCGCCCCAATGCCGCTCGTGTTCGTTCCGCTTCCAAGCGCCCTGATCCGCAGAAAGCGGTTCTGGTTGCCGCCGTCATTGCGGAGGAGCTTTGCCGGGCCGCCATTGGTCGTGACGAGAATGTCGAGGTCACCATCATTGTCAAAATCGCCATAGGCCGCTCCACGCCCGACAATCGGGCGCTGAAACGGTGCGCCAGCGCGACTGGTCATCTCCGTAAACCGCTTTGCCCCTTCGTTACGGAAGAGCTTGGGGGCCATGGCGTAGGTGATCTTCGGCTGAACCTTGTTGATGTCATCAGCTACGTGGCCGTTGGCGAGAAAGATGTCGGCACGCCCGTCCAGATCGTAATCGAAGAAGAAGAGGCCAAATGTAAGGCTCAGCAGCGTCGCCTGGCCAAGCGTCGAGGCCGGGGCTTCGTCGATGAAGAGCCCCGACTTGCCTTCGTTGTGATAGACTCCAAGCATCTCGTTCGAGAAGTTGCCGACGATCAGGCTTGGAAAACCGGAACCATCGTAGTCGGCAAAGTCGACCCCCATGCCTGCCCGCGCCTTGCCCTCTTCACTGAAGGCAACTCCCGCCGTGGTTGCCACCTCGGTGAAGCTGCCGTTCTGGTTGTTCTGGTAGAGCTTATTCGGCTGCGTATCATTGGCAACGAAGATGTCGATCCAGCCATCGCGGTTGTAATCGAAGGTCGCAATACCGAGTGCTTTTGAGGTTGGATCGTACACCCCCGCCTTTTCACTCACCTCCTCGAAACGACCGCTTCCGAGATTATGGTAGAGGCGGGCACTCTGTCCCTTGTAGCTCTCCGGCGTGCAGTAACTCTTGCTCGTTCCATCGAGAGAGCAGTGGATGTCCTTCTCGATCGTCCAGTCGACATAGTTGCCGACAAAGAGATCGAGCCGGCCATCGCGATCATAGTCCAGCCAGGCCGCCGAGGAGGAGAAGGACGGGGGGCCACTCAGCCCGGCCAGACTCGTCACATCACTGAATCTGCCTGGTGTCGCTCCACCCAGATTGCGAAAGAGCCGGTTCTGCCCATATGCCGTGACGAAGATATCGTCCCACTCGTCATTGTCGTAATCACCGATCGCGACACCCATTCCGTAGATCGGGATCGCCAGACCTGACCCGGCAGTGACATCACTGAAGGTTCCGTTCTGATTGTTCCGGTAGAGGGCCAGGACCGTTCGCCGCTTGCGGGGAGCATCCGGAAAGTCCATCCCATTGATGAACAGAATGTCCGGCCAGCCATCCCGGTCAAAGTCGAGAAAGGCGCAGCCTGAACCGGTCGTCTCTGGCAGGTACTTCTTGCCGTAGGCGCCATTGTGGTGACGAAACCTGATCCCGGCTGCCGCGGTCACATCACTGAAGGTGACCGGTGCCAGCTTTTCCGGATAGGGTGGCAGGGTCACTGCTGGCAAGCTCTCACTCGCCCCCGGAGACTCGACGACACTATCCGGAGCTGTCTCCGCCTGATTGGCCGGCCCCGCTGTCTGCGGCGACGATCCGGTTCGATTGCAGGCCCCGCTAAACACTGCCGGGAGAAGAAGGACTGCCGTGAGGACGATTCGCTGCACTTTCATCTCTGTCTGTTCCTTGCGATAAGTCGCCCACCACTCTTCTGACGAACCAGCCTTCCACCACCAGGAGAGGTTCCCGTTGCTCGACCGCCACGACCGTCGAGCGGAATCGAGCGGTGTTCATGGATCTGCTGACGTTCGTTGTTGTCCTCCGGATGAAGCTGCCGGTAAGGCCCGGTGATCGCCTGGGCCGACTCGTCCGCTTTGAAACGCAGATAGAGTTTGCGTTCCCGCTCAGCCTCCGTTCGGTTACCAAGCCCCTGATAGCAGAGCATAAGATTATAGTGGGCCTGGAGATCCTCCGGATCGACACCCAGCACCCGCTGGAGTGCCGTGACGGACTGGTCATATCTACGCTGCAGGAAGAGCACCCGCCCAATGGTGTTGAGCACCACCCGATCACGCGGATACTGATTTGATGCCGTCTGCAGATGCTGAAGCGCCTCGTCATAGCGCCCCTGCGCCTTGAGTGTCTGGGCGAGGAAGAAATGGGTCTTGGCGAGATTCGGATTGATCGTCAATGCCCTCTCGAGCATCTCTGCCGCCGCGGACATGTTCCCCTCCTGAATTCGCGCCCGGGCAACATTGACCCATCCATCTGCATAGCCCGGCTCCATCTGTGTCACCTTCAGGAAGGCTGCCTCCGCTCCCTTGATGTCACCCTGGAGAAGCAGGCCAATGCCATAGTCGTTCCACCGCTCGCGCACGGCCGGCGTGAGCACCGGCTTCATCTCCGGCAAAGGAGCCTTCCGATCGAGCACCTTCAGGCTGACCGTATCCTCGGCCATGACGATGACCGGCAGGTCGGGGATCGACTTGACTCCACCCGAGACAGTCGATGTCTCACCAGTGAAGACCCACTGGCCATCATCGTGGCCAGACGCGACACTGTAGCCCTTCTGCCCTGGATCACGCACTCCGGCATAGGCCCATTGCGTCCCCCACCAGGGAAATTTACGGTAATTGATCCGTGCCTTGATCGTGATGCTGTCTCCAGCGTCGGGTGGGACGATCATCCGGTAATGGATCGTGTCGGCCGCTCCCGGTGGAACGAGGCGGACATAGGCCACTGAACGCGCCGCCCAGGCATTCCGCTTGTTGATCTGATTGCCACGCTCGTCAAGCATCAGTGACCGGTAGACGTGGGCGCCCTTCTCGACCGGGCCTTTGCGCCCCGTCGCATCGTCCTCGGTCTTGCCACTCCAGAAGATCACTCTGCCCTTCTCATCGGTCGCCTGCAATTCGACCCACACATCGAGACCA
>CAIOZW010000437.1 GCA_903862855.1 uncultured Acidobacteriota bacterium
AGAAGTATAAAAATCATACGAGAAGAGCATCTTTTTAAGTTGACTTCAGCATGGACCAGAGCAAATGTCCGACCACGCTCGGCGGAAGACCGAGCTGCCGGCCGGCGATCGGTCAGGCTGATTTTTGCGGAAACCAAACAAGGAGGCTCTATGGCTAAAGCAGTAACTCAGATTTTCAACGATCCCCGGAAAGCCGGTCAAATGGCGACCAAGAAAGAGCTCTTCGGTGAGTTCAACCAGTACGCGGTTTTTGCCGTTCACACTCGCGGCGAGCAGATCTGCTGGTTCGTGACCAATGCCGAGCGGATCGACGATGTCACCGGAGGTCCTGCCGTCATCAGGCAGGCAGAGACCAGGGAGATGGCGATGGCTGGATTGGCAGATCAATCGAGTGATGACTGGAAGGAGGCAGCTTGAAAACCAGCTCAAGGAGACGGTTCACGCATTTGTGGCGATACAACCGAATCACCGGATACTGGGTGCACGAACGGCGATGCGAAATGGCGACGGCCGATGAATGGCTGCGGATCTTTCAAAGCGACTGCCCGGATGTTCTCTTCAAACTCTCACCATATGTTCCATCACGAGGAGGCGATCGTGAAACCTGAATTCTTTGACGTGTCGGTAATACAGGATGACAGCGAAATCGTCGCTGCCGGAACCTATCAGGCCGATTCACCTGAAACAGCAGTGCTCCTGGCTCATTGCTACGAGAAGAGGATTTTTGGTGATCGTGTCGGAGATTTCCTGAAAGCCAACCGGGAGAAGGTGCAGCGGGGTAGATGGCACGTCTTCTTTCAAAACTACGGCTGCCGGCTTGAGCAGCCTTCCGGAGGTGGGAAATGAATGAGGCATACAAACGACACGAGGCGGCAGCCCTGGGCAAATTGCAGGTCGGAAATGGAGAGGACTTCGTACCGACGCTGTGCGTGTGGTGCAAGTCGCCGATCTCGCTCGAGCGGTACCTTGGCAAAGGAAAGTGCAGCCGATGCCTGAAACACGAAGCCTGGGTGAAGCAGTGCGCGCAAACCAGCATCGACTTCTTCCGATTCGTGCATTTTCACTACAACTATCCGGAAGGCTCTGAATTGCCATCGAACGGTAAGTGAGGATGCATCGACACCGATTCCAGATCCGGGCCGTCAACGATCACCGGCTTAACCAATCAGGAGGTGGCCGTAACCACCTCACCCATCAAAAAGGAGGTTCAGATGAGACGACATAGATCCGCCAATCCTGCCGTCGAGGAGAAGAAGGCCAAACTGAAGACCGCCATGGAGGCGATCGCCAACATGTCACAGGATGAACGCGACGCACTGCTCAAGCGTCTCGGCGCCGTGATCACCTGCGAGGGTCATCCCTGCTCGATCACCAACACGATTCTGCTCTGGCATCAGAGCGAGACGGTCTCCGTCATTGGTGGATATCGTCAGTGGCTGGCACAGGGACGGCAGGTGCGCCAAGGTGAAAAGTGCCTCTACATCTTTGTTCCGAGGGAGAAGAGAGATCGCGGTGATGGATCGGAATCGTCCAGAAATAATGGAGTGATCTCGACCGAACTTCGATTCGCGACAGCTGCGGTCTTTGATATCTCCCAAACCGAGCCGGTCGAGATCGCCGTTGCTCAACAATAGCAGACGCGAGGTGAATGGATGAGTAGGGAACGTAGTCCTCCACAGGCAGGATGGTCGAGCTCCGATCCTTCCCTCTCCCGAAATCCAGTGGCCTGGATACCGATCAACCTGAAGTAGACCGCGGAAAATGCCCCCTCGCCATCACCAACTGCCAGACTCAGCCGGTCCGCATTCGGCCGGCATTTTCCTCATCGCTTGAGCACCGCACGTCAAATCACATTGCACACGTGAAACAATGCTCCAACCGGCATTGGCTGGTAAATAGCCGGATTGACCAACCGGAATATCGGCCAAATTTTCGCGACGTTGGCTCACGTGGCGCTTTCTGGTCGAGGTGCCGGTACCAATGGCCATCCGGCCGGAAAACCGCACGTCAGCCAACGTCGGCCGCGTCCTGGAAGATCCGAATACCATACAAAAATGGACTCTTTTTAAGTTGACTTGAGCATGGACCAGAGCGAATGTCCGACCACGCTCGGCGGAAAAGCGAGCTGCCGGCTGATGATCGGCCGGATCGATTTTTGCTGAAACGCAGATGGAGGAACACTTTATGAAGAAGAATGAGCAGATTATGCCGTCCGTAAACCCGGTCAATAAGTTGACGATGGCGGTCGAACAGGCAGAGCGCGAGATCGAGTGGTCATTACAGAACCTGCAGCAGTTTGCCGACAAGCTGATCCGGCACGCTCGAGAGGCTGAAGAGTTTGTCAGGGCAACCAAGGCCGGCGAGCCATTTTCAACCAGCTGGATCACATTTGCGGAAGCGAACGCTCAGGATGCAATGCTTGAGCTGACCCGGTTGGAGATGCGCCGCGAGAAGCTCAGAACGCTGCGGTATCTGAGTCGAAACGATGATCAGAAG
>CAIOZW010000438.1 GCA_903862855.1 uncultured Acidobacteriota bacterium
ACCAGCCACACGTGAATCCGAAGATAGCTCGGACACTAAAAAACCAGTCGCAAGCCCAACTGAATCTGCCGGTTCGGGGTTGCTGTATTGGTGATCGTGCCCGCTTGCGGCGAGCCAATCACTGCATTCGGCCGGCCAAAGTGCGCAGTGTTGGTCGCATTGTAAAACTCACCACGGAACTCAAGCCGTGTGCGATCGGTGATCGTAAAATTACGGGCCACCAGCAGATCAAGGTTGATCAGCCCCGGTGCGACCAGCACGTTCCTCCCCGAATTGCCGAAGGTAAAGGCTGCCGGCACCGCAAAGGCCGTCTTGTCAAACCAACGATCGATCGTCCGTTCGCCGCGCGGAAGATTGCCATCCGCCAGCCGGTTGGGACGGATCGGATTGGTCGTATTTGCCGGGTTGCCCGCCACTCCCGGATTGACCGGCTGCCCCGTCTGCATCACGAAAATCCCACCCAGCTGAAAGCCGCCAAGAATCGCACGCGCCGCCTTCGACCCGCTCAGCCACTTCCCTTCCCGCCCCAGCGGTAAGTCGTAGATGATGCTTGTTACCGAGCGATGGCGCAGGTCATAGCCGGAACTCGATTTCTCGGCGTTGGTGTTGAACTGATTCTGCGGCAGCGTTGCGATTGTCGTGTCCTCTGTATCCTGCGTATTATCGAGCGCATGGCTCCAGGTGTAAGAGGAGAGGAACGAGAATCCATTGCGGAAACGACGTTCCAGCTTCAACTGCAGCGAATTATATGAAGAATGGCCGAATCCGGTGAAGAGATTGATCGCGCCAAATGTCGGGAACGGACGCCGCGGATTGACCGCCCCCGGCCCCGGCACCGGTGCATTCATATCGATCTGACCATTGAGGTGCGTCGTCGAGTTGCCAACGTAGGCCACCGTCCCGACAAAACCTGCAAAGAGATCCCGCTCGATACTCAGATTCCCCTGGTAAACGGTTGGGAAGGGATAGTTGTAGAGCTGCGCACCAGTCGCCGGGTTGACCACACGCGAAAGGCTCAGCGCATCCGCCGGGAAACCATTCGCCAGCACCAGTGACGAAATGGCGGCTGTCGTCGCTGTCGGATAGGTGATATTGAGGAAGAATGGCGGACTCGCCGCCGTTGTCTGCCCTACCGCATAATATCCAACACCACCATAAAATATCCCGCCACCGCCACGCACCACCGTCTTGTCAGTCACCTTCCACGCAAAGCCGAGACGCGGCGCAAAATTGTTGCGGTCAGGATCACTGAAGGTCCGCGCACGATGGTTGCCATCCCTGGCAAGAACAACCGTCCCGTAAGTCGGACTGCCAGGATTGAGATCGAAGCTGGCGTGCCGGTTGTCACGCTCGACAAACCTCGTCATAAACTCATACCGCAATCCAAGGTTAAGCGTCAGTCGCGGCGAGACCTTCCAATTGTCATTGAAATAGACCCCATAATTCTGCGACTCCATATTGACGATCTGTCTTGTCGTCAGCTGTGCATTGCTCGTCTGTCCAAGCAGCAGGTCGGCAATCGCGTTCCCGATGCCGGTCCCCGGAACCCGCGAGGTGAACTGCCCGTTGAAGGTCAATGAACCACGCGCTGTGTTCGATGTTCCGGCATACCCAAGCAGCTGCCAGAACTCCCCGCCAAACTTCATGCCATGCTCACCTTTGGTCAGTGAGAAACCGTCACTTATCTGAAACATCTTCGCCTGCTTCGGATTTGGCGCGAAGGTCCGATCTCCCAGCCCGGTGTAGTTTGTAACATTGATCGTCGGCAACCCCGTCAATCCGTCAAACGCCGGCACCCCCTTGATCCCGAACTCTTCATACAGAGACTTCGGTGCCAGCGCCAGCTGCTCCGAGTTGTTCTTGGTATAGTTGATTCTCAGTTCATTGACCGCTGATGCGGACACAACCCAGGTGTACCCACCAGCCACCGACCATGCCTGCGGCATCTGATTGAGGGGCTGAGTCGCAAAGGCACCACCATTACCCGGCGCAGCAAAGATCGATGAACGGATCCTTCCGCGATCCGAGCGGCTGTAACGAGCAAAGACCTTGTGAGCCGGATCGAAGCTGTGATCACCGCGCACGTCATACTGATTGGCATCGTCCGTCTGCCGCTGGATGCTCGCATAATTATTGACCGCCCCCGGCTGATTCGGATTGGGATAGAGCGCCGCCAGCTTGAGGCCTACGGGATCCATCCGCGAGACCGGGATTGTGTTATTCTCAAACTGCGCGCGCGCACCATTGACCACATTGCCCGGATCAAAGATGTTGGTCGTCCCGAAGATGCCCCGCCTCTGATCGGCCGTCGGCACCGTCACCACTGCCGTGTCGGAACTGCGAATTCGTGTCCCCTGATAACTGAAGAAGAAGAAGGTATGATCCTTCCAGACCGGCCCGCCAACTGTACCGCCAAACTGGTTATATCTCAGCGGCGGTTTGCGCAACCGGTTTCGATTGGCAAAGAAATTGGCGGCATCCAGCTTGTCGTTACGCAAAAACTCGAAGGCCGAACCGTGCAGATTATTGGTTCCTGACTTGATCGCCACACTGATAACACCACCTGCTGCCCGACCATACTCTGCACTGTAATTGGCCGTCTCAACCTTGAACTCCTGTATCGCATCGACCGAAGGGCGCAATGCCTGCGTCGTGTTGGTGTCGACTCCGAAGATGTAGTTGTTGTTGTCGGCACCATCCACCTGGTACGAATTTTGAAAGAGACGGTTGCCGTTGAGACTGAACCCGTCCTCCGTCCGCGATCCGGGATTGGGAGTCGCCCCCGGCGCCAATACTGCCAACTGGGAATAGTTGCGCCCGTTGAGCGGCAAGGTCACCACCGTTTTATTGTCAACGACCTGCCCCACCGATGAAGTCTCCGTATTCATCAGCGGCGCATCACTGGTGATCGTCACCGTCTCGCTCAATTCACCCGGCTGCATCGTAAAATCAAGCCGCGCCACCTGCTCGACGTTGAGGACTACATTCACCTGTACCAGCGGCTTGAACCCCTCCTTGCGAACCGAAACCCGGTACTCTCCCGGTGGAAGCAGCGGGATCGTATAATAGCCCTCATTATTTGACACTGTCTCGCGGCCAATTCCCGTCTTCTCGTTGGTCACTCCAACCCTTGCACCGGGGATGACCGCCCCTGATGAATCGCTCAGTCGGCCAGTGATCTGCGCCGTCTGGGCATAGACTTCTACGCTCATCCCGACAATCATCAGGGCAAGT
>CAIOZW010000439.1 GCA_903862855.1 uncultured Acidobacteriota bacterium
CATCAATAAGCTATCCTGACCTTCATCATCATAGGAAGAATACTTATGACACAGGTTCTGACAAGCAGATTTCATCTCAAGGGCGAGGCCTGCGACATTGCCGTCTACGAGAAGACGGGCGGCTACACCGGTCTGGCCAAGGCGTTGAAGGAGTTCACGCCGGATCAGGTGATCGAAGAGGTGAAGAAGTCAGCGCTGCGCGGACGCGGTGGCGCAGGTTTTCCGACCGGAATGAAGTGGAGCTTCGTTCCGAAGGAGTCGAAGCGGCCCAAGTATGTCGTCTGTAATGCTGACGAATCGGAGCCGGGCACGGGCAAGGACCGTGATCTGATGCGGTACGATCCGCACCAGTTGATCGAGGGGATGATCATCTCCAGCTTTGCCCTTGGATCGCACGCTGCCTATATCTACATTCGTGGTGAATACTGGTTCATCAAGGAGATTCTCGAGAAGGCGGTCGCCCAGGCCTATGCCAAAGGTTACCTTGGAAAGAACATCCTAGGATCGGGCTATGATCTCGACATGTACGTCCATCCTGGCGCAGGTGCCTACATCTGCGGTGAGGAGACAGCACTGCTCGAGTCACTGGAAGGGAAGCGTGGCCATCCGCGCTTGAAGCCGCCCTTTCCGGCGGTGGTTGGACTGTATGGTGGCCCGACGGTGGTCAACAACGTCGAGACCCTGGCGGTTGTTCCGCACATCATCCTCAAGGGTGGTGAATGGTACAAGTCCCTCGGCACGGAGAAGAGTGGTGGAACGAAGCTCTTCACCGTCAGTGGCCACGTGGCCAGACCGGGCAACTATGAAGTGCCGATGGGCTACCCGCTCCTGAAGATGATCAACGATGACTGCGGTGGTATTCCAGGCGGACGTCGGCTGAAGGCGATCATTCCAGGTGGATCATCGGTGCCGATCCTCACTGCCGAGGAGTGCGAAAAGGTCAATCTCGACTATGAATCGGTTGCCGCCGCCGGCACAATGCTCGGTTCGGGTGGAGTGATCGTCATGGACGAGACGGCGGATATCTTCGAGTCGACCCGCAACCTGACCCACTTCTACAAGCACGAATCCTGTGGCTGGTGCACACCCTGCCGTGAGGGGACGCGCTGGCTCTTCAACGTATTTGAGCGGATGCACCGCTTTGAGGGGCGTCCCGGGGATGTCGAACTGCTCTATGACCTCGCGGACAAGATCCTTGGAAAGAGCTTCTGCGCTCTTGGCGACGCGGCAGCAATGCCGGTCCAGTCGGCCATCAAGAAGTTCCCCGACGATTTCCACCGGCGGATCAAGCATACCCTGGTACAGATTAACAATGCAGCGGACTAGACGGACTCATTTTTGACATATGGAAACAGTCAAGCTAACCATCAATGGACAGGAAGTAACGGCGCCGAAAGGTGAACTGCTGATCGAAGCGTGCGAGATGAACGGCATCTACCTGCCGCGATTCTGCCACTTCCGTGGTCTGACACCACAGGCATCGTGCCGGATGTGTGTCGTGCGGGTCGACAATCCGCGCATCCCAAAGCTGCAGACAGCCTGTACGATGCCGGTCAGTGAGGGGATGGTCGTGACGACCGACTCGAAGGAGATCGAAGAGGTTCGCTCATCGATGATCGAGTTCCTGCTCGCGAACCACCCGGTCGACTGTCCGGTCTGTGATCGGGCCGGTGAGTGCGAGCTGCAGGATCAGACCTACGGGTTCGGTGAGGACCGGACACGCTCTCAGTACGACGACAAGGTCAACTATCTCGAGCGGCAGATCTCGCCCTTCATCTATAATGATCCCCAGCGATGCGTAACCTGCAAGCGCTGCACGCGGGTCTGTGAGGAGTGGATGGACGAGTTTGCGATCACGACCGTCAACCGTGGCGCCGCGACGCTCATCAGCTCATTTGGCGGCTGGGTTGAGTGCTCCGACTGCGGCAACTGCGTCGATGTCTGTCCGACCGGAACCCTTCTCCACGTTCCCTACAAGTATGTTGCTCGACCGTGGGATCTGAAGCAGACCCCGACCGTCTGCAACTTCTGCTCGGATGGTTGTTCGATGCTCGCCGGAACGCGGAGCGAGAAGCTGATCCGCACCGTTGCCCGTGATGGACGAGGACGGACTGCCGGTGGTATCAACCACGACTTCCTCTGTTCGCTCGGCCGCTACACGATCGATTTCGTCCACAGTCGCGAGCGGGTCGAACGACCGCTCATCCGCCGTGGCGAGCATCTGGTTCCGGCGACCTGGGA
>CAIOZW010000440.1 GCA_903862855.1 uncultured Acidobacteriota bacterium
CAGCAACCCGGTTGTGGGTGTTCAGACCTCGATCTCGCCAGCCATGACGGAGACAGCCGACCCACCGACCCTGACGGCACCGACTCTACCGTCTATCTTGTCGACGGCGACCTCGATCAGACTGGGACGGCCCATCTCGATTCCCTGCTCGATTGTCCAGTGAAGGGTACCGGCTGCGAGAGGGTTACGCGCGGCGAGGTAACCTCCGAGAGCAGCAGCGGCCGAGCCGGTCGCCGGATCCTCGGCCATGCCAAGCCCGGGACAGAGAACCCTGACGTGGAGATCGGCCGGACTATCCGTCTCAAAAGAGAAGATGGAGAGAAGAGGTGCCCAGGTAGTGGCGAGAGAGGTCCGCCAGAACTCAAGGTCAAGATGGATCTGACTGACGGCGGCACGAGACCGAAGTGGGACGATGAGAAAAGGTAGCCCACAGGAGACCGCCTCGGGATTGTAATCACCTCCCAGCAGATCATCCGGAGAGAGCCCAAGAAGACGGGCAAGCTCGGCGTTGGCAAGCAGGCTTGAACGGTGTTCCGGAAGTCGGGGCGTGGTGAGAGTCGCGCGAAAAGGCGCGTTCTCACGCACCTCTATCTCGACGGACACCGGGCCGGCATCCTCATCAAATTGAATCAGGGCACTTCCTGAGATTAGATCGACCATGCCGATACGGGTAAGGATGAAGGCCGCACCAATTGTTGGGTGACCGGCAAAGGGGAGCTCTTCATCTGGCGTGAAGATACGCAACCGGCAGAGTGAGGAGGCGTCGCGGGAGGGGAGGATAAAGACCGTCTCCGAGTAGTTGAACTCTCTGGCGATCTGCTGCATCTCCCCGTCGGTCAGCCCGTCGGCATCAGGGACGACCGCGAGCTGGTTGCCACCAAAGCGTCTGGTGGTAAAGACATCGGCTGTAAGGTAGCGGTAGCGCATGTGCTGATCAGTAAATCACAGTTTCAGCCCTGAAGCGGCAGCGAGAGCCCCGCCTTGGCCAGAATCTGCTGGTCGATGATCGTCTCATTCCGTTCCGGACCGGTGGAGATAAAGGCGAATGGTGCCCCGGAGACCTCAGCGAGGAAGCGGAGATAGTCACGGGCCCGTGGCGGCAGGTCAGCAAACTGACGGGTGCCCTTGGTCGAGGTCTTCCAGCCGGGCATTGTCTCGTAGACGGGTTGCGCCACCTCGAGCAGGGCGGCATCGAAGGGGATCTGATCCGTCACCTCGCCATCGATTCGGTAGCCGACACAGACCTTGATCTCATCGAGGTCATCGAGAACATCGAGCTTGGTGAGGGCGAGTGCGTGGAGACCATTGAGCATGACCGAGTAACGGGCGATGACCGCATCGAACCAGCCGGTGCGGCGCGGTCGACCGGTCGAGGCACCAAACTCCTTGCCACGGGCACGGATCGCCTCACCGGTCGGATCGTTCAGCTCGGTCGGGAAAGGGCCGCCCCCTACGCGCGTCGTGTAGGCCTTGATCACTCCGATAGCGACCCCGACCATCGAAGGGGGGATTCCCGCCCCGGTGCAGGCTCCGCCGATCGAGGAGTTGGATGAAGTGACGAATGGATAGGTGCCGTGGTCGATGTCGAGCATGGTCGCCTGCGCGCCCTCGATCAGGATGCTCTTCCCGTCACGTGCGGACTGGTTGAGAAAGTAGGTTGTATCCTTGATATGTGGGGCGAGCAGCTCACACCAGCGGGCGCCATCCTCAATCAGTTGGTTCTCATCGATCGGCTCGCCTCCGAGCATGGTCAGCAGTCGATTGGTCTGGCGGGCATTGGCACGGAGCCGGTCGGGCAGTGCCTTCGGATTGGTCAGCTCACCGACCCGTAAACCTCGCCGGGCCATCTTGTCCTCATAGGCAGGACCGATCCCGCGCATGGTCGTGCCGACGGCATTCCCGCCACGGCCAGCCTCGATCGCCCGGTCGAGCGCAACGTGGTAGGGGAGGATCAGGTGGGCGCGATTGCTGATGACCAGGTTTGACGGAGAGACCGCGATCCCCTTCTGCCGCAGCTCGTCCATCTCGCTGATGAGCGCACGAGGGTCGACGACCACTCCATTACCAATCACGCAGACCTTTCCGGGATGGGTAATCCCGGAAGGGATGAGGTGAAGAACAAACTTTTGGTCTTCCCCGCCCTGGCGGATGATGACGGTATGGCCCGCGTTGTGGCCTCCCTGGTAACGGGTCACCAGGTCGAAGTGGGGAGCGAGCAGATCGACGATCTTCCCCTTCCCCTCATCACCCCATTGTGTGCCAATGATTGCAAGGTTCATTTCTTCTCTGTTTTCTGTGGGTAGACAGGCAAAAGCCGCCATCCTCGGCGATGATCGAGAGTGGCGACTTTCACATCTTGGACTATCGTTTCTCGAGATACTTCTCGACCGAGACGGCAGCCTGGACACCATCGGCGACGACATTGGCCAACTGGTAGATCGGGCGCACACAGAGGTCGCCAGCCGCATAGATTCCGGGGAGACTCGTCTCCATCAGTTCATTGACCTTGACTCGCCCCTGGTCGTCGAGATCGACCAGCCCCTGACATAGCTCAGAGTTTGGCAGCCAGCCGATGAAGACAAAGACCGCTTTCACATCGAGATCCTCGGCCACTCCGGTCTGCAGGTTGCGAATGCGTATTCCCTCGACCTCCCGCTCACCATAGATCTCCTCGACCGCCGTATTCCAGACTGGTGTGACCTTCGGGTTATGGAGATACTCCTCGATGAGAATCTTCTGGGCAGTGAAGTGATCGCGGCGATGGATCGATTTGACCTCGGAGGCGAAGCGGGTCAGGAAGGCGCCCTCCTCGACTGCCGAGTTCCCACCACCGACCACGGCTACCGGAACATTGCGGAAGAAGGCCCCGTCGCAGGTCGCACAGACACTTACTCCAGATCCGAAGAGCTTCTCATAGCCGGGAACCTCGAGTTTGCGCGGGCTGCGCCCCATGGCCATGATCACGGCCCGGGTCCTGACAACCGTGCGGTCGGTCAGCGTCACCTCGAAGACCCCACTCTCATCCCGGTCGATGCCGGCAGCTCCTGTCCCGATCCGTACCTCGGCTCCAAACCGCTGGGCATGTTTGAGAAAGGCCTGGGAGAAGTCGTAGCCGGAGATTCCATCCGGAAACCCGGGGTAGTTGTCGATCGCGGCCGAGTAGACGATCTGCCCGCCCGGTACCGACCTCTCCAGAACAAGAGTCTTGAGCAGTGCGCGTCCGGTGTAGACGGCCGCCGCAAGCCCTGTCGGCCCACCGCCAATAATTACTACGTCAAAATCGTTTGCCATTTTGTATGTTAAATTATCCACCACAGCAGTGGTGGATTTCTCTGGCTGGTTGGCCAGTATGTGGCCGGACTTCCGGTCGGAAGTCCGGCTGCCAAAATCAGAGATGACGATCGATCATCTGCCCAATCGACTCCTTCGGGCTCTGCGGTACGCCAACGACCCGATCGACCTCCTGCCCGCCCTTGAAGAGGATGAGCGTCGGAATTCCCCGAATGCCATAACGGGCCGGAGTCTCCTGGTTGTGGTCAACATTGAGCTTGAAGACCTTTGCCTTGCCCGCATACTGGGCGGCAACCTCGTCAACAATCGGCCCGAGTGTCCGGCAGGGTCCGCACCAGGCGGCCCAGAAATCGACCAGCACCGGTTCGGCAGCGCCCAGAACATCCTGTTGCCACTCTGCGTCATTTATTTCGGCCACATTCTCACTCATCAGATTCTCCTTTTAAATTGCTTTCTCTTCTTCTCCGCGACGCTTTTTCGCGTTCAATGAGTCCTGCCGACGGCAACATCGCCCGACCGAACCCCATAACCAGAGGAGTATAGCAGATCGATCAGGCTTAATGCACACGGTCGAACCGCTTAAACTGATCACACCCACGGACTTTTATGGAGACTGATGGAGTCGGACGCAACGAGAGACAACCCGCCGTCACAGGCTGACCAGAGTGGGCGGGGTAAGGGCCAGCCGGATCAAGCGGCACGTTTTCTGGTGACGATCTGATGGTAGGCCTCAAGGTAGCGGCGTGCCGAACGATTCCAGGAGAGATCTTCCCGCATCCCGTTCAGTTGCAGTCGGCGCCAGACATCCCGGTCATAGTAGATCATGAGAGCTTCGTAGAACTTCTCGGTGAGGTGTTCAGCGGAGTATTCGTGAAACTTGAAGCCATTGCCCTCGAGGGTGGCAAGGTCGAAGTCGCGAATCGAATCGTCAAGACCACCAACGGCCCTGACAATAGGAATGGTCCCGTAGCGAAGACTGTACATCTGATTGAGACCGCAGGGCTCATAGGCGGATGGCATCAGGAAGATGTCGGCACCGGCCTCGATCTGGTGGGAGAGGGCGGTGCTGAATCCAAAATAGACCCCGACCTGATCGGGCCGCGTATCGCGGACGTGCTGAAAGAATCCCTCATAATCCCGGTCACCGGAACCGAGCAGAATGAACCTCGCGCCGGTATCGAGGATTCGCCAGATCGACTGGGCAATCAGGTCGATCCCCTTCTGCACGGTGAGTCGCGAGACGATGGCCACGACGGGCCGATCGAGATCGATCGGCAGCTTGTATCTCGACAGAAGATCCCTTTTGCACTCGAGTTTCCCGGCAGGGTCGGCGGGGAGCTGAGACGAATAGTTAGCGGCAAGGTACCGATCGGTCGCCGGATTCCATTCGTCTTCGTCGATTCCGTTGAGGATACCGATCAGATCTCGGCTGCGCGAGCGGAGCAGACCATCGAGGCGATTGCCAAATTCGGGTGTCTGAATCTCGCGGGCATAGCGCGGGCTGACGGTCGAGAGAGCGGTACTGAAATAGAGTCCGGACTTCAAGGCATTGGCGTTCTGATAGAACTCGAAGCCATGCTGAAAGGCCTCCCAGCCAAGGCCGAAATGGCCAAGCCGGTCGGGGGAGAAGATCCCCTGGTAGGCCAGATTGTGGATGGTGAAGAGGGTCGCCGTTCCCGCAAACCACGGGTCACCGGCGAGGGTCGTCGCCAGGTAGGCGGGGATGAATCCGGTCTGCCAGTCATGGCAGTGGATCAGGTCGGGTGGCGGGCCGAGACGGCGTGTCAGCTCGAGAACCGCGCGACTGAAGAAGGCGAAGCGTTCGGCATCAAAGTCTCCTGCGCCATAGATGTAACCAACGCCGAAGTACTCCTGATTGTCGATAAAGTAGATGGGAACCCCTTGACGTTCATCGCGCCAGACTGCGGCGTACTTCATACCGCCGGCGAAAGGAACGGCGAGGTCGTGGATGATCTGATGACCAATCTGCTGGGTGATGACATCACCCGGGCGGGCACCCTGACCGGTATAGCGTGGAGTGACCACCGCAATATCGACTCCACATCTCTGCAGCGCACCGGGGAGTGCTCCGGCAACATCCCCAAGACCGCCGGTCTTTGAGTAGGGGACGACTTCCGAGGAGGCAAAAATAACCCGCATGCGGTTCACTCCACTCTGAGCGTTTGGTTGGCAGTTTGCAGCCGTTTCGCGCTATTTTCAGCTGTTTTTAGCATATTTGCTGGGCCATGACCGCCATTTGGTCGGTCAACTGAAGGGTCAATTTTGAGATGTGATAGTAAAGGCGTGGCGGAAACCTTGTCAAGACAGGGTAAATGGAGACAATAGCAGTGGTATAAATAATATCCATTTCAACTTGTCTGAACCAATCGGAGGAATCGATGCAGAAGAGAATATTCGCGCTGTTCTTCAGCCTGCTGCTGGTGCTCAATCCAGCCGCTCTGCTTGCGCAGGGCAGCGGGCAGCCAGGACTTGATCCGGAACTGCTCGCCAGGATACGCAAGGAGGCGAATGAGAACTCGCAGATCATGAAGACGCTTCACGTACTGACCGATATCTATGGTCCGCGCCTGACCGGTTCACCGTCACTGAAGGCGGCCGGCGAGTGGGCGGCGAAGCAGATGACCTCGTGGGGATTCTCGAACGCCCACCTCGAGCCGTGGGATTTCGGCCATCCCGGCTGGGCCAATGAGCGCCTGACGGCCCACATCATCTCTCCGGTGCGCGAGCCGCTCGTAGCCGAGGTGTTAGCCTGGACTCCGGGCACGAAAGGAATGGTCCGATCGACGGTCTACCAGATGATCCCCCCGAACAATCCGACCGCCGAGGAGCTGACCCGATTTTTTGGCGGGGAGCGGGAGAAGGTCAGGGGAAAGATTGTCATGGTTGGTCGCCAGACGGTCATCCCCGTCAACTTCAATCCGGCGCCAAAGCGGCTCGATGATGCGCAGGCAAAGGCGCGTTTCTCTGGTGCCGGTCCTGGCGGACCTCCGGCGATGAACCGGCCCCAGCAGCCTGCCCAGGCAGCAGGTGAACCGAAGCGGCTCAATCCGCGCGAAGTGGCTGAACAGATCGACGCTTTCCTGGTCGAGAACCGGGCGGCATTGCGGATCAATGATGGAGCCATGGAGCAGCGTCGGATTCGTGCCTTCAATAATCGAACCTTTGATCCGTCAAAAGCCGTTCCGACGGCGATCATCAGCAACGAAGACTATGGACGCATCAGCCGGATCCTGGCCGATGGGACGCCGGTTGAACTGGAGTTCGAGATTGTCAACCGCGACTTTCCGGAGGGGCGTACCGCCTACAATGTGATTGCGGAGATACCCGGGACCGATCTCAAGGACGAAGTGATCATGCTTGGCGGACACCTCGATTCGTGGCATGCGGCAACCGGGGCGACCGACAACGCGATCGGCTGTGCGACGATGATGGAGGCGGCGCGGATCATCAATGCGCTCGGACTCAAGCCACGTCGAACCATCCGCGTTGCACTCTGGAGTGGTGAGGAGCAGGGGCTGCTCGGCTCCCTCGCCTATGTCAGGGAGCATTTCGGATCATTCGAGAGCCAGAAGCCGGATTATGCGAAGTTTGGTGGCTACTTCAACATCGATATGGGAACGGGAAAGGCACGCGGGATGAGCATCTTCGGGCCTCCGGAGGGAGCGGACGTGCTGCGGACGGCGCTTGAACCCTTCGCCGACTATGGATTTGTCGGAGCTGGTGCCACCAAATCACGCGGGCTCGGTGGCTCCGATCATACATCATTCAATCAGGCCGGTCTGCCGGGAATCAGTGTCGGTCAGGATCCGGTCGAGTATACGACGGTCACCTGGCATACCAATCTCGACACCTACGAGCGGATCGTCGAGGATGACACCAGGAAGTCGGCCGCGATCATTGCCGCGGCAATCTATCTGCTTGCGACGCGCGATGCGCAGTTGCCGCGTTTCTCGTCCGAGGCGATGCCTGCATTGCCACCCGCTCGCCAGTAACAGAGCGGACGATCGATGGAGTGGTGGGGGCGGGGCATTTGTCCCACCCCTCATCCACCGCCGACAAAGTGAACGATCTCGAGCTTGTCACCGTGCGCGAGAGTGGTCGCCGACCATCTCGCCCGCGGAACGATCTCGAGGTTATGCTCGACAGCAATACGCACCTTTGGCAGATCCAGGTGCTCGATCAGATCCTGCAGACTGGCTGCGGCTCCAATCTGTTTCGGTTCACCGTTGATGATCACTTCAATGGTCATTTCCTGACTCATCTCGATCCCTTCCCCTTTGCAGACTCAGCCATTGCGCGGACATATTTGGAATAGTTGGCGACATCGCGGCAGGCGGCATCTGCGGGGACCTTTCCGGTCAGCAGGGCGACGGTGACGCAGGCCGAGGCCGGGGCCAGTCCCGAGAAGGCCGAGTTTGTTTCGTGATAATGATCGGTCACGCCGGCCGCTTTGCAGGCATCTGGCGCCCGGCGAATATCCATCTTCTTCATATCGGCCGGAAGACGCTGCCAGTCATAACCAGGCACCAGATAACCGAACTCGTCGGGGCAGAGTCCGAACATGAATCGATACTTTGCCGTCATTGCATCACGGATCGATGGTTCGGGCGGCGCACCGGTATCAGCGGCCGGACAGTCGGTTCGCCGATACTTTGCCACGCCATAGAAGACCTCGGGAAAGAGCTCGCCCGGGGTGGTGACGACCTGGGCATCGCCAATGGTCAAGGCATAGATTGCCGTCTCGATTACTGGGCGTGTGCCATCTGCCGGCGGGACCATGGTATCGAAGACGCCAAGTCTGCCCAGCAGCAGATAGCCCTCATTGTCCATTGTCGTATGCAGATCGGCCTGGCGAAAGTCGAAGCGGTCGGTGCGGCTCCACTCACCGCGCTGATCGGCCTCGATCGCTGCCCGTGCCACGTCCCGTCCAATGGCCTCCATGCGCTCAAAGGTGAAGACAGGGCGATTGCTTGTCCGCTGCAATGGATAGTCCTGCCCGTCGAAGCGGATCCGGTCGTTGCGGCGATTGTTGGTATCGCCAATGATCTCGGCGGCGCCGATCGCCCCGTTGATGTAGACGGCCGTCCCACCAAACTTCGCCTCGACCGTCTGACGGATCGCGTGCGGAAAGTCGGAGGTGAGAGTGGTGTTCTCGTCCTCCATCGACTCAGGATGGGTATTCCAGTTGACAAGGGTCGCAATGGTCCTATCGCGACGCCTCTCGACAAATCGCATCACCCGCAGCTCCTCGTCGAAGAAGCGTGGCGGTCGACCACCGGTCCGCGTCTGCATTCCGGCAATCGACGGGGAGCGCTGCGGATCGGTCACGCCGAGCCGGAGACGGGCCGGCTGCAATGCCGCCGTCGCCTGGGCAATGCTCTTCGCGATCTGGCGGTCGAGGAAGCGGAGATACTTCGGATACTTGCCATCCTTGAGATAGCCGTCACCCCAGGCACCGATCGTATCCGGCCCCTCGTGGCTGTGGGTACTGGCAAGAAGGACCTCATCGATCCCGAGGGCCGGGTCGAGCAGCTTCTTTATCTGCCGTACCCCATAGTAGGTCGCATCAGAATAGTAGCCGATCACATCGATCGAGACGATCGCGATTCGCGTCGGACCTTGATCGATGACGATCGTCCGGGCCCAGAGATCATCGTGCCGGCCAGTCGCAAGACGCTTGTTGCCAAAGCCGGCAAGGTAGATGCCATCATATTTGTTGACCGAGCTGCGATCGATCTCTGCATTGCCCGGGTCGTCGACAAAGGGCTCGCCGCTGTTCCAGACTCCATTACCATTCAGGTCGGTGAACACCTCACCCCAGACCCCGGTTGCGGTGACCGTTCCATCCCAGTCCGGATGTTGACCGAATGGGGTGATCGTGACCGCTGCCGCGCCAACCCTCAGCGCCGGGCGGCTGGTTGCGAGACCTTGACGGAACAGCCTGTCCGGCCAGATCACTACACTCCACACTGCCAGAAACAGGGCGATTGTCAGCACTACTGACCTTTGCATATAACTACCATTGTGCATATCTCTCCTCCTGTACGCGGCAACGAGCAATTCCCTCTCCCGTGGCAACCTGATCACCTCGCGACCACACGGATAAACCATGATGCCATAATCTGCGGAGCTGTTCGCAAGTCATCTACTGACGAAAAACCCGACTCGAGACCTCGATCGCGCGGTCGATATCCGCCTCTGTGTGGGCAGCGCTGATGTACCAGAGACCGCGCCCGATAACCCTGATCCCTTCATCGTGCAGCGCGGCGATGAAACGCCCCAGCTTGGGCTTATCATACCGTAACGTATCGCGATAGTCCTTCACCCGCGCGAGGTCGGTAAACCCGAGATTAAACATCGGGCCCGGCCCCTGAATCAGCAGATCCGGATGATGCCCCCGTGCCGCCTCGCGCAGTCCATCCATGAGCCTCCGGCCAAGTCGGAACATTCTCTCGTAGGGATTCTCACGCTCGAGCACCTCGATCGTCGCAAGGGCCGCGGCAACTGTCGGATTGCCGGCATTCATCGTCCCGGCATGAATGACCCGGCTCTCGGCGATCAGCTCCATCCACTCCCGCCGGCCGACAATTGCACTGATCGGATAGCCGCTGGCGATCGCCTTGGCAAAGATCGACATATCGGGGGTGACACCAAAGTACTGCTGCGCCCCGCCAAGACTCAACCGGAACCCGGTGATCACCTCGTCAAAGATCAGCGCAATCCTATACTGATCGCACAGCCCTCTCAACCCGGCCAGGTAGCCCTCCTCCGGTAAGATGCAACCATTGTTGCACATCACCGGTTCGGTGATGATCGCCGCAATCTCCCCGTGATGTGCGGCAAGTGTCTGCCTGACCAGCTCGATATCGTTCCAGGGCAAGATAATGAACTCGTCGCGGGCATGCTCGGCCAGGCCGGAGGACCAGGGATAGACCTCCGGATTCTCCCGGCTGCCCAGAGCCTCGACCGATGGCGTCGATAACCCCCAAGCCACATTGTCGAGCCAACCGTGATAATGCCCTTCAAAGCGGAGAAACTTCCCTCTCCCTGTCTTCGCCCGGGCGACACGCAGCGCCGTCTGGACGGCCTCTGAACCATCGAGACAGAAGCGCATCAGTTCGGCAGAGGGAATCACTTCGTGGAGCTTCTCCGCCAGCTCGATCTCGCGCAGATGCTGCCCGGCATAGAGTTGCCCCAGACTGGAATAGTCGTTGACCGCCTTCAATACCTCCGGATGCGAGTGGCCGAGAATCAGTGGGCCCTGACTGAGCGTGAAGTCGAGATAGTCGTTTCCATCCACATCGCAGATGTGGCTTCCCTCACCGTGGGTATAGAAGATCGCGTGCGGATGGTTGTACTTTCTGAACTCTGAGGAGACTCCGCCGGCCAATACTCTTCCGGCTCTCTCAAGCAGTTCAGCAGATCTGGAATAGCCTTTGTTTTTCATATGCAGTGACGAAATTGAGGGTATGGTTATGAAATCAGAAGCTCCAACGCCCTGTGCAACTAGCGTTCAAAGGGAAAGAGCGGTTGGCGGCGGTGACGATACTGAAAGCGGGTCATATCAGCCTGGGTGACCCCGGGCGTATCGACCTGAATGATGGTCGGGCAGACTGGCGCATAGGCGGCGAGCGGTGCGTTGACCCCTTTGGCGACAATTGCGTCAAAACCGGTCGGATCGACTCCATGTGAGATCAGCTGCTGCAGACTGAAGGGCATGACGCGCTGCGAGGTCAGCATGATCACGCCGCCCATCGCCGTCTCGACCACTGCGGTTCGGCCCATCCTGTACCGGATCTGCCCACCGTGGCGCGGACTGCTCTCCTCAAACTCACCGTCGCTATGGCAAAGCAGCCGGGCCTCGATCCGGCAGGAGATCGCCCCCTCGCCATCAGTCCCATCGATAGTCAATTCAAACGGCTGACCGGGTATCTGTGATGCCGCAAGGAGAACCGCCGCTGCATCACAGATGCAGAGGAAATAACGGCTGACCTGCCGCTCTACAAATGCCCTGAGCAGGGCGAGGTTGTTCGCCGGTCCTCCGCCACCGACATTGTCGCCCATGTCGAGCAGCAGCACCGGTTTGGCACTTCGCTCGATCCGCTCCAAGGCCTCGTCGATCCCTGTCTTCTCTCCGACAAAATTATCCTGATTGGCAAGCAGACGGGATTCGAGTCTCTGCGCGACCTGATCGGCCCTCTCACGATCCCGGTCGGCGACGACGATGATCGAAGTCCCCATCTCTGCGACATCGGCATAGGGAAAGCCGAGCTGGATACTCAGAGAGAGAATGCCGGGTTCACGGCGCAACTGATCTGCGCTGGCATAGAGGCTCAGGCAGGGCTCGCTGGCCGTCGACTGCTGCTCGATGCTGATTGCCAGTGGAGCCTGAACCAGCGCCTGGACCGGGTCGACCCTCCCGTGCAACTTGTCGACCAGCAGACGGGCAGCCTCGATCCCCCTTTGCCGCATGTC
>CAIOZW010000441.1 GCA_903862855.1 uncultured Acidobacteriota bacterium
GGGTGAGGTGAATGGTCGCACCGACCAGGCCTTAGGCTGCGGGACAATCTGGTCATTGCTGACCGTCACCACGCCGCGCATCCCACCGTTGATGTATGGATAGGTGAGTGTACTGTGATAGTGGTACTTCCCGCCGCTGTCATAGTGGCCGTTCAACTCATCGAGCCCCGTGACCGTGGATCCGTCAGGCTCCTTCAGTCCATAAAGCGGGAAGCCATCGAGGGCATAACCGATCGGCAGGGTTGACCCAACCCGGGTCTGAAGGTGGATCGGTGCGGCGTGGTAATGATAGTCATCGGCGCGGCCGCAGTGGCCCCCAAACTGGTCGAGCTCACCGATCGAGTATGAGTCAACTCCGCGATTGTTGAGGGCGTTGAAGATCGGAATGCCGTTGGCCGCAAGGGCAATGGCGCCGGTGAAGAGCGCCGTCTTTGCCGAGACAGGGGTGGCCGCAACGACCGGATTGAGCGGAATCCGCCAGGCATTCTCACTGAAATAGGGTTGGGCGACTGGTACCTGCTGTTGCCAGGATTTGATACCAACCATCAACTGGTGCTCGGGGAGGCCATCCGATTCGACATAGAGGTATTGCGCGTCCGAACGGGTTCGGACCTTCGGCGAGAAGGCATCAAATGGAGCAGCCGCTACAGGTCCCACCTGCTGGTTCTTCACGGCCATCTGGGCGCTGTGGCGAATGGCAAAGCTGCTGAAGAGGAGCAGAAGCATCCCACCAAGCAGAAACGCTCTCCGCTGGGCAAGCAGAAGAGACCTGACCGAATGGCCGGCCAGGATCAAGAGTCCGGCAAGCGTGAGAAGCAGCGGGAGTCTCGACCGCCAGTCCACGGGTTGATGGCTCGCATCCCGTGCCTTACTCCCAGCCGATTCAAGTCGATTGAGTCGCTCTATCTCGACCATCCTGCTGGTAACCCGGTGACGCGCTTCATCGCTCAAATGGTCGAGTGGGAGCCTTGCCACAACGCCATCAGCCTGCTCAATGGCGACCAATCCATTCTCGACAAAAAGCAGACTGCCGGTAATCCGGGTGCCGGTCTGGCGATCCAACCAGGTTTCAAGGCTGGAATGAGCGTGAGCTCCGTGCCCACCTGAATGGGCACGGAGCTCAACTGGAAGGGCACTAATGACAAACATTACTGCCAGAAAGAATTTTCTGCTCTTCACCTGATAATTCCTCACCACCAAAAGAGAATTCGCCTAACGAATATCTGTCCGGGAACCGCGTCGCGGAAGCCCTGACTTTCCACCCATTGGGCCACCCATTGGGCCACCCATTCGGCCACCCATTCGGCCGGCATTGGAGATGGTATATCCTTCCGGGACGATGAAGAGTGATGACGGCGGTTCAGAGCGATCGATTCTGGTCAGGTCGAAGCTGTTCTCTCCGAGCCGGGGATCATTGTGTCGACTGCGGACAAGAGTCTTCAGTTCCTTGGATACCCAGCGCTCGTTGACGATTTCAATCGGCTGATCATTACCAATCTGGTCGACCGGAATCGTCGCGACAGTTCTCTTTCCAACCACCTCGACACCTTCAATGAGCTGCTGACCAAGTTCCTGGTCATTCCGTTCACTGTTCTTTCCAGCCTGTCCATTTCTGGTTCTTAAAGCCCCCTGACGCCGCCCTGCGGGCTGATCACCCTCGTCAGGACTTGGTTTGAAGACGCGCTTGATACCAATCTTCTTGTCTGGGAAGAGGGTGTAGGCGACTCCCGCAACCGGATCACTGATGAAGATGGTCGCTGGAACGTCGACTTCACGCCCCATCGGGCCCAGCGGATTGATCCTCGAAGCAGCCTGCTCACGACGGATCCGGCCTGCCGAGTCACGGTATATTGTTGCCTCACTCTTGCGTGTCAGCTTCGTCCCATTGGCGAGGGTCTGAACTCTCGTCGTCACGGCAACTGCCGAGTAGGGAGCACCAGTAACGACCTTCTCGCCAGCGTGAAGCTCGGCACGTCGCTCCATCGACCGTCTTTCGGGTGACTGTGCACCAGGCCCCCTCCGACCCTGGGCAAAGACTGAACCTGAGACGATTCCAACCAGCACCAAGGGCAATACAATTCCAATCTTTTTCATCTGTTTCTCCTTCTTGTAATGATCATTATTTATCAAAGCAAGCCTCCTTGATCAGTAATCAGTATGGGCCGGAGGCCGGAGTGATCTGGATGGCCCGCACTGTACCGTCATCACCCAAGGCCAGCCTGGCATAACTACCCGCTGCCGCTCTGGCAATATCGAGGTCATCGCTGGACTCCTGAATCCATAACTGATCGGCAGGAATATCGATGAGGATCAGATATTCGGAGTCGGCCGAATCGGCGAGGTCACTGAAGATGGTATAGACCTCGTCATCAGCCTCCCTGACCTGCTCACGTGATGTGGTCGATTGAGCCGTCTCTCCAGTGAGAGATTCACGGCCGATCTCCGCCGCCGGCAGACCGGCTGTCGCGCTCACAGTGGCAACTGAGTCCTGAGCATACAATGAGTCAGCTCCATTCGTGCCGCTCCCGTCACGGCTGATTAATAGCAGGGCCGCGACAAACAGACAGGCGCAGGAGGCAAGGAGGAGCGGATTCTGAATCGACCAGCTCCATTGCCAGGGCCATCGCCGTGTTTTTGAAGGGAGTTCTTTTGATGAGCGATCAGCTGCGTGCGATCGGACAAAATCCTCCATTACCCGCTGGCGCAGGTGGGCTGGCGGTGCGATCTGCCGCTCCTGAGCGGCCAACTCTCCGAGGACTTCGTTCAGATGAGCTTCGGAACAGGTCTCCGGCCAATTGTCTGACTCGAGGGTACTCCAATTATCGGACATAATGTCATCGCGGATCTCACTCATTTCTCACCCCACTTTGCTCCAACTGCGACCCGATGCTCTGACTGACGTCGAGCCGAATGATCAGCAAGATATCCAGACTCGATCTGCAACCGCTGTGCAAGCAGATCTCTCGCCCGTGAGAGTCGTGAACAGATCGTGCCAATCGTGCACCCGATCACCTCTGCCGCCTCGGCGTAACTCAATTCGTGCAGATGGCAGAGCAGAACAACCTCGCGATAATGGAGTGGAAGGGCAAAGATTGCCTGTCTCACTCTCGCCGTCGATTCTGCGCGGGCCAGGCCCTCAAGTGGATCGATGGTGGAATCGGCCGGAATCTGATCGAGCTCCTCCGAATCCGAATCGATCTGGCTGAAGCGACGGTCGCGCCTGAGGCGATGCAAGACCAGATGGCGGGCCATGGAATAGAGATAAGACGAGAATTTGCCCCGCCCTTCATACTGATGCCCATCCCTCAAGAGGGTCATGAAAAGATCGTGAGTCACATCCTCGGCAATCGACTGCTCACCGGAGAGGCGCAATGCAAAACGATAGACCGTCCCGCTCCACCGGTCATAAAGTTCGGCGAATGCTTCCGTATCGCCACCGATCGCCTTGCGGAGAATGTCAACGTCAGGCTTTTTATCGGACTCTCCACGCATAATCACCTCACATCATTGCAGGGCTCTGAAGGAACCGATTTATTCCACAAATTCCAGGTCCGCAGAAACTTTCTGCATGGCAGACAGTTAAGCAGTAGCTGGTGATGGACAATCGGCCGACCGATCGGCTTTGAGATGCAGAAAGTTGCAACAGGGCTGTCAACCGTATCGCCTGACCCTCATAATGGCAAAGTAAGAAAGAGTTGAGGATCGTTGGGACAAATATTGCGCCAGTCTGGCTGATCATTTATGATCATCTTCGTCTCCAATATTTCCAGGATCTCTGTTTCAAATGTTCGATATCCCATCAGGAAGCAGATGGCGCGACTGACGATTCCGGCTGTTCAAGCTCTTCAGGATGATCGCGCTGCTGCCAGGAATGATTCTACTGCACAAGCCTATGAAGATAAGTTCATCTCGATATGGATTTGGTCTGGCCGTTCTGCTGATCTGCCTGGTACCTTTCTACCGAAGCGTGACCAGTCAGGAGCCAGGCAAGGTTGCGCCGGCGGATGGAGCGAAGCTATATGCCGAGCGTTGTGCGGCGTGTCACGACAATGCACAGGGGCGGACTCCACCGCGATCTTTACTAGCGCAAAGGGCGCCAGAGGAGGTGATCGCCTCACTGACGACCGGATCGATGAAGTCGCAGGCCGCTGGCCTGAGCGAGCAGGAGATCCGCACACTGGCGGTACATCTGACCGGCCGGGAACCAGCCGGAACCATCGATCTGGAGAGGCTCACCAATCGCTGTAAAGACCAGCCGGTGAGGCCCAACCTGAAAGCCCGGCAATGGAATGGCTGGGGACGAGACCTCAACAATTCGCGCCACCAGCCGCTGCCCGGACTGCAGGCCGCAGATGTGCCGCGACTAAAGCTGAAATGGGCCTATGCCTATCCGGCGACAATGGCCATCGGGCAGCCGGTCGTCATTGGAGAGCGGCTCTTTGTGACCAGTGACTCGGGACAGGTGATTGCACTCAATGCCCGGAGCGGCTGCACCTACTGGGCCTTTCGGGTCGGGGCACCGGTAAGGACGGCCGTGACAGTCGGAACGGCAGGAAAGGGCCAGTCGATTGTCTACTTCGGAGACGAACGGGCCAATGTCTTCGCCATCGATGCCATTACCGGGCGTGAAATCTGGCGTCGCCGACTCGACACCCATCCGGTGGCCCGCATCACTGGTTCGCCTGTGCTCTACCGCAACCGACTCTATGTCCCGGTCTCTTCGATCGAAGAGGCGATTGCCCGCCCGGACAGGTACGAATGCTGCAAGTTTCGGGGGAGTATTGCCGCCCTCGACTCTGCAAGTGGTCAGCTTATCTGGCAGACCTATTCTATTCCCAGCCCTCCGCAACCATACCGCAAGAACACGACGGGCACTCAGCTCTATGGTCCGGCCGGGGCAGCAATCTGGTCCGCCCCGACGATCGATACCCGGCGTGGTGTGCTCTATGTCGGGACGGGAAACTCCTATACTGATGTCGAGTCGACCGGCTCCGACTCGATTATCGCTGTCGAGCTGCAGACTGGAAAGATCCGCTGGGCGAATCAGGTTCAACCGGGTGACAACTTCATCATGAACTGCCGCCAGCCGGGTGTTGGCAACTGTCCAAAAGATGCTGGCCCGGATTATGACTTTGGCAGCTCACCAATCCTGCATCGACTGCCTGACGGGCGCGAGTTGTTGCTTGCCGGCCAGAAGTCGGGAATCCTTTTCGCCCTCGATCCTGACCGTCAGGGGCGGAAGGTCTGGGAGGCACGGCTGAGTAACGGGACGGCTCTGGGCGGAATAGAATGGGGGTTTACTGCTGACAACACAAATGTCTATGTCCCCATTGCCGACCCGATCGGAGCGCCAAACCTCCGTAAGCCCGGATTGATTGCCGTGCGGATTGCCACCGGTGAGGAGATCTGGAGAACTCCCGCCCCGGTCGTCAGCTGTTCGTGGGGTAAAAGCAGGTGCACCAATGGTCAGTCGGCCGCGGCTTCATCGATTCCCGGGGTGATCTTCTCGGGAACGACCGATGGTCATCTTCGCGCCTATGCTGCCGGAGATGGTCGAATCATCTGGGATGTCGACACGGCGGCGCGTCCCTGGGAGGCGGTCAATGGCGGCTTCGCAAAGGGTGGATCGATCGATGCCGGCGGACCGGTGATCGTCGACGGAACAGTCTATATCAACTCTGGGTATGGACGGATCTTTGGCTCACCTGGCAATGCCCTGCTCGCCTTCTCGGTCGAGTGAAGCCGACTCGATTCGGCAAGATGAGTGCGGCCTCACAGTTCGTCCCATGAAAAAAGAGCGGATCGAAACATTGTTCTGCTTCGATCCGCTCTTCTCAATCCACAAATGCTATGGACGCCGCCCCTGGGGTGGTCCACCCGCCTGACGATTCTTGATCAGCTCCGCCAGTTTGACCTTCTGCTCGGCTGTCAGCACATTGTAGACAGCATTCTCGGTCTCCATGCGCTTCACATTGAGGTCGATATTGAAACTGGCCTCACGGGTGGCGAGGTCGCGAGCCGTCTCGGCATTGAAGGTATCGGCATTGACAATGGCGCGACGCTGTTCGGCAAAGAGCCGCAGCTGATCGCGGACGGCCATTCCATCCTCACGCGCCTGATCCTGAATGGTCTTGATCTGGGTCTTCTGCTCTTCAGTCAGATTGAGCTCACGCAACGGTAGACCCATACCTCCCGGGCCACCGGGGCCACCAAAACCACCCATCCCGGGGGGGCCTTGTGGCGGGCCCTGCGGGCCGCCCTGCCCCCACTGGGCACTCACCCCGGCAACTGTCACCCCTGCTATCAGCAATGCCAACAGGCCCAGTCTGATATTGTTTGTCATTCCGATCATAATTTCTTATCTCCCTCTGTGCCCATTCCCATAGGCACTGAACAATAACTCCAAAATATCGACTCCCAGCATTCGATCACGGTGATCTCTGTTGTCGACGTTGGCAATATAAAAAAACCTTGTAAAGCCAATATGTCCAGAACGGCGCGGTTTGTAAATCTATCGTGAAGATCACCAGTATTTACAATCTCTTTACATAATCGGGTTGATCGGCCAACAATCGTTTTACATTAGTAGAATAGGATCTGAAATCATCAGAAAATAGTTTCGAATATCGGGGGGAATTGATGGATATGGTGTCTCTTAAATCATCCTGGCAGACAGACTTGAGATTGCTCATTACAATAGTATTGATCTTACTGGGTGGACTCGCGAAGAGTGAACAACAGGTGTTTGCCCAACCTCCACCCGGCCCGATGCAGCAGGGTGATGGGATCTGGATTCGCAATGCATATTTTGGTGAGTTGCAGACATTCGATCGATGTTTCGGGCATCAGCCGGGTAATGGACTGTACCATCACCATGTGCAACCGATCTGTCTGCGCGCGCAGATGAATGACAATCTGGTGACCGTGAGGTCGAGCCGGACAGGAACAATCTATCGCGAGAAGACGTCTGACTGGAGCCACTCGCCGATTCTCGGCTGGTCGCTCGATGGCCATCCAATCTATGGGCCGTATGGTTACAGTAATCCAGGCAGCACATCGAGTCCGGTGCGGCGTATGAGAACCAGCTTTCGGCTGCGAAGCATGACGACTCGGAACTCACTTCCCGACTGGGCACTTGCGCACCATTCCGGTATCGGCTCGCAGTTGACAGCCAGCCAGTATGGGCCGGCCATCTCGACGACCTACCCGCTGGGACGCTATGTCGAAGATTTCGAATTCGTGAGCGGGTTTGGCGACCTCGATCAGTACAATGGCCGGTTCACGGTCACGCCGGAGTTTCCGAATGGGATCTATGCCTACTTCACGACGATCGATGAGACCGGGGCGCCGGCGTTTCCCTACATCATTGGCATGCAGTACAACAGTGCGCTGACCGGGAGCAACAACTCGGCTGCGCCGGCTGGAGCGCAGAGCTACGTGACGAATGGAGTGGCGCCAACACCGGCCTCGAACCTGCCGCATTTGAGTTCGTGGCAGATACGGAATGCGCAGGAGAGCGCCCGGGTGGTGAGTGGCTTCGACCCGGCTGCCGGAGCCAGGACGACCTGGCCCTTTGCCGTTCCCGCTGGAGCGCAGGCAACCGGGAGCGTCAGCACTCCTGCCCGAAGCGACGTTCAGTCGGTCAGCTTCACCGAGAGTGCGGTCTATGTGACCTCGAACAATCTCGCCAGCTACATCATGGGCCCGTGGTTCATCGATGGCTCGAACGGGGGAGTCTTCATGAACTTTCCCTCGGTACAGTCCTTCCGGGCGCAGTTGCCGCGAAATCCGACCGGCACGACCAGCCGGACGAATACGGGGCTGGGTCCGGTAGGAATATGGGTCAATGGAGTCGCGGTCTTCAATGTGCTGGATGGAAGCAGTTACAGCAACGCGCAGCAGCGGGATGTTGGTGGGGGCCCGGTCAATCCGGGAGCGATGCACGTCTCCGCCGCTTCGTTCGAGGGAGGCCCGCTTGCCCCGGGGGCACTGGCGAGCGCCTTCTCGCTCTTTGGAGCGCGGCTGGCCGCGACGACCGAGGGGGCGAGCAGTCCGACCTGGCCATTCACTCTTGGAGGGGCGACGGTCACGGTGCGCGACTCTGCCGGAGTCTCCCGTTCGGCACAGATCTCTTATGCCTCGCCGGGGCAGCTCAACTACCGCGTTCCGGAGGGTGCGGCCAACGGGCTGGCCACGGTAGCGATCAGTGCCAATGGCAGCACGATCAATGGCGCGATCAATATCCTCGCGAGCTACCCGAATCTCTTTATGCTGAACAGTGAGGGGCTCGCGGCGGCCTATGTGGTCCGCGCCCGGGCAGGAAATGTGACGAACGAAGAGGTCTATCAGTTCAACAACGGCGGTTTCGAGGCGCGACCGATCGATCTTGGACCGGCAACCGATGAGGTCTACCTGGTCCTCTTCGGAAGCGGATTGGGGAGCAGTAATCCGACCGTCACGGCGAAGATCGATGGCCTCGATGCGTCAGTCGTCTATGCTGGTGCACAGGGAACATTCCCGGGCCTTGACCAGTTCAATGTGCGAATCCCCTCCGCGCTGGCTGGACGGGGGCGGGTACCGGTCGCGATCACGGTGGGCGATCGACCAGCCAACACGGTCATCGTCTCTATAAAGTAGGGCAAGCAGGGGTATTCGTGGCCAAACCAAGCCTGACAGGACTATCTGGATTGCTCTTCCTGATTCTGATCGTGGGTGGAGCTGAATGGGTTCGAGCCCAGGGAGTGGGGTATCCGTGGCTGACCCAGCAGGGTTCGACCAATCCTGATGGGGTGGGCGATGAACGGGTACGGGCCATTCGCCCGGAGGTTCATACGGTCAAGGCGGATGGCGAGACGATCGAGGTGCGCTCGGCAGGGATCTCACTCCATTACTTTGGGCCATTGCAGACGCCGGTCGATCAGGTCGAGCGGCCACGACGACTCCGTTTCAGGATTCCGGCTCTTCCGGTTCCCAATGATGGTCTACCGGTGCGGGTACGACCCGGAGTGGGCGGGCTCTTTGTCAACGGCATTCCAATCTATGATCAGAACAGTCAGCGGTCATACCGTGGACAGAACATCTGGCACTTTGACATGCTGGCGATCAATGATGACGGGAGTCTCGTCGCGCGGGGCCGCCCTCGTGACGAGCTGACCCACGCCAGTTCGCCCGGCCTGCTCGCTCCACTGATCACCGGAAATGGCGATCACTCTCCGATCATCGGCTACGCCTTCGATGGATATCCGATCTATGGTCCGTGGGGTTATGCCAGACCCGATGGCCCCGCTGCCAGAGGTGGTCTGCAGCGGATGAGCTCCGGCTATCGGCTGCGGCAGATCGCGACGCGGGAGA
>CAIOZW010000442.1 GCA_903862855.1 uncultured Acidobacteriota bacterium
CGGTCTATTTGAAGATAGCCAGAAATGTGGTCAGAATCCGTTCAGTAATTCCCCAGACGGGTCCGCCCGGAGATTCGTAGGCAGGCCATTTGCGGACAAGACTGCCGGAATGGTGCCGGTATTCGGTCGAGAGGCCCCTTTCAAGCAACTGGTTGATCGAGAGCCACCAGGTCTGGCAAACTTCAGCACTCAAGCGGAGCTCCTGGGTGGGCGGTGCCATCGCGACGAATGGTGTGATCTCGATCGGGGGAATCCCCGGACTTTGCGGTGAGAGGACCGGCAGGTGGCCGATGAACCGGTCTCGAGTAGAGTCGGGCCCGAGAAGGTCGATCCCGATCTCCTCGCAGGTCTCTCGTGCGGCAGTCTCTACCAGGTCGATGTCCTGCCACTCAGCTCGCCCACCGGGAAGGGCAAGGTGCCCTGACCACGGATCACCCTCGCGGATGGCCCGTTTGATCAGCAGGAGCTGATGGTCTCCATCCTCCTCTCTGATCAGAATGGTTACGGCAGCCTGCGGGATCCGCTCACGATCTATCGCCAACCCAACTGGTGGTGCAAGCGATTGCGCGAGTTGCTGGCGAAGGTTGTAATCTTTTGACATCGGCTTGGAATCGATTACCCGATTCGCTCTCGTGAATCGAAGGCAAAATGGAATGGAAGGTGAACCACCGAACAGATCTGCCTGCCCGAAGCCTGGTCTCAGTTGCGTCTGTGCTTGTCCAATAGTTGCAAGCTGACTGCCCGATGGCAGATCCCTCTTAACCTGCTTGTGCTGATCCTGATGGTAGAGTGAATTTCGTTATTCCTTGAAAACGCACCAAAGGATATCGATAGGAGCTGGAGAGGTCAAGTTATCTCGCTCACAATCCCCGCCGCACGGACTCAACCATCAAACCGGAAACTCTTGATGGCCCAGGCTGGATTGACTATTTATCGAATAGTGCAATGATGTATCCCAACAAATTGTGATAAAAAGATTGGGGTTGAAATAATTGTCGACCCGCGGCTCTCTCTTCAGGATTTCCAAAGGATCCTGAATCTTGAATCCTCAATATGAATTATGGATAAATACTTCTATCGTTACGATCCAGTCGAAAGAAGGCGCCTGCTGGCCGATACCGGATTTGTTCGTCTCACTGATCGCACCTGGCAGCATGCAGATGGGCGTTCGATCGGCGAGGGAATCGCCTTCGCGCTGGCCGATGAACCATTCTTCAGATTTCTCAGGATTGAGCTTCCTGAGCACGAGCCACTCTCGGTCGCGCTCACACGACGGATTGAGTCAGAGTCCACCCCGATCTGAAGATTGCCAGTCGGCAATGAGGAGAAACACCTATGACTGTCCCAGGATCCTGGCGTCTGACTGCCATCTGGCTCGCTCTCATCCTGCTTGTCCAGATCGATTCGCGGCAGGTCAATGGGCAGCTTGGTGACCCGCGGTCAGAGTTTCGCGCCTCTCGTCAGGTCAGGAGACCCGGCCCTCCCGGTGAGTTCACCTTTGCGAGGCTTCGTTACTCCTCAGGTGGTGATTGGAGACGCGGTTATGGATATGGCGGTTATGCCAGTTGGGCGACTGACTATCCCAAGGCTGATCACCAGTTCATCCAGGGGCTGCGCAGCTGGGTCCGAAGCGGTCTTGTCATCTCCGATCAACCGGTGGCGATCTCCATTCACGAGCCCGACCTTCTCAAGTATCCACTTGTCTATGTTGTCGAACCGGGTCGAATGGACTTGACCTCTGAGGATGCGACCGGACTTCGTGAGTACCTGCTTCGCGGAGGATTCCTGATCCTTGACGACTTCTGGGGAACATATGAATGGGATAATGTCCGTCTCCAGCTCATGCGGATCTTTCCCGAGCACCAGCCACGCCAGATTCCTCTCGATCACCCCATCTTCCACTGCTATTTTGATATCGATGAGATTCTTCAGATTCCCAATTTTCAGAATATCGTCTACTGGGGAAGAACTGACGAGAAGGGCGGGACGGTCCCTTCATACTGGGGCATATTTGATGAGTCCGATCGACTGATGGTCTTCATCGGCCGCAATATCGATAATGGCGACGCCTGGGAATGGATCGACGATCCGCGCTATCCACTCAAATACGGGCTTGGCGCCTACAAGATCGGCACAAATGTCATCTTCTATGCCATGACCCATTGAATTGCTGTCGGGAATATTTCCAGTGGAATGGATGATCCGCTCTCTCCGCTTGCAATAACAGGTTGAACAGGTACAATGACATTTCGGCCATTGCTTGGCTGGATTGCAACAATAAACGAAAATTTAACCGAATCTGACTAACGACCTGACTCTGTATGGAAGGAGATAGCTATAATGGCTGTATACGTAATCACTGAACCCTGCATTGGGACCAAGGATACAGCGTGCGTTGATGTTTGCCCTGTCGATTGTATTCACCCGCGCAAAGATGAGCCGGAGTACGAGGAGACAAAGATGCTCTACATCAACCCCGATGAATGCATCGATTGTGGCGCCTGTCAGCCGGCCTGCCCGGTTGAGGCGATCTACCGTGACGAGGATGTCCCGAAGGATTGGCAGAGCTACATCGCGCTCAACGCTGATCACTACAAATAAGAACTGCCAATCGCCATTGGCACTTGGGCCCGTGATGAGAACCGTCTCCTGACCTCTCCTCACGGGCCCATCGGTTTTGGTGAACCAGCTTGCAACCAGCCGGAGATTCCTCCCGGGACTATCGCGGCGGAGGAGTGGTTGAAGGCGGGTTCTCAAGACGCTCTCGTTCGGCATCGACATTGAAGCGTCGGTAATTGCCGAAGGAGATGGTCTGGTTGACCGAGATGCCTTTGACGAGCAGAACGCGCAGGCCAAGGTTGATATCGATGCGGGTGGGAAGCCAGATCTCATTATTGATTCGCTCCTGCTCGAGCACAAAAGTCGCCCCTTCGCGCAGTGAGGCGAGCAGCCCGCCGGCAACCTTGTAGGCCTGGACGAGTCGAGCATCGACACGTGCAACCTGTTTGTCGTTTGGATCGACCCAGATCGCCCCGACGGTCTTCCCAAAGAATTTTTCGTAGTCTTTGCGTGGTTTGTATCCTGGCAAAGGTTCAAAGTCGAAGACGATCACTTCGTGATTACGGTATCTTTCCCGGCGCGGGTTGATCAATTTTGATGCTCGCAGAACGTCGGCAATTGAAATTCGCTGCCCACGCTCCGGGTCTGGTGAACCGGCGGTGGACTGATCCACATCACGCTCCCGAGTGGCCTTCTTCTCCTTCTCCGCCTCTCGCTTTTCGATCTCCCGGACCCGTTTCTCAACCTTGCGTGTCTCATCGGCCTCCTCACCCGGCGTGAGGGGCCGTCCGTTTTTCGCGACAAGCCGACGGATACGGTTGCCTTTGAAAAAGGTCAGTTCGTAGGTGTTCGATTCCTTCTCGATTGCCTGACCCTTGTCATTTATCTCGCGGCGGATGATCGATTCGCTGTAGGTATACTTGTCGAGAATCTCGTCGATACGATCCTCGTTCTTCCCTACGTCACGCAACAATGCCTCAATATCTGGAAGTGGCGCGTTGGAGACGACTGGAAAGTCGAAGAGGGAGCGGTCGAGTTGTGGATTGTGGATAATCTTTTCGAGCCGGATCTCATATCGCTCATCACCCAGCGTCAGGCTGATGAGGTGGGGCTCGAGAATTGTGCCGACCAATCTGAAGTCTGAGTAATCGAATCTTCGCGTCACTCCATCAAGTGGGAGCTCCTCCCTGATCAGGCGACCGGTCTCTGCATCAAAGAAGAGCCGCAATTGAATGTTGCGTGCCGTCGTCAAGAGCAGAGCGTTGACCGGTCGACCATCGATGACCTCGCGGGTGGCGGGAGCGAGTTTTGAGCGATCCTTTTTGTAATCTACCCAGCGCAGAGCTCGCCAGGCTGCTTCAACCTGAAACTCACGGCTGGCCTGACCGGTGAGTGTTCGCAGGCCGTCACGCGAGTCTCTGATCCATCCAGATTTGCCATTGAAGCCCTGGCTGATCTCCAGGCCGCGCAGATCAAAGGTCGTCCCATAGTAGTTCGGGGCCTGGCTGACCGCGACATAACGTCCACTCGCACCATTCCGCAGGTTGGTAATCGTTCCCTCAGCCCGCCATGATCTGACCTTGCGGAGCTCCTTCTCGCCACCGTAACTCTTTGAGGCCTGCTTGATAATGCGGTCGGGATTCTGTGCCCAGCCATTTGTCACAAGGAAGAAGAGGGCGATGAGGGTTGCTAAAATTCTGATTCTGCTGGACTGTTCA
>CAIOZW010000443.1 GCA_903862855.1 uncultured Acidobacteriota bacterium
GACTGAATGCCCGAAACTGCCGGTTGCAGTGATCACACAAGAGCGCACGCACCAGGAACCGTCTCAGATAGAGTGGAGCCGGACGGTAATCGTGCCGGATTCGTGAACTTCCGCAGGCTGGACATAACACCATAAATCAAGCATCTCTGCACCCACTGGTGCTGAAAAACAACCATCCCTACTTTGTGACAGATCCTGATCCTCTCACAACTTGGACAATACTTTACCCGGTAGTAACCCAATCTGCCAATCAGTCTCCTTCTATGAGCTGGAAGTGCTCGATTCAGGCCACAGGCGACCCGAGCAAGCTGTCAGGTCTCACTACTGAAAACCGATTATGTTATGACCATCCCGTGGATTGAATTTCCGGATGGTCTCCACATATCTGTTACAGCCATCCGGAGACCACCTCTTTCAAGTCCACGGTGATCCTCCATACTTTATCTGCACTTGAGCGATAAATGATACCATCTTTACCGGCTCGTCAGAAATCGGGCAGCTCATCAGTCAGATTATCCGTGCTGTCCCGGCGACCGGTGACATACCGGGATCTATTGTGTTAATTTTCCATACCTCCGGATATTGCAGATCGACCATGACCAAGGAGATCCTCTGTTTCTCGGACAACGCAGGGATGGAGGTCCTCCAATCACGACCTTCTCCTGATCTGGAATGACCTTGAGCAGTCGATCATCAATTTATGAAAGTGAATCTGGAATCGAGAGGACTGGAAAGATGAACGAAGCACAGATCATCTCTGAGTTGAAACGAATCGTCGGAGAGCGCCACGTCACGACCAAAGAGGATGAGCTCCTCGTCTACGAATGCGACGCGGTTGCCATCCACAAGACACTTCCGCTGGCAGTCATCTTTCCGTCACGCACGGAGGAGGTAGCGGCCGTAGTCAGACTGCTTCACGAGGAACGAATTCCCTTTGGTCCGCGAGGCGCCGGGACCGGGCTCAGTTCCGGTGCCCTACCGGTCGGCTGCGAAGAGGGTCAGCGCTCGGTGATCATCGAGATGGCCCGGATGAACCGCATTCTCGAGATCGACTTCATCAACCGCCGCGCCGTCGTCCAGCCGGGCCTGATCAATGTCCGCCTGAGCCAGGCCGTCGCCGCCGCCGGCTACCATTATGCCCCCGACCCATCGTCGCAGACCTCCTGCACCATTGGTGGAAATGTCGCCGAGAATGCCGGAGGGCCCCACTGTCTCAAGTACGGCGCAACGACCAACCACATCCTTGGCCTGGAAGTCGTTCTTCCAACCGGCGAGGTGGTCAACCTTGGCGGCGACGGAGCCGACACCATCGGCTATGACCTTCTGGGTACCTTTGTCGGCAGTGAGGGAACTTTCGGCATTGCTACCAAAATAGTTGTCCGCCTTACACCCAATCCACAGAAAGTGATTACGCTTCTCGCCGACTTCACCGATTTGAATGATGCGAGCCAGGCAGTCTCAACCATCATTGCCGCAGGCATTCTTCCCGCCGCACTCGAAATGATCGACCGCGTGACCATTAATGCCGTCGAGGACTCGATCTATGCTGCAGGCTATCCACGTGATGCCGCGGCCTGCCTGATTGTCGAACTGGACGGACTCAGCTCCGGCATCGAGACCCAGGCGAGAAGAGTTGCCGAGATCTGCTCGAGCCACAATGCCCGTTCCGTTCACGAGGCAACCGATGAGCACGAGCGGAAACGATTGTGGGCCGGTCGAAAAGGGGCCTTCGGAGCGCTCGGTCGTGTCAGTCCGGATCTCTTCGTCCAGGATGCCGTTGTCCCCCGCACCAGACTCCCCGAGGTGCTCGCGGGGATCTATGCCATCGGTGCACGCTACAATCTCAAAATGTCGACCGTCTTTCACGCTGGGGATGGCAACCTTCATCCCAATCTCAATTTTGACGGTCGCGACAAGGACGAGGTCGAACGTGTCCTCATCGCCGGCAAAGAGATCATGCAGCTCTGTGTCGATGCCGGTGGCTCGATTACCGGTGAACATGGTGTCGGGGCCGACAAGATCCACTACATGCCAATGATCTTCGATCAGGACTCTCTCGATACGATGCTGGGAGTGAAGCAGATCTTCAATCCCCTCGGACTCTGCAATCCCGGCAAGGCTGTCCCCTCTCAACGCATGTGTCGCGAATATCGCCGGAATTTTACCTTCTGATGGACTGAACGGCTCAATAACTTTACTGACAGAAAGAGAGAGGCCATGGTATTCGACCACGGCCTCTCTCTTTCTGTTTTAGATCAAACCTGGCCCAGAGATCCTGGACCTCCCATCACCACACCTACCGCGTCGAGAACCTGAAGAGAGTAGTTGTTCGATACTCCTCACCCTGTCGTAGAACGGTGGAGGGGAACTGGGGCTTGTTCGGTGAGTCCGGGAAGTGCTGTGTCTCGAGGCAGAATCCGGAGCGGCGCTCATAGATCCTTCCTCCCTTCCCCTTCAGGTCACCGGTCAGAAAATTGGCCGTATAGAACTGAACTCCCGGTTCCGTCGTTTCGACCTCCAGAACGCGACCACTCTTTGGATCATAGGCTCGGGCCGCCAAACCTGACTTACCCCCTCCGTGATTGAGTACAAAGTTGTGATCGTAGCCCTTGCCGAATCTGATCTGTTCATCCTCGGCATCGATCCGCTCCCCAATCCGGTGCGGAGTCGTAAAATCGAAGGGGGTTCCATTGACAGGACGCAGCTCACCCGTTGGAATCAACTCGTTGTCGACCGGTGTAAACCGGTCGGCATTAATCATGATCTCGTGGTCGAGGATCGTCCCCTCTCCGGCCAGATTGAAGTAGGCGTGGTTGGTCAGATTGACAATCGTATCCTTGTCACTGGTCGCCAGATAGTCGATCCGCAACGCATTGCTCTCGAGCAGCGAATAGGTCACCTTGACGGAGAGATTTCCCGGGTAGCTCTCCTCACCATCCGCACTTGAAGTGGTCAGAACCAGAACTGGTCCTTCCGCTGTTGTCGACCCTTCCGCCTGCCAGACCTTCTTATCGAATCCAACCTTTCCGCCGTGAAGATGATTTCGCCCATTGTTGGCTGCCAGCTCGTATGTCACTCCATTCAGACTGAACCGCGCCTGACCAATCCTGTTCCCATATCTGCCAACCAGGCTCCCGAAGAATGGATGACCTGCCTGATAGTCCTCGATCTTCTCAAAACCGTGCGTGATATCTCCCAGATTACCGGCGCGATCCGGTGTCTTCAATGAGACAATGATTCCACCATAATTGGTAATCCGCGCTTCGACACCGTTGGTATTGGTCAGGGTGTAGATATCGACCGCCGTCCCATTTGCCAACTGGCCGAATGATTCCTTCTTCATCGATCCTTTTCCTCCCGGTTGTAGATCTGCCCCTCCACTCTTCTGATCCATCCGACATCCGGTGAACAGAACGAGTGAGCTACAGATGAGCCATAACGATACCTTGCCTGGTAGCCGATCCATCCAGATCATCATCTTGAGCCCCTTTGTTTTGATCTAGGATCCTAGATCGTTTTTATCGCCCGGCACGCTTTGAACGCTCGGAACAAATTGACGCAGAAAATTTGATTCAGGCTGGTTTCTATCACAGCCCGAACTTTAGAACAATGGTTGACGCTACCCTCGTCCGTCTCGCCATTCCCTTTCAATCATGCTACCTTCTGCCCTGTACCTGACCCGTCACAACGCCGGAAGCGACGACACACCGACTGGTTTGTCCGGGCGAATCCGGGTTCCTTTTGGACGACTATTGACGACTATTATGGACTCCCTGATCATAGCAGGGTAATCGCATTATGAAGGGACTTGACAAATAAGAGATGAAGCGACCAATCGCCAGTAATTCAAAAACTTTGGGATGAACTATCTTGTCTCTCAACTCGATTGACAAAATGTGAGTAGATTTGAAGTAAGCCGATAATGGCATCAATCAAAGGCGAAGATGTTACTCACCAGAAGGATTGCTGTTTTGACGGCAAATTGTTGTATCAGGTTGGGAAAAGAGATAGTTCCTGCACCCCGTTGGTACGCTTAAAAATTGCAAGTGCAGATCCTGAGGGATTATGCGATTGCCCTGTTGATCATAGACTGCCATAGACTGGATTATAGAGATGAAACACTACGCTCAATTTCTCCTGATTGCTCTTTTCACGACAACGGCCCTCGGCCAGGTGGCAACTCCCAGTACCACTTCGGCCCCCGAGACCATCGAAGCAGTCCGTCAACGTGCTGACCAGATGCAGCGCCGTCTTCAGGACTGGCCTCAACTTGGCCGTTACAGTGAGGCCAACACACAAGTGCCTGCACCGACCAAGGATGAAGAGAGAGTCGTGTTTTTTGGTGACTCGATCACCGACAGCTGGAACCTCAAGGAATACTTCCCCGAAAGACCTTACATCAATCGTGGAATCAGTGGTCAGACGACTCATCAGATGCTTATCCGGATGAGAGCTGATGTGATCGGGCATGCCCCTCGGGCAATGGTCATCCTTGCCGGAACAAATGATATTGCTGGAAATACCGGCCCGATGACACTTGAAATGATCCAGAATAACTATACTTCGATTGCTGAACTGGCCCGGCTCAATGGTATCAGGGTCATCTTTGCCTCAATCCTCCCTGTGCACGATTATGGCAAACGCAAGATGTCCGACCGGCGATCCCCCGAACAGATTCTAAAATTGAATGAATGGCTCAAGAGTTATTGCAAGACCAATGGCCACACCTACCTCGACTACTTCAGTCGGATGGTCGATGAAAAGGGCTGGCTCAAGGCAGATCTTGCAAATGACGGACTCCATCCGAACGCTGACGGGTATCGGATCATGGCTCCACTCGCCGAGGCAGCGATCCGACAGGCGCTGGGAATGAAAAACATCCCTCGTAAAAAATAGACGGAGAATTTTCGATCTCTTACAGACAGCCCTCTTTTGCACGATCTTCCCGGAAGTGGTGGCTGGAGTAACCTCCAGTCAGCACCTCTCCGGGCACGGTAAGTCATGGAAAAACGTTTCGATCTGGTAGGAATTGGTTCGATGGTGGTCGATATGATCTATCGCACCCCGCGAATCATCGGGAGCGAGGAGAAGATCTCTCTCCAGAGCTACTCAAGCGGTGAGGCTGTCCGCAAACTTGTTGGAGGTGTCTGCCTCAACCATCTCTCCTGGGCAAGCCTTCTTGGTCTGCGCGTTGGAATCTTTGGCCGTCAGGCTGATGATGAGTATGGCCGGTTTCTACGCAGCGGGATGGAACGCTATGGCATCGACCGTCATTTGACCCTTGATGGCCAAGCCTCATCCTTTGCCCACATCTTTGTCGACCCGGATGGTGGTCGAGCGATCTACATGTGTCCGGCGGCAACCAGTGAAACGACCGCTGACTACATTCACCAGCATCACGCAGAATATATCCGCTCATCGGTAATGGTCTCTACCGAGATCTCCCAACTGCCTCTCGAGGCGGTCATTGCCGTGCTCAGAATTGCCCGCGAGTCCGGAGTGATAACCGCACTCGACGTCGATATCCCGCGCCGGGATGCGCTCCAGTCTCTTGGGACGGCCGACCAGTTCGAAGAGGCACTCCACTTGGCCGATTATCTCAAACCATCCAAAGCGGCGGTGATCGAACTGTCTGGTGAGAGCGATGCCTTGCTCGCGGCGCACTCAATCCGCGAGCGATATGGTTCGCAGGCGGTGGTCATCACCGATGGAGAGGCTGGATGCGCGATCTCCTCAGCCGATTTCAGTGGACGGATCCCCGCCAATCCACTCGCCGCCCTCGATACAACCGGTGCCGGTGACGCCTTCTTTGGCGGTATGCTGGCTGGACTGATCCATCAGCTTCCCTGGCCGGAGATCCTCCAGCTTGCTAATGCCTGCGGTGCCGCCTGCTGTGAGATCAGCGGGGCAACACCCGACCTGCAGACCAGTCTTGCCAGAATCAATGAGATTCATCCACCAGCTCAAGATATCACGCAGCTATCTGCCACCATCTCCGGATGTGCCCAGACTCAAACTCAGGATTCACCTTACGAACAGCCCGTCGAGAGATTTCTCGCGACCGCGCGTCAGGAGATCGAGAAACTTCACGAGCGAATTGGCGGAGCGGAATATTTCCAGGCTGCCGCTGACCTCATCACCACCTCGGAAGCAGAAGGCGGGAGAGTCCATCTCACCGGTATTGGCAAGCCCTCTCACGTCGCCAGTTACCTCGCCGCTCTTCTCTCCAGCGTTGGTACACCTTCCTACCTCCTCGACGCCACTGAATGCGTTCACGGCAGCGCTGGACAGGTCAGACCCGGAGACGTCGTCATCGCCATCTCCAACAGCGGTCAGACTCCGGAACTTCGTGCCGCCGTCTCAACCCTCAGAAACAACCACGCCCGCATCATCGGTGTGGCCGGACGATCCGATTCATGGCTTGCCAATAACTCCGATACTTTCCTGTTTGCGGGTGTTGATAGAGAGGGGAGCCCGCTGCTGCTTGAACCACGGGCAAGTATCCTGGCTGAAATTTATGTGCTGGCAGCTCTCAGCGTCGAACTGCAGAGCCGGAAGAGAATCGACCGAACTGCCTATCATAGCTGGCATCCTGGTGGGGCAATCGGGCAGGCAACAAAGGGCTGATCAAGCCACGTTTCATCAAATTGTCGCCTTCGCGATCAACTCAGCCTCCTCGATCGCTTCAAGTAGTGCCCGTTGTTCCTTTGCCTCCGTCAGTTTTTGGCCAAGGCCGCGCAACTTCACAACCTGACTGGCGGCGCTCTCCTTCGCCTTCTTGACTGCCTTCTCGAGTGCCGGGTTGCGGCTGTCACGGTTCAAGGCATCATCGAGCTTCTCTTCCAGCTCTTCAAGAATTCGCTTGTAGTCCTGCAGAAGTTCGAGTGGCGTCCCTTTTGGCATCGGACCCCATATCTCCTCCTCCTTCTTCTTCTGGGTCACCTGAGGATCGATCAGCACCAATATGCGCCGCTCAGCAGCCTTCATGAAGACCTCGGTTCGCATATCGATCTCCTGGTTGACCCTCACCAGATCGATCTCCTTCTCTGTCAAATGATCCCGTTGCCATCCCGACCCGGGAATGGCCGGAACACTTGCCGTCCAGACAACCAGCAGGGCAATGATCGACAGAATAGATCGACTCATCTCTTTCTCTTTCCTTTCCCATCCTTGATCTGCTTTCGGATCACTGGCAAGCGTAGATTTACCTTCTCTATCTCCAACTGATTCGCACTGGTCGCTTTCAGCATGAATTGCTCGTAGATCTTCAACGCCTCCTCATATTCGCCAATCCGGTCATAGCAGATTCCCAGAAAATAGAGGGTAATTGGAATCCGTTTCTCATCCGTCTGATGCTCAAGAATCCAGTTAAACTCCGGTATTGCCGCCGCAAAATCGTTCAATTCAAAGAGTGCCGTCCCGAGGTTGGTATGGGCATAATAGGCAATATCCTCACCGGGCTTCATGTCGAGTGCGGTCCGCAGAACACCCACGGCCTCGGCCATCCGCCGCAGCCGCACCAGCGCCGAACCAACTCCTATACGATGACTGACCCGCCCTGGCTCCAGCTTCGCGGCGATCAGGTACTGCTCAAGTGCCCTCTCCGGCTGATTGCGAATCAGTAATTCTGCCAATTGTGATCGCAGATCCGCTCTCTTCTCCTCTGCCCTGATCAACCCCTCCAACTGGGCAATCGCCTCTTCACTGCTCCCCGACTCAATGGTCAGCGCCGCTACCGCCAGTCTCGCCTCATTGTTCGATGGATCATCTTTCAATACCTGTCGGTAGATCTCCAGCGCTGCTCCATTCTGCCGATCTGCCCCATACGCCCACGCCAGGCGCAACCTGGTCTGTGGATCCGGCTGTCGCTTTACCGCCACCTGCAGATCGGCAATTCCCGCTTTCAGATCTCGCCGCTCGAGGTATATCTCGGCCCGCTGGCGGCGGGCTATCACCTCTTCAGGATCAAGTCCGATCGACTCATCAAGCCATTTCAGCCCTTGCTCCTTATCCCCCGTCTGGCAGAGCGCAATCCCCCGTATTGCCAGCGTCCGCGGGCTCCGATCTCCATTCTCCATCGCTCCAACGGCAGCCTTCAGACATTCTGCCATCTGCCCCTGCTGCAAGTAGAGATCGGCCAACGTCGACTGCCATCTGGCTGTCATTGCCCGATCTCCTGCCGATAGCTTCACCAACTTCTGGTAACTCTGCTCCGTCCCGGCGTAGTCCTTCTGCACATACTGGATCTCTGCCAACGCCTGCCAGGCTCTCTGCAACATCACTCGCCCTTCCGTCGTCTCCTCGAAGTCGGCCAGCAGCTCGATCGTCTTTGCCATTCCTTTCCCGGCTTCAGCCATCCTCTTCAACGATCGCCAGGCCAGGGCTCTCTGGTACTCGGCCTGCCAAAATAGCTCGTCGAGGGCCAGTGCTTCACTATAGAGCCGTATCGCATTGTCCAGATCACCTTTCTCATGAGCATTCTGCCCACTATCAAAAAGCTCGGCCACTCGCACCGCTGGATCTGTGGGCCTCTTCTGTGCCGAAACACTGACCAGCCCGACCATCATCCAGATCAATACCCACACTGAAAATGCTTTTGCGATCGATCTCATGGTCGAAGTCTAGAATAGAAGAGTTGTAAATGCAAAATGGTGTCTTCCTTTCTCCTCCACTCGCTATTGTAACCAGAAACAAGAAAAGGCCGCTCTGAGTTATCTCAGAACGGCCTTTCTCTTTTCTATTCCGGCAGCTACCTACTCTCCCACACAGTTGCCCGTGCAGTACCATCGGCTCTAGAGGGCTTAACTTCCGTGTTCGGGATGGGTACGGGTGGATCCCCTCCGATACAACCACCGGAAAGCTCTATTATCTTTTCAGATTTGCAGCTTTTTAGCTCTTCAGCTTTTTGGATTTACACCTCTTCAGCTCAAAAGCTTCTTCCCTGCTGATCTTCCTGAACAGGCAATGTAGCTTCAAGTCAGCTCTCTTCTCTGAGCTCTTCCTTCTCTCTCAGAGCTTCTCTCTTGGCCTGAGCAAATCTTATGGTCAAGCCGTTGGACTGATTAGTACTGGTCAACTCAACACATTACTGTGCTTACATACCCAGCCTATCAACGTGGTAGTCTTCCACGAGTCTCATTGGGAGCACTCATCTCCGGTCGGGCTTCACGCTTAGATGCATTCAGCGTTTATCCCTGCCCAGCTTAGCTACCCAGCGGTGCCACTGGCGTGACAACTGGTACACTAGAGGCTGGTCCAACCCGGTCCTCTCGTACTAAAGTCAGATTCCGTCAATGCTCCTGCGCCCACACCAGATAGGGACCAAACTGTCTCGCGACGTTTTAAACCCAGCTCACGTACCGCTTTAATAGGCGAACAGCCTAACCCTTGGGACCTAATCCAGCCCCAGGATGCGACGAGCCGACATCGAGGTGCCAAACTTCGCCGTCGATATGAACTCTTGGGCGAAATCAGCCTGTTATCCCTAAGGTACCTTTTATCCGTTGAGCGACGGCAA
>CAIOZW010000444.1 GCA_903862855.1 uncultured Acidobacteriota bacterium
ATACTCAGGTTACCGGTCGCGATGCGAGAGGCATCAAGCAGATCGGCGACAATGTGGGCCTGTGATTTTGCATTTCGCTCGATTGTCTGAAGTGCCCGCTCGGCACTGGCCCGGTCGAGTGAACTGGAGCGTAGCATCTGGGCCCATCCAAGAATCGAGGTGAGCGGAGCCCGGAGCTCGTGAGAGATCATGGCGAGAAAATCGTCCTTCATGCGGCTGGCCTCTTCGGCCACCTGACGTGCCTCCTGTTCACGGGCCAGGAGCTCGGAGCGAAAGCCCTCGATCCGGCGACGTTCTGTGATATCGCGAGCGATTCCCTGCACTCCGACAGGTACTCCGTTTTCGTGGATGAGCCGGGTACTGACCTCGATCGGAAGACGATGCTGATTAGGCCCGACGATCTCAATCTCGAAGGTACGGTTGGCACGATCGTTCGACTCAGCATTCCCCATGGCGAGGTGATCTTCGATCTGCTCATGATATTCGTGGGCAACCATCTGAAAGATGTTCATCTGCAGCGCCTGATCCGCCGGATATCCGGTGAGGTTGACGGCCATGCGATTGAATGAAGTGAAGTTTCCCTCGAGATCGAGGGTGTAGATCATGTCGTTTGCATTCTCGAAAAGTTCTTCATATCGAGTCTCCGCAACAGCCTTGTCATTCTCGGCACGCTTGCGGGCCGAGATGTCGCGAATCAGACTCATGGTGACCAGCCCCTCTTCGGTCTCGATCTGCCGGCTGGTCATTTCAGTCAGAAATTGTCGACCAGTGCGGTCGACGACCGTATACTCGATGCCACGACTGATCTCCGACGGCCCACGGTAGCGGAGCAACTCATCTTCGAGCGACATGAACTCACGTGTCGAAAGTGTCTGTCGTCGTTGAACAAGTTCCTGGATCCGGTCGGGGATGAGGAGGTTGACGGGTTGACCAAGAAGCTCGTCACGCTGATATCCAAACAGCTTCTCGGTCTGAGTATTGACCAGAACAATCTCTCCGAGTTGATTGGCGAGAACAATGGCATCCGGAGCGAACTCGAGCAGCTCCTGGAATCGGGTCCGCGCCGCGACGAGACTGTTGATGAGACTGCGCTGAACCCGCATGTCGCGGGCGACGGCAAGGACTCCGGTGACCTTGTTCTGTTTGTCATGCATCAGACCAAGGGAGAAGCTGACCGGAATGACCACCCCGCTCGCGGTGGGCAGATCGACCTCGAGGTTGGTCAGCTTTCCACCGGGAGCCATCTCGATCAGCTTCCAGGGAGTGGCCGGAACGACCTCAGAGTTGCAGATGGAGGTGAGCGGGCGACCGATCAGGGCCGCCTCATTGCACTCAAGCAACGCGGCCGCCGCCGGATTGGCACGAATCACCCGACCTGAACGATCGGTGAGAAAGAGCGCTTCAGACATCGAGGAGACGACCTGCTGAAAGACATCCCGTGTCTCGGCAATCTCGGCCGTGCGGCGTTCAAGCTCGAACTGCGTGTTGGTCAATTCAGCATAAGCGCTCTGCAGATTCGCAAACATGTCAGGCCAGGCGGCTTCGTGGAGCCGGCGAGCCCCCTCTTCACGATCCTGATCCGTATTTTTGCTCTTCCAACCTGGAAATCTCATGATCTGACTCCTTCAATGACTGCTTCTGTCTCCTGCCTACATAGACCCTTTCTCCGTAAAGTTGACTCAACCATCCAGGGCTGTTATTTAGACCGATCCAACCAGAAGTGCAGCAAATCCACAATCGGGGTGGAATCGAGCCACAGTCTAGCGACAGACCCGGTCTGGTAAACAGGTCAGAGGGGCACTCAGCAATCAAATCCACGCACAACGCGCAGAAGATCGATACCAGTAAAACTCTCTGGTCCGGTGAACTCCTCGACCAGAGGTGTATTAATCAGGGACTGTTCTATTGCATCAAGCCTTTGTGAATCATTGGTCTGCGCCTGCAGCCAGGACTCAGAGGTCTCGACACGATAATCACGGAGCCGTCTGCCCTCGATTGCCAGACGGTGAATGATGGATCCGGACGGCGCTTCCCAGAGACCGATACCGCTCGCCTCATCGGGAACACTGTAGCGAACCGACATTGCCTTGCTGCCCCTTTCGAGAGTCTCGAATGACCTCAAAAGGTAGGTTAGTGCAACCAGACTGGCATAGGCAATCTGATATGCACGAGCACGGTTGCGTTCGAGGGTCGTCGCCGCATCCGGTTCCTGCCAGGCCAGAAAGGTCGCCGGAATCTGAAACCCGGGCAGGTCGAACATCAGACTCGAGCGATTATCGCACTGTTGACATTCAATGAACTCGTTTCGCATCTTCCGGGCCAGTGCGGTAACCCAGAGTCGAGCCAGGGCTCCAGATTCGAGCGAAGGCCTTGTCTCAGCGGCAAGGTTCGATCGGATCGCCTCAAGATCGTCGGTACGCAAGCGGCCATCGACGATCAGCCCCGGAGACGCATAGCGACGTGCAGCCCTCTGTCCCAGTGACGCAGAACCATTACCAGACTGCGGGTCATCCCAGAGTCCAAGGGATAGTATTCCACCTCTCCACCGTCCGGATTGTCCAAAACGTTCATCGGTGGAGGTTAGAAAGAGCGTCAGATCATCCCAGATAGCCGTGACCTTCTTAGCATAATCGAGCAACCGGTTGAATCTTCCAAGGACCTGCTGGAAGAGCTGCCGATTGGCGACAATTCCTACTCCGGCCGGAAAGAGAGCACTTGGATGCGGATATTTTCCAAAGAGCAGTGTCGCAACCTCGCACGCAACCCGCGTGAGATGCAGCGATTCACGGTAGAGATGTCCAACGATCGGGTTCATACCGCGCATGATATCCGCGATGGTCCGGTAGCCATGAAAAACTTGACCAGCGGCACGGGCCATCTGTGCGGCTCTCCAGATGGCGATGTTGGTGCGACTGATGGTCGACTCGGAGTAGTCGGGACCCACACCGAGGAAGAGCTGTCTCGTGTGGATGGCGATCAGTTCGGCGGCCGCACCAATTCCGCGCGTGGCAACGGCCAGTGATGGCGGCTCGACACCGTAAGCCATCTCCAACGCCATGACCGCAGCAATGGCATGGGCCGCGGAGCCATTTCCTTGAGTCCGGCTCATCAGCCAAGCCCCGTCAGATGGAGCACGATCGACGACCATCTGCTCCGGA
>CAIOZW010000445.1 GCA_903862855.1 uncultured Acidobacteriota bacterium
AGTTGGCGCCGCATTCTCTCCCTCAGTGGCGGTTCTCTCCGCCTCTTCCTTTTTGATCTCGTCCATGACTATCTTCCTATCCAGTTTGGGGAAAATTGGTTTTACTTCACCGACCCGCAGTCCCTTCGATTCCTGCCAGGCAAGGCTGGCCGGTGCAAAAGATGCCGGGTCTCCGGCCTCTCCAATCTGCTCCCAGATCGCCCCTGTCGATTCCGGCAGCACCGGGGCAAGCAGCACCGTCAGTTGGCGCAGCGTTCGCACGGCCGTCGACAGTACCAGATCCAGGTCGGCCTCCCGTGCCGGATCCTTGGCCAGATTCCAGGGTTTCAGGTCAGAGATGAACTTGTCAACACGTGCGATCGCCCCTTGAGCGGCCTCGATCGCCCGGCTGAAATTGTAGTCATCAAACTCACGTTCAAAGTCGATCTTTGACTGCTCGACTACCCGCTGGACCGAGATTGCCTCCTCCAGCGTTGCCGGGGTGATCTCTCCACCGGGCGTCGGTACAACCCCGCCACGGAAACGGTGGATCATGGTCAACGTCCGTGACGAGAGATTTCCCAGCCCGTCCGCCAGATCGGCATTGACCCGTTCTATCAGGGCTTCATAGGTGAAATCACCGTCGTGACCAAAGACCATCTCCCGCAGGCAGAAGTACCTGACCGAATCGGCACTGAAATGGCGCCGCAGAACGCCCAGATCGATCACGTTTCCGAGAGTCTTTGACATTTTTCGGCCACCCGAAAGCCAGAAGCCGTGCGCAAAGACAGTCCGTGGTGGCTCCAGACCCGCCGCCAACAGAAAGGCCGGCCAGTAGATGGCATGGAAACGCAGGATGTCTTTGCCGACCAGCTGCAGGTCGGCCGGCCAGAGCCGCCGGAAGTTTGTCTCGCCTCCACGTTCGTCGTTGCCATACCCGATGGCCGTAATATAGTTTGTCAGCGCGTCGAACCAGACATACATCGTATGCCCGGGATCGTCCGGTACCGGGATGCCCCACTTCACCGAAACGCGGCTTACCGAGAGGTCGTTCAAACCTCCCCGCACGAAGCTGAGCACTTCGTTCCGGCGTGATTCAGGGCGAATGAACTCGGGATGGTTCTCATAGTACTCAAGCAGCCGGTCCTGAAGCGCCGAGAGACGGAAGAAGTAGCTCTCCTCAGCCAGCCGCTCGAGTGGCCGTTCGTGGGTTTTGCAGACCGGAATGTCATCCTTCCCCGGAATCGTCTCGTCCTCACTCAGAAACCCGTTGCAGCCGACACAGTACCAGCCCTCGTAATTTGCTTTGTAGATGAATCCATTATCCCGCACTCGTCGCCAGAGCTCCGAGACTCCCTTCTTGTGGTACTCGTCGGTTGTTCGAATCCAGTGGTCGAAACGAAGATTGAACTGGGGAAACATCTCCTGAAACTCGGCCACGATCCGGTCTACGTGCTCCTTGACTGGAATACCGGCCTTCTCCGCCGCCCGCTCGATGTTCTGACCATGCTCGTCAGTACCGGTCAGAAAGAAGGTCTCCACTCCTCTCTGACGCTTGTACCTGGTGATCGTATCAGCAACGGTTGTCGTGAAGAGATGCCCGAGATGGGGCCGTGAGTTGACATAGTAAATTGGTGTCGTAACGTAGAACTTGTTCATGGGAGACGTATCCTCGCTCGAATAAATATTTATTGTTAACGATTGACGTCGATTTGGCAAATAGAGAGCTGGCACGACTCGGAATGCCGAGACCCGGGGAGCAATGGGAAGAGCTGGAACAGAGGCAGAGACAGGAAAAGGGCGTGGTGCAGCGGGTAAGGGGAGTCCATCCGGTCGGACGTCTTCCCCAGAGCAATCGCATTATCTCTCAGGATCTGCACGAGCCTGTTTTGAAGCGCCCCAACGGGGCGCTGCATACCAGCCCAGGGCAACGCCCTGGGAAAATTGCCCGAAATATTACATGGCGTTCTGAAGGAACGCCGCATACTCCAACTTGACAGACCTCCAGCCAATAAATCAAGGTTCGTTCAAATGTTGCACTATGCGGCGTTCCTTCAGAACGCCTTAATAGGATCCAAGTCTCCCCAGGGTTTCACCCTGGGCTGGTATGCGGCGCCCCGTTGGGGCGCTGGAATCAACTGCCTTTCCCCACACGATGCATAGATGCCATTGTCGGAATAATCCCAATCAACTCAAATTTTATGGATTGAGCTGAGAGACCAGAGACTCCACCCCAAAGTGTTTGAATTACTGGCGAATAGCGGTTCCAGCATCTCCTATCTTGTCAAGTCTCTTCATAATGCGATTGCCCTGACGTCTTCCCCTTCCCACTGCTGACAGTCACAGGCAGGGCTTGATTATTCTGCCTGTCGGGCGATCAGGGTCGACCTGCTAGGGCCTCGACCAGAACTCGCCCGGATCGATTGCTGGGCGGATTGAGTCGCAGCAGGGTTGCGAGAGTCGGCGCGATGTCGGCCGGACTGCTCGGTTCCGAGTACCATCCCGGCTTCACTCCGGGACCCAGCAGCAGTAACGGGACGTGCGTGTCGTAACTGTAAGGCGTCCCGTGTGATGTCCCTGAGATCCCTCCAACCAGATAGAATGGTTCTGTCACCACGACGAGGTTGCCATTACGCTCTGGATGGAATCCGAGCACGACGCTCTGGGCGAGCCGTGTCGCCGGTGTCTGTCCATTGATGATCTGGGTACGGGTAAAGCAGGCGGCGATTCCCGGTACCTTGACTACTGCCGCGGCGGCGAGCGACTCGGCCTGCGCAACGTCGATGCTCTTCCTCTTCAGCACTCCAAGATCGAGATAGACATTGCCATTGCCAGTTGAAAGGATCCACTTCTCGTCACCATACGCCTCATCGAGCACCTTCTCGATTGCTCCGCTGATCGCATTTCCACTGACGCGCCCCCCGTAACCAAGAGCCTTGACCTGCTCCGGTACTGGCGCAACCCCGTGATCCGCCGTCAATGCAAAGACGACGTGCTTCAACCCAATCTTTCGATCGATCCAGCTCATCAGATCGGCAATCGTCCGATCCGTCCGCAGCGTGATGTCCTGAACCTCTTCACTGTTGGGGCCGTAGGCATGTCCAACCAGATCGTTCGATGAGAAGCTGATTGTCAGTATATCCGGAATGTCATCCATGCCCATCTTCTCATTCTCAATCGCCGCCCGCGCCAGATTGGCGAGGTGGTCATTGGCAAAGGGCGAGGACTGGAAGCGCCCATAAAAGGCCGGTCCCGGCTTCTCATCCTTTGCCCGCAGGCTGTGCGGAAAGAGGTGATCCTTGCCCTCATAGTCGTTGTCATCGCCTGCCGAGAGCGAATAAGCAGACTGCGGCAGCAGCCGCTCCCAGACCTGATTGAAGTAGCGGTCGCTGTGCTGGTCGCGGTTGAAGCTCTTCACCCAGGCCGGCAGTTCCGGAAAGTACCATGTACTGGAGACGAAGTTGCCAGTATTTCCATCGTACCAGTATGACCCGTCAGGCCTTTTGCCAACTGGCAGGATCGCTGACCGATCCTTGAGTGAAATCCCGACCACCTTCGCCCGTCCCTGCGTCGCCAGCTTCAACTGATCACCGAGCGTCGACCCGAGCAGACGGTGAGGCGAGGCTCCCGTCGCCCCTTCACGCCCCCCCAGCTGTTTCACTTTGCCATCAGAGACACTCGTCACTTCG
>CAIOZW010000446.1 GCA_903862855.1 uncultured Acidobacteriota bacterium
CCGCGGCCCGCATTGGACCGGAATGTTCTTGAACTGGCAGAGGGGACCCTGGCCGAAGCGGGGCAGGTCATCGAGCGTGAAGGAGACGTAGTTGGCAACCATGAGGTCAAGGTCGCCATCCCGATCGTAATCACCCCAGGCCGCACCGGTCGAGAATCTGGGGTCTCCGGTACCTGAATGAGTGGTGACATCCTCGAAAGTCCCGTTTCCACGGTTACGGTAGAGGTGGTTTGGACCAAAACAGGTCACATAGAGGTCGTCATCTCCGTCGTTGTCATAGTCGGCGACGGACACACCCATTGCCCATCCAGGGTTTGCCAACCCGGCCGCCGAGGTTACCTCCGTGAATCGCCAGCCACCAAGATTTCGGTAGAGTGCCGGCGGAGGAGCCTGGCGCCCGGCACGGGCTGCCTCTACCGTCTGCGAGTTGAGCAGGAAGATATCGAGCCGACCGTCACCATCATAATCGAAGAGGGCGACTCCTCCTCCAACGCTCTCGACAATGTACCGCTTCTCTGGTGATGAGAGATTGAGGAACCTGATTCCGGCCTTCTGGGTCACATCAGACAGAGTCACTCGACGTGAGGAGGGAAGAGGCCCGGGCGACTGGCTCCCCGCCAGGCCGACGATGAGCAGCAGTAGCAATGGCAGAATGGCTGGCGAGACCTGAACCTTCATTTCGTGCTTCTCCCCACCAGATCGACGGCTATCCTCTATTTGCGGCTGCGGACACGGGAGACAGCGTCAAGCCAGCCATTGTAGAGTCGGTCACGCTCGCCCCTCTTCATCTGTGGTTCGAACCTCTTCTCAACCTGCCATTGACTGGCAATCTCCTTCTCGTTCTTCCAGAAGCTGACGGAGAGACCGGCGAGGTAGGCAGCGCCGAGTGCGGTTGTCTCGGTGATCACCGGTCTGACGACGGGGATTCCAAGCAGGTCGGCCTGAAACTGGCAGAGGAAATCGTTGCGCGTCGCTCCGCCATCAACGCGCAGTTCGCGGGCCTTGATGCCCGAGTCTTTCTGCATGCACTCGACGACGTCGCGCGTCTGGTAGGCCATGGCCTCGAGAGCCGCCCGGGCGATGTGCGAACGGGTTACGCCGCGTGTCAGGCCGGTGATGGCTCCCCGCGCGTCCTGATCCCAGTAGGGGGCTCCAAGGCCGACGAAGGCGGGAACGAAGTAGACGCCGTGGTTATCACTGACCGCGGTTGCCAGAGCCTCGGTCTCTGGCGCGCTGGCAATGATCTGCAGCCCGTCGCGCAGCCATTGGATCGCTGCACCGGCGATGAAGACGCTGCCTTCGAGGGCATACTCGGTCTGACCACCCGTCCGCCAGGCGATCGTTGTCAGCAGCCCGGTCTTTGAGGTCGTCGCCTGCTCACCGGTGTTCATCAGCAGAAAGCATCCGGTGCCATAAGTATTCTTCATCATTCCCGGCTTGAAGCAGGCCTGACCGAAGAGCGCTGCCTGCTGGTCGCCGGCAATCCCACCAATCGGGATGGGGGCGCCAAAGAGCTCCGGCGATGTTTCGGCGTAGACTTCGGATGACGACTTGACCGTGGGGAGAATCGATTCGGGGATCTGCAGCCTCTCGAGAATCGTCTTGTCCCAGCGCTCTTTGCGAATATTGTAGAGAAGGGTTCGCGAAGCATTGGAGACATCGGTGACGTGACTCTTTCCACCCGTCAACCGGTAGATCAGCCAGGTGTCGATCGTTCCAAAGGCCAACTCGCCGGCCTCGGCCCTCTTCCGCGCCCCCTTCACCTTATCGAGCAGCCACGCGACCTTCGTTCCCGAGAAGTAGGCGTCGGTGACCAGACCGGTCGACTTGCGGATCACCCTATCGAACTTCTCCTTCTTCAGGGTGTCACAGATCGAGGCTGTCCGCCGGCACTGCCAGACGATCGCGTTGTGAATCGGCTTGCCGGTTGCCCGATCCCAGACGACAGTCGTTTCACGCTGGTTGGTGATGCCGATGGCCGCAATGTCGCTGGCCGAGATCCCGGCCGCCGCAATTGCTTCACGGGCGCAGTTGAGCTGGGTCGTCCAGATCTCTTCGGCGTCATGCTCAACCCATCCCGCTTCCGGGTAGATCTGCGTAAACTCCTGCTGGGCGATCCGGATGATCTGACCCTGGCGGTTGAAGAGGATTGCGCGGGAGGATGTCGTTCCCTGGTCAAGGGCAAGAATGTAATCGGCCATCGGTCATACCACCTTTCAGGATAATCAGCGTTGTCGTTTGTTGAGCTGTGGAGCTACTTTTTTCTCTTCTCTTGAACGTATCTGGCGACGGTTCCGACCGGGGCGAGCCAGATTCGGTTGGACGGATTGTTGGCGTATGGAACCAGTTTTTCGAGCAGCGAAACTCTTGTCGTCTGATTTCCGCCGGTGTTGATCTCGTGTCCGGCGAGGACCAGCCAGTGTCCGTCTTTTCGCGCCTTCTCGATCAGCGGCAGAATCTGCTCGAACTCCTTGCCATCCATCTCCATACCTGTCAATTGTGGCATATCGACGTAACCCGGATCGTTCGGAGCCTCGTCGAGCCAGCCGCGGCCACTGCGGTGAATCTCGAAGACAAGCGGGACATAGCTCTTCGTCTCAAGTCCGCGCCCGACATACTTCTGCCCACAAGGGTAGGCGAAGGACTCGGCGTCGACTCCCAACTGGCGACGCAGGACGACTTTGGTCTCGATCAGTTCGGCACGCATCCTCTCCAGCGTGTAGTCATCGAGCGCCCGGTCGCGTGAAAAGGGGAAGTTGCCGCTGCAGGGATGCTTGATCGTGTGGCTGCCGATTTCGTGACCGGCCGCGGCTAGTTTGCGCCATCCCTCGAGCCTCTTTTCGACGGCCGGTGGATTGACGTAAAAAGTGGCCTTCCCACCCAGCCGTTCAAAGAGGGCCGTTCCAACATCGACCTGGCTCGTCCGTGCGTCGTCAAAGCTCAGACTAAGCGCCAGCTCCTTGCCCTCCGGCCAGGGGAAACGGGATTGGGATGTCTGCGCAGTGGCGAGCAGACTCACGAGGAGCAGCATTGATAGAAGTATGGTTTTCATGGAGTAAGCTGTGGGAAGAACCGTAAGCGCCGGGACTCGGATGAATCCCGGCGCGCTTTAGAGCCAGAAGTTAGGCAATGGTGATCTCTTTGGCGAGATAGACATCCTGAATCGCCTGGAGGATCTCCACACCCTCTTTCATCGGCCGCTGGAAGGCCTTTCGACCGGAGATGAGTCCCATTCCACCGGCACGCTTGTTGACCACCGCGGTGGCAAGCGCCTCGGCCATATCGCTCTGCCCCTTCGACTCACCGCCAGAGTTGATCAGACCCTGCCGGCCCATGTAGCAGTTGGCCAGCTGGTAACGGGTCAGGTCGATCGGGTTATCACTCGTCAGCTCGGTGTAGACTCGATCGTCGATCTTGCCGTACGGATTCTCCTTCGAGGCGAGGGCCTTGTAACCACCATTGTTGGTCGGCAGCTTCTGCTTGATGATGTCGGCCTCGATTGTCACCCCGAGGTGGTTGGCCTGACCAGTCAGGTCCGCCGAGGTGTGGTAGTCCTTCTCCTTCTTGAAGCCTGGATTGCGCAGGTAGCACCAGAGAACAGTGTAGAGTCCCAGCTCGTGCGCATACTGGAACGCTTCACTGACCTCCTGCAACTGGCGGGTCGACTCGTCTGAACCAAAGTAGATCGTCGCTCCAACGCCGGTCGCGCCCATCTGGAAGCACTGGTCGACCTTGCCGAACATGATCTGATCGAACTTGTTCGGATAGGTCAGAAACTCGTTGTGATTGATCTTGACGATGAAGGGAATCTTGTGGGCATACTTGCGCGAGACTGCACCGAGTACGCCGAGCGTTGAGGCCACTGCATTGCATCCGCCCTCGATCGCCAGCTTGACGATATTCTCCGGATCAAAATAGAGGGGGTTCTTGGCAAAGCTGGCGCCCGCCGAGTGCTCGATGCCCTGATCGACTGGCAGGATCGAAACATAGCCCGTGCCGGCCAGACGGCCGGTGTTGAAGAGCTGATTCATGTTACGCAGCACCGAGTTGGACCGGTCAGAGACGGAGACAACACGGTCGACGAAATCATTACCGGGGAGGTGCAGACTCTCCTTCGGAATCGTCTTGCACTCATGAGTCAGCAGTGCCTGTCCATCCGGGCCTAAAAGTTTTTCGATCTCCTGTATATTCATTTTCGCAAATTCTCCATTCGAACGTTTGTATTTATTTCTTGGGCTGGCAAAGTAGTAAGCCCGATTGTAACGCCATCTTTTGACCAGGGTCAATCAATGGACTTCGGCCCCCTGCCTCTCACCAGCATATTATGAGAGTCTCAAGTGGACGCTCCAGTAAGCTGTGCGTCAATTTCCACTCTGATCACAGACAAGCGTGACGAGGGTCCGGACACAGATACCGGTCGGCCCGATCGCCAGGTGCGGTTTGGTCGATTCGTTCCAGGCCGTACCGGCGATATCGAGGTGGACCCACGGCGTATCATCGACGAACTCACCGATGAACCAGGCACCGGTGATGGTTCCCGCCTTGCGTCCGCCAACATTCTTGATATCGGCAATCTCGCTCTTGATCTGTTCGCGGTACTCCTTGTCGAGCGGGAGCTGCCAGAACTTCTCACCGGCTTTGCGGCCGGCGGCAATGACCGTGTCGATCCAGGACTGATCATTGCCCATTGCGGCAACATAGACATCACCAAGGGCGATCAGGACCGCCCCGGTCAGGGTCGCGAGGTCGACGATGCGCGTGGCTCCAAGCTGACGGGCATAGGCGACGGCGTCGGCCAGGATCAGCCTTCCCTCCGCATCGGTGTTGATCACCTCGATCGTCTTGCCGGTCATGGCGGTCACCACGTCACCCGGTCGCTGGGCCTTGCCGCCGGGCATGTTCTCGGTCGCCGGAATGACTCCGATCACCTTTACCGCCGGTTTGAGCTGGGCGATGGCGCGCATCGTCGCAATCGTGGTCGCCCCACCGGCCATGTCATACTTCATCTTCTCCATGCCATCGGCCGGCTTGATCGAGATACCACCCGTGTCGAAGGTGACCGCCTTGCCGACGATGGCGATCGTCTCATTCGACTCCTGCTCCGGAGTGTAGGTCAGGACGATCAGCTTGGCCGGCTCCGCTGAACCCTGCGAGACTCCAAGCAGGGCACCCATGCCGAGCTCCTTCATGCCCTGCTCTTCAATCACGTCGATTCGCAACCCATACTCTTTGGCCATCCCCCAGGCCCGGTGGGCAAGCTCGGTCGGCGTGAGTATATTGGCCGGCTCGTTGATCACCTCACGCCCGAAATTGGTCGCCTCGGCGATGATCCGTCCGCGCTCGATACCCCGGGCGATCTCTTCACTCCCAGCTCCTCCGGCCGTAATCAGCAGGGTCTCGAGCAGTGACTCGGTCTTGTTGCTCGTATGGTACTTGTCCGGCTCGAAGAGGGAGAGCAGCGCTCCTTCGGTGATCGCCTGGGCATCCGTGGCCAGATTCTTCTCTGTGCGATGCAGGAAAGTAATGCTCTTCGCCTTCTTTCCGCGCAGAGTTCTGGTAGCTGTTCCTGCAAGTTTTCGCAACAGGTTCGTGTCGGCCTCATCAGCCTTGCCTGCACCCAGCAGCAGCAACCGGCGGGCCTTGAGCCCGCTGGCCCCGACCAGATAGGCCGACTCTCCCGACTTACCAGTAAACTCGCCGGTCTCGAAGAGTGAACCAATCGCCCCGGCAGACTGATGGTCCAACTCGGCCAGCAGTCCCTCCGTGACACTCTCCCCCTCGAAGACGCCGATCACCAGAGCGTCACATTCGATCTCCTGATATTTGCGCGCATCAGCTTTGATTTCCATTCTGCTTCTCCTGAATCGATCTCAATTTAATTTAGGTTAATAACGTGCATTACGATCTTTGAGGGCGGCCCGGGCCTCACGGTCCTGATCGCGTTTCGCCTCACTCTCTCGTTTGTCATAGAGCTTCTTACCCCGGGCCAGACCAATCTCACACTTGATCAGGTTTCCCTTGAAGTAGAAGCGGGTCGGCACCAGCGTCAATCCCTTCTCACGGATCTTTGAGAAGAGTCGTTCGATCTCCTTCTTGTGCAGCAGGAGCCGGCGGTCACGATCCGGTTCGTGGTTCTGGCGGTTGCCGTGGGTGTACTGGCTGATATGAACATTGAGCAGCCAGGCCTCGCCATCCGCAACTCTGACGTAGCCATCCTTCAGTGTCACCTTGCCGGCCCGGGCCGACTTGACCTCGGTCCCGGTCAGCTGGATTCCAGCCTCGAAGGTTTCAAGGATGAAATAGTTGTGATAGGCCTCGCGATTGGTCGCGATCACCCGATCCTTCTCTGCTGTCTTCTTCTCTTTTGCCATTATCTTGTCTATGCCTGTTCGCCAAAAGTGTCCATCAGGACTTTGGCCCGGATCGGAAACGACTCTCGGTTCCGGCCAGCAATCTTCCAATATTCTCGTAATGTTTGGCGATGACCAGCGCGGCGACACCAGACAGTGCCGCCATCAGCGGGATGAAATCATCGAGCGGCCGGACAAGGTAGTGCTCGAGCAGTGCCCAGCAAGGAATGGAGACTGCCGCAAGGATCGAGCCAAGAGAAACATACCTGGTCAGAACGACTGTGATGATGAAGACACCCAGTGACAATGAGACTGGCAACAGAGCGAGAACCAGGAAGACGCCGAGAGCTGTCGCCACTCCCTTGCCAGCCTTGAACCTCAGCCAGACCGGGAAACAGTGGCCAACCACGGCGAGGAGCCCGGCTCCGGCGACTACCCAGGGTGTTCCGCTATCACCCGCCAGCCAGCGCGCGAGCAGCACCGCGACGGCACCCTTGAGGGCATCCAGGAAGAGCGTCAGGATTCCGGCTCCCTTACCGGCCGTGCGCGTGACATTGTTGGCTCCGGTCGCCCCGCTCCCCGACTGGCGGATATCCCCACCGCTCTTCAATCGAACGATCAGGTAGCCGAATGGAATCGATCCACAAAGATAGGCAAGCAGAAGTATTGTCCAGGTCATCAAAAAATCCTTCTTCTCAGCATGTCAAGGGCCGTGTTGACGGCGAGAACCCGAATGAAATGGCGATCACCAGGGAAGACCATCCGGATGGCCTGCGCTCCCTCGTCATCTGCCAGTCCAATCCAGACCAGCCCGACCGGCTTGGCCTCCGTGCCTCCACCGGGACCGGCAATGCCGGTGATTCCCACTCCAAAGGTTGCCTTGGTGCGCTCGCGAATACCGCGGGCCATGGCCACTGCCACCTCCTCGCTCACCGCTCCGTGGGCTTCGATCAGTTCGCGCGGGACGCCAAGCCGGGCCATCTTGGCCTCATTCGAATAGGTGATCACACCCTCATTGAAATAGTGTGAGCTACCCGGTACTTCGGTCAACCTTCCGGCCAGCAGTCCGCCGGTACAGCTCTCCGCCGTCGCCACAGTGTAGCCGCGCCTCCGGAGATTGTCTCCGACGACCTTTTCGAGTGATTCATTTTTTCGTGAATAGACGACATCACCGAGCGCCTCTTCGAGCTTCCCTCCAAGTTGATCGAGCAGCGATTTCGCCTCAGACTCGCTCTTTGCCTGGGCCGTCAGATGCAGCTCGATCTCGCCGTTCTTGACGAGAATGGTCGTCGTCGGATTGGTGTATCTGGTGTAGATTGGTGCCGCCAGTTCATCGACCCGCGACTCGCTCAGTCCAAAGATGCTCAGCTTCAACCGGAGAATGAACATCTCCCCGACCGTTCGACGCAGGACCGGCTCGACCAGCGTGCTGTACATCGGCTTCATCTCGCGGGGCGGGCCGGGAAGGAGAATCGCCGTCCGTCCACCGTCCTCGATCAGCATCCCGGGGGCCGTGCCGTGGTCATTTTTTAACAACATCGATCCCTCGAGCATCATCGCCTGCCGCTCATTGATCGCCGGCATCGGAATTCCGCGTTTGGCGAATCGGGCCCGGATCTTCTCAAGGGTCGGGTGATGCAGCACCAGCCTCCGTTTCAGAACGCGCGCAAAGACCTGCCGTGTCACATCGTCCTCGGTTGGGCCGAGCCCGCCGGTCGAGATGACGATCTCTGAACGACGCAGGGCGTCTCCAATCGCCTCTTCCAGCCGGCCCTCGTCATCTCCGACGATCGTCTTCAAACGGACTTCAACCCCGATCGCGTTCAACTGCTCGGTCAACCAGAGCGAGTTGGTGTCGACACGAAACGGGGTCAGCATCTCTGACCCAATGGCGATGATCTCTGCGTTGAGCATAATAATTCCATTCTTCCAAATTAATGACCCTGTCATAATATCGGATTCTCTTCGACTCTGAAACCGAATCTTAAGCTGAATGGACTGGGAGATCTGGTCGCAGTTAATCGATTCGTGTTAAATATTGCTTCGTCACCTCACCACCCCTGGTTGGTCGGAATCACATCTGCCGGATAAACAGGGGGGTAATAAATGACTGACAATCCGCTTCAACGATATTGGCATCACCGGGGATATCTTCCCCATTTCGACCGACCGGACTTGATCCAGTCGATAACGCTATATCTTGGTGATGCATTGCCCAAAGAGGTGATAGATGGGTGGCGTGCAGAATTGAAATTGCTTGATTTGAATAATCAGACAGACCATTCCAGGATCGAACTTCATCGACGTATTGCCAGATATGGTGATCTCGGAAGAGGCGCCTGCTGGTTAAAGGAACCATTTATTGGAAATCTGACTGAAGAGGCCCTGCTGCACTTTGATGGCCAGCGCTACAAGTTAATTGCGTGGTGTGTGATGCCAAACCATTTGCATACGCTGATCGAGTCATTTGAAGGCTTTTCAATTGGAAATATTGTCAAGTCGTGGAAATCGTACACTGGTAATAGAGCCAATCGATATCTTAATCGACAGGGCCGCTTTTGGCAGGCTGACTATTACGATCGCTACATCAGAGACAGTGATCATTTCCACAACTGCGTTAAATACATCGAAAATAATCCGGTCAAAGCTGGACTTTGCCTTCACCCAGAGGATTGGCCGTGGAGTAGTGCGCGGCGGAGATTGTCTGCCCAAAGAAAACTGCAGGCATGATACTGGGGGCGCGGGTCTTCAGACCCGC
>CAIOZW010000447.1 GCA_903862855.1 uncultured Acidobacteriota bacterium
CACGGCGTGAATTGGGAAGTACCGGCTTCAAAGTGACACGGCTTGGCATTGGCGATGTCGCCGACCGCCAGATCCCCCTCGAGACCTGTGCCGCGACGGTACGGCGTGCACTCGACGCCGGACTCAATCTGATCGATACCGCGCCAATGTATGAAGACGGCTACTCAGAGGAGATCGTTGGTGCAGCAATCCGTTCCTGGAGCGGCCAGCGGGAAGAGCTCTTCGTCATCGACAAGATCGATGATCTGGAGGCACTCGTCGCTCCCCAGATCGCGGACTCCCTGAGCCGCCTGCAGCTTGACCGAACGGATGCCTTTGTCTTCCACGCCCTCAACTCTGTGACGATCTGTGAGCGATTGATGGAGCGCGGAGGTGGCTTCGATCAGCTTGCGGAGGCGATCCGCCAGGGTCAGACAAGATTTGGCGGTGTCTCTTCACATAACCCTGAGGTTCTGCGAAGAGTGATCGAGGCTGGACGCTGCGATATCGTCATGTTCCCGGTCGGCCCCTTTGTCGACGCGCGGTATATCGACGAAATACTGCCACTTGCCAGAGCGCAGGGTGTAGGAACGGTCTGCTTCAAGACCTTCGGGGCCGGCAAACTGGTCGGTGATACGAGCGGCTACAATCAACCACTCCAGCTTCGACCACGCGGGAAGATCTCCTCTGGAGGAAGCAGCGACGGGACAGCGATCCTGCCGAGGCTGAGTGCCGCCGAGTGTCTCGACTATACACTGACGCTGGATCCTGATGTCGCCCTGCTCGGCCTCAGTTTTCCAAATGAGCAGGATGAGGCCTTTGCTGCAGCAGCGAGGTTCAAGCCTCTCGATGAGGCGCGGATGATAGAGATTCGTGAGCATGCCGTCATCGCCCGCCGCGAGAAGGGCCCCTGCTGGTGGAATCCCGACCCTGACGCCTGAGCGGCAGACGAGCCTCCCCGAACCTGAAATTGGCCAAACCGAAGAGCACCCGTCCCGGTCAGGGTTTTGGTTCTGATCGACCTTGCCAATCGATGATCCAAAAAATTTGAGAATGGTCGCCGGAGGCGGCATAATCTCTGCGTTGAGGAGAGAGTCCATGACTGTAATCCAAAAAAGACCGCGGGTGCTCGCGGCCATGTCCCACCCGGACGACGCCGAGATCCTGGTTGGCGGCGCTCTGTTGCTGCTTCGCGAGCAGGGATGCGATGTCGGCATCCTCTCGATGACCAGTGGTGACTGTGGGTCGGCGACGTTATCCCGCGAAGAGATCTCGCGGCTCCGACTGGCCGAGGCCCGCGATGCCGCCGCCTTTCTTGGCGGATGGTACGGCTGTGCCGGGCTGCGCGACATCGAGGTCATCTTCACTGCCGAAAATCTGCGTCGAGTGGTCGAGCGGATGCGTGAATTCCGCCCCGATGTCGTGATTACCCACTCGCCTGTCGACTACATGCTCGATCACGAAGAGACGACCCGCCTCGTCCGTGGTGCGACCTTCGCGCTGGCCATGCCCCTCTACGAGACCCGC
>CAIOZW010000448.1 GCA_903862855.1 uncultured Acidobacteriota bacterium
CAATCCGGTCGTCCCGACCGCCCGTGAGAAGAAGCTCTCGGTGGGGCTGCCCAGTGGTGTCTCTGTCTCGCTCAATGAGAGCCAGACGGTGCCTGGAAGTGAACTCAATGTGATTGGGCAGACAGTTGACGCCGCTGTTCACGCCACCGATAAATTTCTTGATGCGGCCTGGCTGGACAACTACGATCGCCTGCGGATCGTCCATGGTGTGGGCATGGGGGCACTGAAGCGGGCGATCGCCGATCTGCTCTCGAGCCATCCGCATGTCGGCAAATTCTACCCGGCCGATCCAGGAGAGGGAGGGCAGGGGGCGACCATCGTCGAGTTGAAAAAGTAATGCGCATTCCACGCGGTTTCAGTGACGAAGTTCGGCAGCAGTCCGATATCCTAAGGGTCATCTCCGACTACGTTTCACTCAAGAAGCGAGGGACGAACCACTGGGCCTGCTGTCCATTTCACAGTGAGAAGTCGCCTAGTTTCAGTGTCAATGGCGCAAAGCAGTTCTTCAAGTGTTTTGGATGCGGTAAGGCGGGTGATGTCTTCACCTTTGTCATGGAGATCGAGGGAAGCCCCTTTCCGGAAGCGGTGGCCACGGTGGCGGCCAAGATGGGGATTCCGGTTCCCGAGTTTGATGGTTCGCGGGAACAGGGTGAAGCGGATCGACGCCGTACCGATCTTCTACAGCTCAATAAATGGGCAACCGAGTTCTTTGAACAGAATCTGACCGGGACGGTCGAAGGGCGTCGGGGATTGGATTACCTTCTCCGCCGTGGGTTGACTGAGGAGACGCGGAACCATTTCCGGATCGGCTACGCCCCGAACAGTTGGGAGGCGCTCGGTAATCACCTCCGCCGGATGGGGGCTGCCCGCCACCAGATCGAGTCGAGCGGACTCGTGACTTTGCGCGAAAACGGGAGCGGTTTTTATGATCGTTTCCGGAGCCGCCTGATCTTCCCGATTACCGATGCGCAGGGGCGGATCATTGCCTTTGGCGGCCGCATCATCGGCGAAGGAGAGCCCAAGTACCTCAATTCGCCTGAGACGGCCATCTATACGAAGGGACAGAACCTCTTTGGGCTTTATCAGGCCCGCGAGGCGATGCGGCAGTCCGGATACGCCGTCCTGGTCGAGGGCTATCTCGACTTTCTGGTTCCATTCCAGGCCGGGGTGCGAAACATTGTCGCGACACTGGGCACGGCGCTGACCGAGCACCAGGTTCGTCTGCTTGGAAGGTATGTCCGCCAGATCATTGTCAATTTTGATCCTGATTCGGCCGGTGTGGCCGCAACCAGGCGCAGCCTCGAGGTTCTGCTGGCAAACGGCTTCAAAGTCAACGTCCTGACGCTGCCGGAAAACCTCGACCCTGACGAGTATGTCGGAAAGTATGGCGGTGATGCCTATCGGGAACTGCTCGGTTCATCGAGCCTCTTCCTCGACTACATTGTCGATCAGGCGCTTCTGGCGCACGACCAGAACACGCCGGCGGGCAAAGTCGAGACGATCAACGACATCCTTCCTTATCTGCGTCTGTTGCGTGATCGCATCGAACAGATCGAATATGTCGGACGGATTGCCGACCGCTTGCGGATCGACAGCCGCCTCATTCGGGATGAGTTCAGGAAAGCGGTCGAGACCCGCCAGGAACGAATCCGCGACGGGGTGCGGGTGGCAACGATCAGCGTCAAGCGGGCAGAGAGAGCGCTTCTCGAACTGATGCTCGCCGATCCTGAAACCCGTCGGGCGGCTCTCGCCGCACTGGAAGAGGACGACTATCGCGGACTACGCACCGTGCGGCTCTTTGAAGCCCTCATCGAGATGGAGGGGCAGGGAGTCGAGCCGACCTGGGCCGGATTGTCCGAACGGCTGGATGATGAGGAACTTTCCCGGGATCTCTTACCTGACCTTCTGAACGGCAATGACCCTTGTCTGATTCCAGCCATTGCTGCTGTCAAGTCGCCGGAGCAGGTCAGGGAGATGATCAATGAGAGAAAGCGCCGCGCCTATGAGAGTCTCCACGGGCTGCGCTGCGATCGTCTGATCGAGCAGCAGTCTGCACTCCAGATGGAGATCAAGCAGGCGGAGCATCTCAATGATCAGGCGATGCTCGATCAGCTTCACCGTCGCAAGTTTGAGCTGGCCAAGCTGGAACGCGAGTTGACCAGATGGTCGAGTCGGCAATAATGCTGACGATGATCTGACAGTCTGGAAGTTGTCTTAATAATGCAATAAAAAATCGATATCTAACGGAACCTGTCGGCAACTTCCGGTCGTAGATATATACTGTACTTTTAGTTGTTTACTCAGAGGCTCCATCTCATTCCTAATTGGGAGATGGTCAGAGAGGTGATCAAATTGGACGAGAAATATACTGACGATGTGCAAAAGCTTCTCGATCTGGGGAAGGATAAGGCGTTCCTGACCTATGACGATATCAACCAGGAGCTGCCTGAAGGGCTGGTGTCGCCTGACGATATCGAGGACATTTTTGCAACATTGAGTGGAGAAGGGATATCGATCAGCGATACGGAGGAGAAGTTTCTCGAGACGGCAGCTTCCGGAACAGGAGACAAGAAGCTCGAGGACGTCGCCGAGGAGGATCTGGAGCTCGACCTCTCACCCGGGACACTGGATAAGACGAATGACCCGGTCCGTCTCTACCTGCGTGAGATGGGAGTGGTGCCGTTGCTGACCCGCGAGGGGGAGGTGGCGATTGCCAAGCGCATCGAGCGCGGCAAGATTCGGGCCCAGAAGTCGATCTCCCGCTCACCA
>CAIOZW010000449.1 GCA_903862855.1 uncultured Acidobacteriota bacterium
ACCCCGGCATCGGGTGAGAGCCCGATCTTCAGATAGCCGGTGCTCATGATGGCTGCATCGCTCATCACTCTGATGTCCGCGGCCAGCGCCAGTCCGCAGCCCGCCCCAACCGCCGGTCCATTGATGGCGGCGATAACCGGCTTGTCACAGTTGACGACGGAGAGTACCCAGCGTCCGACCCAGTGAAGGTCGTCGAGCCTTTCGTGGCGCGAGTGATTCTGCTGTTCCGTCATGGCGGCAACATTGGCCGCATCGAGATCGAGTCCGGCACAGAAACCACGTCCGGCGCCAGTCAGTACGACTACGCGGACCTGGTCATCCCGCGAGGCAGCATCCAGCGCGAGGGGCAGCTCCTCGGTCATCTGAAGATTGACCGCATTGAGCCTCTCCGGTCGATTGAGAGTGATTGTCTGCACGCCTGTGGCTGAGTTATCGACAGTGAGGTGTTGGTACATGGTTCTGTCCAGAATGTTATCCGGTCTGTTACTAAGTATATTACCAGGTATGTTACTACCCGGTACTTTGCTTTAAGGTCTCTGTTAGAGACAGATCAGTTGCCAGTCTCCGTATCGAAGGATCTGGTGAGGCCGGATCCACGATTATCTTCATCGTAGAGCACCCTGATGACGCTGCTCCAGGGTTTAATCGTCCGGCCATTTCCGACCAGCAGGTTTGGTTCAGTCTGGCGATGTGAAGCCGTGACCCGTTCCTCGTCGATCTTCCATTCACCCATCAAGCTCCGGCGGAGGGTCTCGCCGTAAAAGGCAGTCAGTTCCTGGAAGAGGCGTGAATCGGTCTGGGCGGTAGTATGGCTGGCGTGATGATTCCGCAGGTAGATGTCGACCCGTCGGAGTCCACTTCGGGTCAATTCGAGCCGGCCGGGTGCGAGATGCAGACGTCGCTCGAGTCGTAAGATAAGCTGCGGTATCTGCTCAAGAAAGATCCGTCCATCGGGCAGAAGCTCTTCGAGCATGTGGCGCGGTCGGTTGGCTTCGGCCAGTGAATCCGCAGATGGATAGAGCAGCCCGTAGCCGGGGACACGGTTTCGCGGCGAGCGGCCATTGGCAATGAGAGGATAGAAGATCTCGACGATCCGCCCGTCCCTCAGCCTTGTCCGCGTGAAGCGCCCGGCCTGCCTGGCGAGGTTACCCTCATCCTCTCCGCTGACGATGCGGAGCGCTTCTTCAAAGCCGAGGCGCCTCGCGCCCGATTGAGTCCCGGGTGCCTGAGGAGCAGCCTGTCCGGCAAGCCCGAACAAGTTGAACAGGCCAATCAGGCAGATCAGGCCATATGGCGTGAGCAGTGAATATCCCCGGATGGTGTGAACCCTTAATCCTGTCACGACCGCCTGATTGCCGACTTGAGATTGCATTCTTAACGCCTCGATAACTGTTACCTGTTCCGTATCTTGAATCAGCTTGTCTTTTCTGATCTGTCAAGTTATCTAATTTACCTTGAGCAAGTTTACATCAAGGTCAACTCTTCAATCCACGGTATAGTTGACTTTCCTGGGCCATTTTTAACCTTGGGCGTGGGGTGATGACAGGGTTGCCGGAGGAGTAGTGGCCGTGCTGATGGCCGGATGATCATCCCATCCACAGGCAGGATGTGATAGTCGGCACTGTGAAGGGAATGGTGGAACGTGGAAGAGATAAGGGAGTGGCAGCAATGATGGAGAAGATTGTCGAGGCTATTCCAAACTTCAGTGAAGGGCGCGATGCACAGAAGGTGGAGTTGATCATTTCGGCCATCACCTCCGTACCGGGAGTCGCCGTTCTCGATGCGGAGATGGATGCCGATCATCACCGGTCGGTGATTACGATGGCCGGTGAGCCGGCAGCAGTAGTCGAGGCAGCGGTACGTGCAGCGGCCACGGCGGTCGAGCTGATCGATCTGACCAGGCACAAGGGAGAGCATCCACGGATGGGGGCACTCGATGTGCTGCCGTTTGTTCCGTTGAAGGGCGTCAGCATGGCTGAATGCGTCGAGCTGGCAAGGGAGGCCGGGCGGCGGATTGCGGGTGAGTTGAAAGTTCCGGTCTATTTCTATGAACAGGCGGCGACACGACCGGAGCGGGCCGATTTGGCCAACATTCGGCGGGGAGAGTTCGAACGTCTGCGCGATGAGATCGCCACCGATCCCGGGCGTCTGCCCGATCTTGGAGAGCCACGGGTTCACCCGACGGCTGGAGCCGTGGCGGTTGGGGCCCGGCTGCCGCTGATCGCCTACAACATCAATCTGGCGACAGAGGATCTGGCGGTGGCCCGTTCGATTGCGCGGGCGGTGCGGGGGCGCGATGGCGGGCTGCGCTACCTGAAGGCACTCGGGATCGACCTCCGCAACCGTCGTCAGGTCCAGGTCTCGATGAATCTGACCAATCACGAGGCAACACCACTTCACCGGGTCTTTGAGATGGTCAGGCGCGAGGCGCTGCGGTACGGAGTTGCCATCACCGGGAGTGAGATCATTGGACTGGTTCCACAGTCGGCCCTGGACGCGAGTGCCGAGTACTATCTGCAGATCGAGAACTTCTCTCCCGAGCTGATTCTCGAGAACCGCTTGGCCACCGTGCTCGATCGAGAGGGTTCGCGAGCAGTGGCCGTCGTCCCGGTAAGGACTGAACCGGCAGTTGTCGCGACTGCCGCATCCACCGGGAGAGAGGTCCTCTCCATCGATCAGTTTGCCGAAGAGGTGGCCGCCGACTCAGAGATGCTGGCTGGCGGGAGTGTTGCTGCATATGCAGGGGCCCTTGCTGCTGCGCTGGGAGAGATGGTCTGCAAAGCTGCCAACCGGCAGCGACCGGCCCTCCGGCAGGATCTGGAGAGTCTTCTTGAACAGCTGAGCCTGTTGGGGGCAGGTCTGCGCGCCGCAGTCGAGGAGGAGGTTGAGAGCCGGATCAGTGTCAACGAGGCCATTGCACGGCCGCGCGAGAGTGAGGCGGAACGGCTGGCACGGAGTATGGCCATCGAGCAGGCAACCCGTAACGCGATCGCCGTTCCTTTGCGGGTTGTAGGCCACTCGCTCGAGGTGCTCGAGCTGTTGCAGGAGATCACCGAGATGGAGGCCACCATCGCCCTCGCCGATCTGACTATTGCCGCGCAGATGGCGCTGACGGCGCTGCGTGGGTCGGCCTGTACGGTACTCAGCCAGTTGATGATGAGTGCCGATGAAGAGTTCAACCGGCAGAAGCGGCTGGAATTGATGAGTGGAATGGGGCGTGGCCAGGAGATGGTTCACCGCATCGAGAAGCTGTTCTTTACTGCCTATCCGCTTTGAAAAGTGGATCGACCAGGCTGAAGATGAAGAGAGGGAAGAGATGAGATACAAGAGAGTTCTGTCATTTGGATTGAGTCTGTTGCTTGTTTTGACGATGGTTCTGCTGCCACACCGGTCGGCAGAGCTGATGCCTGGAGGACAGACTGAAGCTGCTTCGCGACCGCCGGTGCGGGGGCGTCACGGTATGGTCTCGTCGGTCAGTGAGATTGCCTCGCAGGTTGGAGTCGACATTCTGAAGAGGGGCGGGAATGCGGTCGATGCGGCAGTTGCCGTCGGGTTGGCACTGGCGGTTGTCTGGCCCTCGGCAGGCAATCTTGGTGGAGGCGGATTCATGGTTATTCGCCTTGCCGACGGACGGTCGACCGCGATCGACTACCGTGAGATGGGGCCGGCGGCAGCTCATCGTAACGTCTATCTCGATGAGAAAGGCGAATACATCAAGGAGTCCTCGCAGTATGGTCACCGTGCGGCGGGCGTACCAGGAACAGTGGCCGGAATGGCACTGGCTCTTGAGAAGTATGGCAGTTTGAAATGGGCGACGGTGATCGAGCCGGCGCGACGTCTGGCGGCCGAGGGCTTCCCGGTCTGGTATCAGCTCGAGCGGAGCCTCAAGGGATCGCGCGAACAGCTCTCTCGTTACCCGGAGACGAAACGGATCTTTCTGCGGGACGGGAATCCCTATGAGACTGGCGAGATCTTTCGTCAGCCCGAACTGGCCCAGGTGCTGACAAGATTGAAGCTCTCCGGTCCGCGGGAGTTCTATGCCGGTCGAACTGCGAGGTTGATCGAGGCAAGCATGAAGCGGGCCGCGGGCAAGGGACCGGTCTGGATGACGGTCGATGATCTGAAGAACTACCGCGCCGTCGAGCGGACACCCCTGCGTGGAAAATATCGTGGCTGTGAGATCATCACCATGCCACCACCATCATCAGGTGGCATTGCCATGCTCGAGATGCTCAATATTCTCGAGCGTTACAATCTGAAGGAGCTGGGTGCGGGATCAGCGGCGACTCTCCATCTGCAGGTCGAAGCGATGCGGCGGGCCTTTGCCGACCGGGCGCAGTTTCTTGGTGATCCCGACTTTGTAAAGGTTCCGGTCGCCGGGCTGACCTCGCGTCAGTATGCTGACCGGCTTGCCGCAACGATCGATCCTTTGCGAGCCACTCCATCCAGTTCGACCAGCTATGGCGATCCAGCACCTTACGAATCGGAGGAGACTACCCACTTTACCGTGGTCGATCAGCAGGGTAACGTCGTTTCAAATACCTATACCCTCAACGACAGCTATGGCAACAAGATTACCGTCGAGGGAGCGGGAATTCTGCTCAACAACGAGATGGACGATTTTGCCCCAAAGCCGGGTTCGCCCAACTTCTATGGGCTGATCCAGGGCGAGGCCAATGCCGTTGCCGCCCGCAAGCGTCCTCTCTCATCGATGACCCCGACGATCGTCCTCAAGGATGGCCAGCTCTGGTTTGCCGTCGGCAGTCCGGGCGGGCCGACAATCATCAACACGGTCACCCAGATCATCGTCAACATCATCGATTTCGGAATGAACATCCAGCAGGCCATCGACTGGCCGCGAATCCATCACCAGTGGATGCCGGACGAGATCAGGTATGAACCATTTGGAGTCAATCCCGATACCTTGCGCCGGTTGCAGGAGATGGGCCACAAATTTGCCGCGACGCCACGGCAGATGGGTGATGCCGAAGGGGTCATGATCGAGCCGAAGACGAATGTCCGTCTCGGCGGGAGTGATCCACGCCTCGATGGCAAGTCGGTCGGTTACTGAGTCGGAGAGTTGTCTCCATCGTAGAAGTCCGGATTAATGAAGCGGAAGAGGGCGAAGGTGACGGCTGGCTCATAGAGCTGCTGGCGGGTGATACGACCCTGCGAGAGAATGCCGACGGCGCCCTCTTTCTGCTTCGAGTTGGCGCGGCTGAAGAAGATATCGTCGGCCGCACCAAGTTCGAGTCCATCCCTGACCATCGCCGCAATCGGTGTCGGGAGCAGGAAGCGTCCTGACTGACCTGCGCCGATGCGCCCCGCGCGATCGATGATCACCACCCAGGCATAGGCCCACATTCCCTCACTGCTGTCGAGAACGCCACCCTCGATCCCCACTCCATAATCGGCTGTCTGATCGATCGCGAGCGCCCTCTGCGCACGATTG
>CAIOZW010000450.1 GCA_903862855.1 uncultured Acidobacteriota bacterium
CCGCCCCAGATCCACACTCAACCTGCTCGACCGTCGACTCTGTTTGCCGACCTACTTTCGAATCGGCTACCATTGTCAACCACATGGCTGGCAGGTACCGGCCTGACACTTCGGTTGGTCGCAGCGTTGATCGCAAAGGATGGGAGGCGGTTATGAAGAATATTCGGGAAGAACCTCGACAGATCGTCGGTGACCTGGCAATCAGAGTCTCGATGCTTCCTCGTGACACCAATCCGGTCGGCACCATTTTTGGCGGAGTCATTCTGAGCCATCTTGATCTGGCCGGTGCAATCGAGGCCCGCAAAAACGCTGACAAGATCTTCGTCACGGTCTCCATGACCGGGGTCGAGTTCATCTCTCCCGTCTTTGTCGGGGATGTGGTCAGCTTCTACACCCGGACAATCAGAATTGGACGAACCTCGGTGACCGTCGGCGTGATCGTCGAGGCAGAACGCTACCACGATGCCAGGAAGGTTGTCAGGGTCATGGAGGCCGAGGCAGTCTACGTTGCCGTCAATCAGAACCGCCAACCCATTCCGGTTCTCGATGACCATCCCGCGCACCCCCCCAAGCCACCCCACTCGTGATCATGAAAGTCCTCTATTCAGATCGATACATGATCCCGCTCGAGCCGACTCATCCTTTTCCGATGTCGAAGTACCGGCTCACCCGTGATCGTCTCCTTGCGGAAGGCTCGATTACTCACTGGCACCTGACCGAGCCGCCACTGGCCAGGGATGAAGATATTCTGCTCGTTCACGATCCTTCATACTGGCATCGCTGTGCCAGTGGGAGCCTGACCACCCAAGAGGTCCGCCGGATCGGCTTTCCCTGGTCCGAGGGCCTTGTCCGCCGATCCCGTGCCTCGGTCCAGGGCACCATTATCGCGGCCCGAAGCGCTCTTCGTGATGGACTTGCCTCGAACCTTGCTGGCGGCACCCACCATGCCTATCCTGACCACGGTGAGGGGTACTGCGTTCTGAATGATATTGCCATTGCCATTCGGGTTCTGCAGCGTGACCATCTTGCCCGGCGCTTTGCGGTCATCGACTGCGATGTTCACCAGGGTAACGGTACCGCTGCCATCTTCAACGGTGACCCGCAAGTCTTCACCTTCTCGATGCACGGCGAGAAGAACTTCCCGGCCCGCAAGGAGCAGGGTAGTCTCGATATTCACCTCCCCGATGGTCTTGGCGATGACCCATATCTCGAGATCCTCTCAGAACATCTTCCACCGATTCTCGATCACTTTCAGCCCGAGATGGTCTTCTACCAGGCGGGCGTCGATCCCTATGAGAAGGATCGGCTTGGAAAATTGAAGTTGTCGATCGAGGGGCTTCGACGGCGTGATCTTCTTGTCCTCCGCTCCTGCCGGCTGCGTGGCATACCAGTCGTTACCACTATGGGTGGTGGTTATGCCCGGCAAATCTCGGATACCGTCGAGGCCCACTGCAATACCGTCAGGGTCGCCCTGAGCCTCATCTGAAAGGTTCGCGCAAAAATAATTTTAGGATGGGCCTGTCATGCCTTGACAGGGGGCTGGTCGATAAATAATATCTCATCCTTTGCGGATGAAGAACTCCGTAATCTGTGTGGTGCCAGCGGGCAAATTAAGTGTGAAGGCACCGCACGAAGTGGACACGCAGCGACACCGGGATGAAGCTCAGTTTTGAGCAGATTCCTGGTCGGCTCGATGCCTGCTTCAATGGTAAATATTGTGGCGTAGCGGTTCTCGTAAAATATTAGATGCTCGGTCAACGGCCTCTTCGGATCCGTCTGACGGGTATCGAGACCCTCCGTTTCGTTGCGACTCTTGACACCTTGGCCAGGCCAAGGGCAGTCGTAACGTCATCAAGTCAATCTTTGACGCCACAGAAAAACCGGGCGATTTGGGACGCCACTTTCACACATCTCTCGCTGAATCCCAGGAAAATTGTCAGGAAGACTGCCAGGTGACTGGTGGCGCAGCCGCCGGATCGATCATCGAACCGGCCCTTCGCCGTCTCAACTGTGGCGAAAAAATGGATTGTCGTCTCAAACCGGGGCATACATTACTCGTAAGTAGACCCTTGTCTGAGAAAATTGCCCTCCCTGTGGAGGGGTGAGCCTCTGTCTCGATAATGTAGCGCGGCTCGACAGGTCGATGCACTCTGCGTTCAGAATCTGAATCCGAATGAGTGGTGCTGGACCGTTGAACCGTCGAATCGTTAGTGAAGACAAGGCGCTTAACTTGAACTATAAATATGCCGACTATCAATCAATTGGTCCGAAAAGGACGTAAGCAAGTCAAGTACAAGACCTCGAGCCCGGCTCTGCAGTCCTGTCCGCAGCGGCGTGGGGTTTGTGTCCAGGTCAAAACGCAGACACCAAAGAAGCCAAATTCGGCGCTCCGCAAGATCGCCCGTGTGCGGTTGACCAATGGTATTGAAGTCACCTCCTACATCCCGGGTATCGGTCACAACCTGCAGGAGCACTCGATCGTGCTCGTCCGCGGTGGACGTGTGAAGGATCTTCCCGGAGTTCGTTACCACATCGTTCGCGGAACGCTCGATTCGGTTGGTGTCGCCAACCGTAAACAGGGCCGCTCCAAGTATGGTGCCAAGCGTCCGAAGGAGGGCGCTGCCGCCGCAGCCGCCAAGGGTGGTGCGAAGGGTGGTAAGAAGAAGTAGTTCCAGTGAAGTAGTTCAAGGAGCAGCAGGAGTCTGATATGCCGAGAAGAAGAGAAGTTCCAAAACGTGAGGTCCTGCCGGATCCGGTCTACAACAGCACACTCGTTGCCAAGTTTGTCAGTGCAATGATGTGGGATGGGAAGAGATCGGTGGCCGAGGGTATCCTCTACAAGTCGCTGGCCAAGATTGGTGAAAAGACCGGTGAAGACGCTCTGAAGGTCTTCAAGCGGGCGATTGAGAATCTCCAGCCAAAGGTCGAGGTCAAGTCAAAGCGTGTTGGCGGAGCCAACTACCAGGTTCCGGTCGAAGTCAGTTCGAGCCGCAGAACCGCGCTCGCCATGCGCTGGCTGGTCGGATACGCCCGGTCACGCGGTGAAAAGACCATGGTCGATCGCCTCGCCGGCGAGATTCTCGATGCCGCCTCCGGCAAGGGCAACGCAATCAAGAAACGTGAGGATGTTCATCGTATGGCGGAGGCCAACAAGGCTTTTGCCCATTATCGTTGGTAGTTAATTATGGCAAGACAAGCACCTCTCAGCAGATTCCGGAACATTGGCATCATGGCCCACATCGATGCCGGTAAGACGACGACGTCCGAGCGTATCCTCTTTTATACCGGAGTCTCATACAAGATCGGCGAAGTGCATGAAGGCACGGCGACGATGGACTGGATGGAGCAGGAGCAGGAGCGTGGCATCACGATCACGTCTGCTGCAACCACCTGCTTCTGGAAGCGCAATGGCGAAGAGTATCGAATCAACATCATCGATACCCCGGGCCACGTCGACTTCACGATCGAGGTTGAACGCAGCCTGCGTGTCCTCGATGGCGCAGTCGCGGTCTTTGATGCCGTTGCCGGTGTCCAGCCGCAGTCCGAGACCGTCTGGCGACAGGCCGACAAGTATAATGTTCCCCGAATCGCCTTCATCAACAAGATGGATCGGCCGGGGGCCGATTTC
>CAIOZW010000451.1 GCA_903862855.1 uncultured Acidobacteriota bacterium
ATCCTCGGTGTGGTTCTGCTCGACAATCTGGTGATCAACCAGGTGGTCGAACGACTGAAAGTGGAGGACTTCTACAACTCCGCGCACCGGCGGATCTACGAGAAGATGATCGTCCTGATTGAACAGGGGCGGGGAATAGATCCGGTGACTCTTCAGGAAGAGCTGCGCCGGAGCGGGGAGCTTGAGTCGGCGGGTGGCTCATCTTACATTTCAAGTCTCTATGATGGTGTCCCGCGCTTCTCGAATCTTGACAGCTACATCAAGATCGTCAAGGGAAAGTCGACTTTGCGTCGTCTCATCAATGCCTCGAACCAGATTATGGCGATGGCCTTTGACGATGAGGACGAGCCGGAGCTGATTCTCGATGAGGCTGAACGCCATATTTTTACCATCGCCGAGGATCGGATCAAGGAAGGTTTTGTTCACATTGGCGAGGTTGCCGGCAAGCAGTTGAAGGTGATCGATGAGATTGCCGGGCGGCAGCAGTTGGTGACCGGTGTGGCAACAGGATTTCGCGATCTCGACTCGATGACCTCCGGTATGCAGCGGGGTGATCTGATCATTGTTGCGGCACGACCATCGATGGGAAAGACGGCCTTTTCGATGAATATCGCCCAGAATGCCGCTCTCCACGTCCAGCCGCATGGAGGCAAGGCGGTGATCGGTGTCTTCTCGCTTGAAATGAGCAAGGAGTCGTTGGTTCAGCGTATGCTCTGTTCGCAGGCGCGGGTCGATGCCCACCGGCTGCGGACGGGTTCACTCAGTCGCGAGGACTGGCGGCGCTTGGGGACGGCGGTCGGGGAGCTCTCCGAGGCGCGGATATTTCTTGATGATACCCCGGGGATCTCGGTCCTCGAGATGCGGGCCAAGGCGCGGCGGCTGCTCAATGAACAGAAGGGGCTCGACATGCTGATTATCGACTACCTGCAGTTGATGACCGGCCGGGGCCGCTATGAGTCGCGTCAGCAGGAGGTCTCGCAGATTTCACGTGAACTGAAGATGCTCGCCAAGGAGCTCAATGTCCCATTGATTGCGCTCTCCCAGCTCTCGCGGGCACCGGAGACGAGAACTGGTCAGCACAAGCCACAGCTCTCCGATCTCCGCGAGTCGGGAAGTATCGAGCAGGATGCCGACGTGGTCATGTTCATCTACCGCGAAGAGGTCTATAAACCTGAGACCGAGAAGCAGAATATTGCCGAGATCATCATTGGCAAGCAGCGAAACGGGCCGGTTGGCTCAGTCGAGCTGGTCTTCCTGAAATCGCTGACCCGTTTTGAGGATCGCGCCCCGGGCGGGGGGATGGATGGCGGACCGATGGAATAGAGGCCAGCACGGACTGGATGGTTGAGCATGATCGATCAGAATCAGGCGTGGAGAAGTTCCCAACGTCCGACCTGGGCGATGGTTGACCTGTCGAACCTCTGTCATAACTATCGCGTTCTGCGGCAGACGCTCGACCCGCAGTCAGGCCTCATGGCGGTTCTCAAGGCGAACGCCTACGGTCATGGAGCGGTCGAGTGTGGTCGGGCACTCGAGGGTATTGGCGCCGACTGGTTTGGAGTTGCGCTGCCCGAGGAGGGGCACCAGTTGCGTGCCGGAGGGGTTCGTGGCCATATCTTCTGTGTCGGTGGGTTCTGGCAGGGGCAGGCAGCGCGTCTGATTGCCGATGAGATCACGCCGGCCATCTTTCGCCTCGACATGGCGGAGGAGTTGAACGAGCAGGCCCGCCTCGCCGGACGTATCGTCGAGTACCATCTGAAGGTTGATACCGGAATGGGGCGTCTTGGCGTTCGCTGGGACGATCTCCACTCCTTTGCCGCTCAACTTGGGCGATTCGAACATCTTCGCCTCACCGGGCTCCTGACCCACTTTGCCGCAGCTGATGAGACCACGCCAGACTTTACCCATATTCAGATTGCCCGGTATCACGAAACACTGGCCATTCTGACCGGCCTCGGACACGAGATCAGATGGCGCCATCTTGCCAACAGCGCCGGTGTTCATGCCTATCCGGAGGCGCACGGGACGCTGGCGCGGACCGGCGCGACGCTCTATGGTCTGGTGAGGGACGTTCTTGCCCCGCACCCTGCGCCGCTCGACCTGCGCCCGGTCATGTCGCTCCACTCACGGATCATTCTCCTCAAACGGGTTCCCGCCGGAACTCCCCTTGGATACGGAGGCAGTTTCAGGACGAGCCGGGAGAGCCTGATTGCGACCATTCCGATCGGTTATGCCGATGGGGTCAGGCGAGCGCTCTCCAACCGTGGCCGGGTTCTTGTTGGAGGCCGCTTCGTGCCGATCGTCGGTCGAGTCAGCATGGATCTGACGATCCTCGATGTGACCGATCACTCCACTGTTGCTGTGGGTGATGAAGTCGTCCTGCTGGGTGAACAGGGTGGAGAACGTCTGCTCGCCGAAGATCTGGCCGGTGACGCCGGCACAATCTCTTACGAGATCGTCACCGGAATCGGTGCCCGTGTTCCCCGCTACTACCGCTGATCAATAAACACAGAGATCGTTTGTCGTCCGTTCCAGCCACTGCAGTCGGGTTCGTCTCACCGCCGATTGCGCATTACTTCTTAGTTGAAAATTGCTGACCCACCAGCTCAATGTGGTATAAAACCATATAAGATGTACCGGGTGGGCAGAGCAGGGTCCATTGACGGTCCGCGCTCCGCCTGCTTCGCGTCTTCGCGCCTTCGCGTGAGGCCACCAGAACCCCTTCAGTCAGAGAGGGCTCACGCGAGGCCACGAAGCCACAAATATGGATGGAAGGAGAATGCGATTGCCCAGGTTCCATCCAATTCCCTCGGCGGAACTTCCGCGAATCGTTCCCCTTTCCCGCCATTCGGTATACACTACGCTCCATCGTTTGTTTCAAACATCTTTCTGTGGAGGAACCTTTCGTCATGAAAAGAAACATGATCATGGCCGCACTTGTCTTCATTCTGCTGGCCGTTCCATCAACAATGGCTCAAAACAAGGTCGAGAAGGGGTTCAAGTCCCTCTTCGATGGCAAGACTTTCAATGGCTGGAAGATTGCCAATGACAATCCGGACAGCTGGTCGATCAAGGAGGGTGCGATTGTCGCCAACGGGCCACGCTCGCATATCTACTATGTTGGAGATGAGAAGCAGTTCGTCGACTTCGAATTGAAGATCGATGTCATGACCGGACCAGTCTCGAATGGCGGTATCTACATTCATACCCAGTATCAGGATGTCAGTTGGCCGAAGAACGGTTACGAGATCCAGGTCAATCAGAGCCACGGTGACTGGAAGAAGAGCGGCAGCATCTATGATGTGGCCAACGTCAAG
>CAIOZW010000452.1 GCA_903862855.1 uncultured Acidobacteriota bacterium
CCTCGCAGAATATCTATTTCAACAGCGGTCACATCACTCTGGCGCTTTTTGTTGATCCTGAGTACCGGAATCACCACCTCCTGCAGCGAGGCCCCGCCATGCACGTAGCGGCTGCCAGAGCCTTTCATTCGCAGGCGGTTGATCGACCTTGGAATCTGCACCTCCACTTCTCCGGCAAGCCCAAGCTGCTCGGAGGTGAACTTGTGCAGGCTGGCTGATTCGACAAGCCCCCTTCCGAGCACGAAGCGACGATTCCGGAACAGGATCTGGTCTCCCACGGCCTCGACTCCGGAAAAGTCACTTTCATCGATTGCGCGGTTCTGATAGATGAACCCATGATCAGCAGTCACCAGCAGATTGTTGACATTGGCGCCGGTCAGCTTCTTGATCAGACGTATCAGATCCTCCAGGGTCTCCTCGGCTGCCTCAAAGACCCGCTCCTCCGATTCCCGCTTGTCTCCGGTAGCGTCGATTCGGTTATGGTAGATGTAGATTACATCGTGATCACGCACCAGCGCCCGGCAGTCGTCACCCTTCATGGCCATCAATTCGTCGGCTTTGCAGGCCGTCGCCCGTTGATTGATTGCCTGCCCAAGAATCTTCATGCGGTTGGCGGTACCCTGTGAGCTCTGCCCATCGACCAACACCGTACCGGTCTCATTATCGGCAATGGCCAATACATTGTGGGGCAGAAGCGCCGCCATGCCGAGTTGAGTGTAGCTGGGCAACATCGAAAGCGCCGGTTCAAGTGCTGCACTGTAACGATCCTCCTGTCGGATCAGACCCAGCAGCTCGTCGCCAATCTCATAGCGCATGGCATCCGAGATGATCACGCAAACCTTGTTCTCCCTGCGCAGGAACGGCCGCACCCAGTGCTCAAAAAACTCCTTCTGTCTGCGAACGGGGGAGGCTTCCCACATCGATGCCGCATCCACGACTGTCTGAAAACGATCCCCCAGTTTCAAAAGGTAGTTGTTCGAGTAGAGGTTTTCAATCTGCTCGGTCAGACCGCCCATCAATGAAGCCTGTCCTGACATCCGCACGTGGAAGATGAATTTGCGATAGAGTTGATCGAGCTGATGCCATGTTTCAACATATCGCTGCACCCACATGCCCAGTGACCAGTCGCCAGTAGCCTGTTCTGTCCACTGATCACTGACAACTGACAACTTTTCCTGAAACTGGGCGGCGTAATCGACTGCCTCGTAGAGATGACGGTATTCGCGATACCAGTGGCCTTGTCGCCGCTGCCGAACCCAGACCGCCACCTCCCCACTCGAGACCGTGCGGCCAGTGACCACCCGCACCAGGTCACTGATGATCTTCTGGTCGATCAAACGGAAGTAGTCGAGTTCAATCAGCTCGCGGAAATCACGCTTTGCCAGATCCTGCTCAATTCCCAGCACTTCGGCGCATTCCGCCGAAAGTGTCTCAAATCCTCGCTCAAGCTGACGACTGTCCTTCCAGCGCTTCAGAAAGACCAGGGCATCGGAAGACAAGCGGTTTGTGGGCAGAGAATGGTGATCACTAAAGTTCTGGAAGTAGCAATCCTTGAACAGCTTGATGACAAAATCCCGGACAACCGGCTCGGAAGACTCATAACCGTAGTATCGCTTCATCTGTTCCCAGAAGAATGAGTCCAGTTTGCAACGTTGCACAATCCTGAATCTTTCACCCGGATTATCCGTTGACTGGCCACTATCGACAGCCAACTCATCAAGCAACTGCTCAGCAATGGCATCCAGACGCGAATCACTGCCCGTGCACACCGCCAGCATCTTCAGGCGAATCTGGCTGGCAGTGTCGTTGGCTTGCAGCAGCTTCTTCAGGGAAGCCTTGCGCTTGATTGCCTGGAAGAACTCTGCGTGAGCCTGGACCACTTCTGTGAACTCGAGGCCAAGATCCAGTTCCGATAACCAGATGGCCACCTGATCGGTACGAAACTCACCATGCGCCAACTGAACATCCAGCAGCCAGTTATCCAGATCAGCGGGCGCCGGGCCTTCATGGTAGAGTAGGAACTTCCGTTCCGGCTCCTCACGCAACAACCGGTACTTGATGCCATACTCGTTGTTGGTCAGCTCCAACTTTTCGATACCCGGAAGTCGAAGAGCTTCATATTCATCGCGCAACTCCTCTCCGGCGTCGTACCAGAAGACGATTCGGTGCCGCTCGAAGAGCTTGCTCAGGGCTTGGGCAATGCGGTTTTCCACTACCGCCCTCCAATTTCGATCTTCCAGATGCCGGCAGCTATTGTCGCCAGCTGCGTTTGTCTGGAATCGATCTTCTGTTCATCCCAGGTCTCATAATGCTCGGCAATTGCCCTGGTAATCTGAAAAGTGCTCTCTTGGTAGACGGAACGCTTCGTGGCGTAGTCGCCATTGCCCAGATCCCGATTTCGGTTGGCCTCGAGCGGTGTCATGTTTCCAATTCGGTAGATCAGCCGATCCTGCTTCGCCTCGTCGAGGTGGCCCCAGGCTTCGGTCGGATGTTCTGGAAGAATATGTTCCAGGTTATAGGTTGCACTCTCAAAATCGAAATCCTGCCCCGATCGCTGACGCTCGATTTCGAACAGGATATAGCGCACCACCTTCTTGTTATGACTGTTGGTCGTCCGCAACTCCTTGTCCGAGAATGCCGCTTTGAACTGATCATCATCCGGGTAGACCCCCCGCAGTGAACTGATCACCTCCATCGGGCGGCCATAAGTGGAATCGGTCACTTTCCTTGCAATGTCGTTATAAAGTCGTTCCTGTTCGTGCGTCTGCAGATTACAGATGACATTGTAACGAAAAGAGACGACCACGATCGCCTTGAGGATGCGGGTAAAGGCCGTTCGCTCCTCGTGGAAATATTGGAAATGACAGGCCATGAGCATCGACAGGGGCTGGCGGACGTTGAACATCAACAACTGTTGCAGTGCCGCGCGCTCATCACTGTTCCAGATCTGATCATGCGGATCCCGCAGTGCCGCGTAGACCTCCGCCGATTGGTCGAGATCACGCAGCAGCGCAAAGGCCTGATCCCGGGTCGTGACACCCCTCCGAATTGTCTTGAAAAGGTCTGATTTTCGGACCAGTCTGTGGCGGCTGTTCCAGAATACCCGCAGAAGCTCGGGAAAACTTTCACTCCCCAGCACCCCGACGATTCTCTCCCAGCGCTCCTCGAGGGCTTTCAGCTCAGTCTCGTGGGTATCCTGTGTACTGATGACCGAAAACAGATAATTCTTCAGCAGGTCGGTCGCCGAAAGTCGCACCCCGCGCGCGTTCAATGTCTCGAAAACCTTGAAGGCGTTGAGCTCATCCGTCACCGTGATGACG
>CAIOZW010000453.1 GCA_903862855.1 uncultured Acidobacteriota bacterium
CAGAACCCCGAAGCTGTAGATGTCTACCCGCCGGTCGATGTTCTGTCGCGTCAACTGCTCCGGTGCCATATACTCGAGCGTTCCGACTGAAGCCCCTCCCGTCGCTCCGGCCGATTCCAACATCACCAGATTTCCGGTGAGCGCCGGCTGATCCTCCAGCAGCTTTGCGAGCCCGAAATCGAGAATCTTCACCAGACCCTCCTCGTTGATCATGACATTCTCAGGTTTCAGGTCGCGGTGGATCACCCCCACCCGGTGCGCCGCCCGCAGCGCCTCGGCTATCTGAATTGCTATCCGTAACGCAACCCTCAGGTCGCCACCGCCAATCTCCTTCTTCCCCAGCTTGCTTCGCAGCGTCTCCCCTTCCACATACTCCATGGCGATAAACTGCTGCCCGTCGTCGCTCCCAATATCGTAGATCGTCACGATGTTTGGATGATTGGTTCGTGATGCGTTGTATGCCTCCTCTCGAAAGCGATTGATCCGGTGGACATTCAACTGATAAGCCGAAGGGAGAAACTTGATCGCGACGGGACGGAGCAGGTGCAGATCCTGAGCCTTGTAGACCAGACCCATCCCACCCTTCCCAATCAGGGAGACTATCCGGTAGTGTGAATGGGTCTTTCCAATCTGGCTGACCTCGGGATCGGAGGCAGGGACGACATTGACGATACAATCATCGAGATTGATAGAGGGGATCGGGGCCGAATCGACCAGTGTTTCAACCTCCCGCAGCATCTCCTTGTCTTCGCCACAGGCGTTCGCAACGTACTCGGATCGCAACGGCTCAGGCAATTCCATTGCCTCTTGAAAAATCTCCCTGATCCGTGCCCACCGATCATCGCTGCCCATAACCAATAATCCTCTCGGAGAGACTGAGGAAGCCGCTATGCCAGCTCTCGTCCCAACCAGTGCTTGGCAAATTTCCAGTTGTCCTTGACTTTTCTCAGGGAGACGCCCTGCACATCCGCAATCTCATCAAGTGTCATTCCGAGAAAGACCCTCAATTCAACCAGATGCCCCAACTCCTCATCGATCTCGGCAAGCCGCTTCAACGCCTCATCAAAGATCAGTATATCGATCGCCTTTGTGCTTCGTTGCGGAATCGATTCATGGATCGAGACCAGGATGTAGTTGCCACCTTGCGCCTCGCAACGGCACCTTCGTGCCATATCGATGATGATCCGACGCATCGTCAGCGCACAGATCGAATAGAAGTGCTGCCGGTTGCAGACTTGCGGAAGTTTGCCTGAATTGAGCCGGATGAAGACCTCACTCACCAGCTCCTCGGCCTGAATTCGATGGGCCCCTCGCTCACGATTCAGGATCCGGGTGGCGATCTCATACAGGTGATTGTAGATCAGGTCATAGGCCTCGTTACGGGACTGCGTGTCTCCAGCACCGACCCATCTCTGCAGGTAGAGTGTGATGTGGTGCGAGTCGAGGGCGGTTCTTGGATTAAAAATTGCCGATTGGTTAACCATGGCTCCTCCAACCTACGGGCTCTGTTGGGTGATACTGGCTGTCAAATTGAGACCTGCCTGGAATGGAGATCTCCGCAAAGATTGAGACCATCAGAAAAAAAGAGTGATAGATAGAAAAATTGGACCCTACCGGCTAAAAATTACGCTTTACAGAATAGGGAGACAAATTTATCTAATGAGGCGTAGGTGCCAGGACCTGGCACAACGCAATTCAACTTTTTTCAAGAGGGTGACTCGATCTGAAGTTGGTATTCAGAAGAATTCTTATTAACTTTGGTTGCTTTTAGATTTGACAGCTCTCTTTTACAACATGTATCCGCCTAATAAAAGAGATTTTTATCGAAGGTGAGGTCTTTTTTTATATAAAATAGGTAGCAGTGATTTTTATGCTGAGCAGGTTTTCCATTCTGTCAAGCTAACCGGGACCATGACTTAATGGGGAAGCCCCGCCAGTGTCTGGAGAGTATCATCATTTTTGTTTTAGTTTCACCGATCTATACAGTGACTTTCCGGATCAGCATCGAGAACCTATGAAGAGTCATAAAAAGTTTTTTTGGCAAGCAAAAATGGTGATCGGCAGACGTCTATAGATGTGGAAGCAGGCGCTTCCGAAAATGTGTGAGATTTGCGCGCGGCACGCCTTGAGGTGATCTTGGTGGTGCCGCTCTTTTTTTTTCCGGAGCAGCTTGAGGCCGAAAAACACCCCTGACCAGTTCGGGGCCGAGTATTACGATTTCTGGGTGCGTGACTGGTGGATAAGGTCAGACTTATGATCTGCCTG
>CAIOZW010000454.1 GCA_903862855.1 uncultured Acidobacteriota bacterium
CTTTGTAATTATCGGGCAGTTGCCGGAGAGTGTCTCGGTTGGCAATGCAGTCGAGCTGGCGGCGCTGACCGGTCGCATGAGAATGGTCGATCCCCAGTTCAACCTGAATGAGACATATACTCTCTGGTCGGGATTGATCGGTGGGCTCTTCCTTGCTCTCTCATACTTCGGATGTGACCAGAGTCAAGTGCAGCGTTTTCTGACGGCACGTTCAGTCTCGGAGGGGCGTTCCTCACTCCTCATGAGCGCCTTTGTGAAGATCCCGATGCAGTTGCTGATCCTCTTTGTTGGAGTACTCGTCTTTGTCTTCTACCATTTTGTCCAGCCACCGCTCATCTTCAAGGCCGATGACCGAGCGCGGGTCGAGCAGTTGCCGGCATACCAACAGATCGAGCAGCGGTACGTCAGCGCCTTTAATCAACGCTATCACGCGGTCATTAGTCTGAGCAGTCTGAATGGGGAGATGGCGGTTGATCAATATCGAGCGGCGACAGACAGTCTCAATGCCGCGCGTCGCGAGGCGATCCAGCTGGTGCGTGAGAAGACAGGGCGGAGCTTCAGTGATGTCAACTACATCTTCCCGACTTTTGTCACGACGTATGCGCCCATCGGGGTGATCGGACTGATCATTGCGGCGATCTTTGCTGCGGCGATGTCCTCGATCTCGGCCGAGCTCGCTGCGCTCTCGACCGCGACGGTAATCGACTTCTACCGGCGCCACTATCGAAAAGAGGCGCCCGATGAACACTACCTGAATGTCTCGAAGATCGTCACCGGTCTGTGGGGAGTCTTCGCCTGCTTGGTCGCTCTCCAGGCGGGTCGACTCGGATCGCTGATCGAGGTGGTCAACAAGTTTGGATCGTACTTCTATGGTTCGTTGCTCGGCGTCTTTGTCCTGGCCATCGGGACCAGACGGGCCAATGGTCACGGAGCCTTCGCCGGTCTGCTGGCCGGGATGGGAGCGGTAGCCGTCGTCGCCAATACGACGAAGATCAGTTTTCTCTGGTATAACGTCGTCGGATGTGTAACCGTCGTTCTGGTAGGAATGGTAGTCAGCCTGGCGACAGCGAAGCGCGCGGAATAGGAAGCGGAGGGGAAGATGAGAAAGTTCAGCACGTTTTTATTGACATTGGTGATACTTTTTTCCGGGTGGCCTGGCGGACAGTTGACGGGATCGGTCGCTGCCGATACCCGGCCCGAGCCAGAGGATCGTGGCGCGGCAGGGCTTCTCTTTACCCTGCGCCGGCTGCAGACGATTGCCAGTGTCCTTCACACGGCTGCTCATCCTGACGATGAGAGCACGGAACTGCTCGCCTACCTGGCGCGTGGCACGGGTGCCCGTGTCGCCTATCTTTCGCTCAACCGTGGCGAAGGTGGGCAGAATGGGATCGGCCCGGAGCTCTGGGAGAACCTTGGCGTGATCCGGACCGAGGAGCTGCTGGCTGCGCGCAAACTTGATGGAGCAGAGCAGTACTTCACCCGGGCCTTCGATTTCGGTTTCACTCGTTCACCTGAGGAGACTCTCCAGAAATGGAATCGCGAGGAGCTGCTTGGTGACATGGTTCGTGTCATCAGGAGGATGCGTCCCCTGGTTGTCGTCAGTGGATTCACCGGAACCCCGCGAGATGGTCACGGTCAGCATCAGGTCGCCGGTCTGCTCACGCCGGAGGCGATCAAGGCAGCGGCAAATCCGGCACGTTTTCCAGAACAGCTCCGTGATGAAGGTCTCCAACCATGGCAGGTGCTGAAGGTCTACGGTCGACTCTTTGGCCCCTGTCAGGGCAAGTGTGCCGAGTTCGACGTCGGAGTCTTTGACCCGGTCCTTGGTCGATCATATTCTGAACTGGCCTCTGATGGCCGTAGTCGCCATCGCTCTCAGGACTTCGGGATGATCCAGGCACGCGGCTCACAGGTTCGCTCTTTCCCGCGCTGGCAGACCACCGTTGAGGTGCCGGACAAGGAGAGCTCTCTCTTTGACGGGCTCGATATCCAGTTGTGTGGCGCGGTCAGATTTGCCGGCAAAGAGAGCGGTCAGATACTTCCGTCTCTCCAGCGGATCCAGGCGCTGGCGGCCCGAGCTTTGGCGGAGTACCGGGTCGAGCAACCAGAGGCGATTGCCGCACACCTCGCGGCCGGGCTGCGGGAGGTGCGGTCACTTCGGGCGAGCCTTTCCGGACTCGATCCGCTTGCCAGAGCGACCATCGACGGCATACTCCAGCGCAAGGAGCGCGAGTTTGCCGATGCGCTGGTCAGATCGCACGGAGTGATTGTCGACGCTCTCAGCAACACGGAGATAGTCACTCCTGGAGAGGCGGTCGAGATCGCCGCACACGTCTATTTTGGACGCACGAGAAGGGTCGATGCGACGCTTGCCAGCGTCAGTCCCCGCGTCACCCTTGTGGCCCCGTCCGACTGGCAGACGCAACCGGTTGAGGCGACTGCCGAACAGCCCGGTTCCGGGATGCAGTTCCTGCGCGGTCGCGAGACACCCGACCACATCTCACGTTTTCGGGTGATTCCACCTGACGGGGCGGCCGTCACTCAGCCCTATTGGCTCGCCCGCGAACGCACCAGGGATCAGTTCGACTGGACACCGGCCATGCCGCGCAACTATCCATTTTCGCCGCCGACCGCCCTCGCCAAGGTTGAGATGAAGCTCAGCGGCGAGGTGGTCACGATTGAACAGCCGGTCGAGTTCCGTTTTGCCGATAAGACTTTTGGTGAGATAAGGCGTGCCCTCAAGGTTGCCCCCGCCGTCACTCTTACCGTCACTCCGGCCCTGCTCGTCATTCCTTCCGGAGTGGCCGCAAACGACAGCCGGACCCGGGAAGTCTCGGTCGAGGTGACTGGCAATGCCCGCCGGGCCATCAATGGACGGGTCACCCTGGCCGCCCCGCCGGGCTGGAAGGTCGAGTCCGACCCGCGCCCGATCGCTTTTACCCGCCAGGGCGAAAAGACGGCCCGCCTCTTCCGCGTTACTCCACCTGCGGGCGCCAATGGCAACTTCGATCTCGAGGCCGTTGCCGAGGTCGATGGACGGCGATTCAATACCGGCTACCAGGCAATCTCCTATCCCCACATCGAGACCCATCTCGTCTATCGACCCTCGCGCACTCGCGTTCGTCTCTTCGATGTTCAGGTCGCCCAGGGGCTCAAGGTTGGTTACATCATGGGCAGCGGAGATGACGGTCCACGCATCCTCCAACAGCTTGGTGTCGACGTAAAACTGATCGGTGCCGCTGAACTCGCGACCGGAGACCTCTCCCGCTATGACACCATCGTTCTCGGCATCCGCGTCTATGAGGTCAATGAGGATGTCTTGGCCAATAACAAACGGCTGCTCGAGTATGTCTCCAACGGGGGAACTCTTATCGTTCAATACAACAAGGAGGAGTTTACGCGTGGTAACTTCTCACCATACCCGGTGCAGATGCAGCGTGGACTCCGGGTTACGGATGAACTTGCGCCGATCACCATCCTCGCGCCTGACCATCCACTCTTCAACTTTCCCAACCGCATCGGTTCATCCGACTGGGAGAACTGGGTTCAGGAGCGCGGACTCTATTTTCTGAGTGAATGGGACAACCGCTTCATCCCGCTCCTCGCGGCGCCGGACGATACAGGGACTGTTCAGAAAGGTGGGCAGCTTGTGGCAAAATACGGAAAGGGGAACTATGTCTTTACCGCCTACGCCTGGTTCAGGCAGTTCCCGGCCGGAATCCCCGGTCCGCTCCGCCTCTTCGCCAATCTGGTCAGCCTGCCAAAGGCGCCAGCAAGGTAGTGTCGCGCTGATCGGTTCGTCAATCTGTTCAACGGGAGTATCAAAAAGTGTTATCAGTCAGGTATCTTCGTTCTCTCACCCTTATTATCCTCACGGCGGCGGCGCTGATCGGACTCAACGCATGCCGAAAGGGAGTCGATCTCAACTCTGGAGCCCCGGCATCGACATCGTCCACACCGGTCGATTCGGCAGCATCCACTCCGACTCCAACCCCGACTCCACCGAATCAACCTGCCGCGTCAGCCTCACCGGTCAAACCCGGTGAGGTGCCGGACATGATGAAACGGGCTTTCACCAAGGAGGAGATGGACAAGGCCATGCAGCAGCTTCCACCGGAGATCCGTGATCGGCTGAAGGGGTTGAGCTATGCTCCGTCAAATATTCCGGCCCCCACTCCGGCCAAACCTCCGGCAAAAAAGCAGTGATGCCGGCTTCGCAGACACATGTCACCACCACGACCGGAAAATGAGCGCCGCTTTGCCCTGGCCCTCTCCATCGGCACGGCCTTCTCGTCACAGGTCGTCGGTGGAGTCATCCTTGGCTATCTGCTCGATCGGTGGCTGGCTACCTCTCCGTGGCTGAGTGTGACGGGGCTTCTTCTTGGAACTCTCGGGGCCTTTGTCACCATCTGGCGACTCCTCAAGAGGCTCGATAATCAATAACGGGGCTCAAATTTGCTCCTGTCAAAATGAGATCCCCCGGGATGCGACATTGAACGTCATCCCGGGGGACTACTCTTTTCCTGAACTGATCTGACCGGACTACTGCCTGACCATCTGCTCCAGGCGGGAAATCCTTGCCTGGGTCGATGGATGGGTACTGAAGAGGCTTGCCAATCCACCTCCGGAGAATGGGTTGATAATGAAGAGATGGGCCGTGGCCGGGGATCCTGACTGCATCGGTATTCGCTGGCTCCATCCCTCGATCTTTCGTAATGCATCAGCGAGTGCCATCGGATCACCCGTCAGACGCGCTCCGGTCTCGTCAGCAATGAACTCACGCGAACGCGATATCGCCATTTGGATCATTGGTGCGGCGATTGAGGCGATGACCATCCCGAGGATGGCGACCAGCGGATTGGGTCCGTCATCATCCTCGGAACGCGATGCAAAGAGCCCTCCGGTAAATATCGCCATCTGCGCCAGGTATCCAATCGCACCTGCCAGTGAGGCAGAGACGGTCATGATAAGTGTGTCCCGGTTCCTGACGTGGGCCAGCTCGTGGGCCATCACTCCAGCCAGCTCCCGCTGGGTAAGCATCTCCATCAGTCCAACCGTCACGGCGACGGCGGCGTTCTCCGGATTCCGCCCGGTTGCAAACGCATTGGGTGTCTGCTCGGGAATGATATAGACCCGTGGCATCGGCATGTTTGCCCGCTGCACGAGGTCGACGATCATCCGGTAGAGTTCCGGTGCTTCAGTCTCCGAGACCTCCTGTGCATTGTACATCCGCAGCACGATCTTGTCCGACCACCAGTAGCTGGCAAAGTTCATCCCGCCGGCAAACAGAAGCGCCATGATGAATCCACCGCGCCCCCCCAGCGCCTGCCCCAGAAAGAGCACCAGCGACGTCAGCGCAGCCAGCAGTACCATCGTCTTCAATCTGTTCATTCCCATCTTTGTCCTCTCACATTCTTCAATCTTCCGGATCGACCTTGGTCTGGATAAAGCAAAGACCTTCTGCACCAACTCCGCACAAAAGGTCGTGATCCCAATCACCATTGCCACGGATTGGTCGGCCACACTAATCCTGACGGTCCAATCACTCTCTCCACCCTCGATCGATATTTACCGAATGGATTCATCTCCGTCAAGCCCCCCCTCTGGACGATCCGATCTTCATCATAAAGAACTGGCCGGGAGTCTTTTCAGACTCGCCGGCCAGTCATTCGCCTGAAGACCCTCTGGTTTAGACGCACTTCGAGAAGCCGCAATCGCGACAAGTGTAGCATCCACCGGCATACTCGATCTGACCGCTCGTGCATTCCGGGCAGGCAGTAATGACCTTCCGAGAGTCGATCGTCACCCCCTGTCTGGTCACCTGTCCGGACGCTGGAGCGGCAGACTGCACGATGGCCAGCTTGGCGGCCGCGCGGGCCGAATCGGGTTCATTCTGGAGCCGGCGTCTCGTCAGCATGATACACTCGGCGACGACCTGTTCCGGTGAGGTACAGAGCCGCTCGTTGAACCAGACCGAGTGGTTCCCGATCACCTTGTTCAGGCTCGCCGCGACCTCTTCCGGCTCAAAGCCTCCCCGCAGCATCTTCGAGGCCAGCAGGCCGACCGAGACGGAGAGTCCTGCACCCGTCGCAAAGATCTCCATGACCCTCATTCCGTCATGGTTGATCGTCACGTAGAGGTTCTGGTGGTCGAACGAGATCTGCCAGGTCGACCCGACCAGCTCACGTGGTCGCTCGACGCGCGGAGTCGCCACCTGTGCCACCGGCTCAACCCTGACCGGGGCCGCAGCAATGGTGGATTCAGTCTCTGGTGACGCCGCCACTGGCGCCTCCTTGGCCGGACTGGTCACTGCTGTCAGCACCTGGTCATCCCGCGAACCGTCACGATAGTAGCTGACCGCCTTCACTCCCATCTTCCACGCCAGACGATGCACCCGGTCGGTATCCTCAAGGGTGTAACTTGCGGGCGCATTGACCGTCTTCGAGATCGAGTTGTCGACGTGATCCTGGAAGGCCTTCAAGACCCGCAGGTGATCGTCCGGATCGAGCGTCAGGGCGTCTACGAAGTATGAGGGGAGTTTGTCGCGATTCTCGACGATGAAACTGGCCGCCTTCTCGATCGATGCTGGGTCGGTATTGTCCAGCTCGATTCCCAGAACCTGGGCCGCCACCGGGTGCGCATAGGTTCGCGTTCCCAGCGTGTCACGGCGTACATAAGCGTAGGAGAAGTTCGGCTCACAGCCCGAGCTGGTCTCGGCAACCAGCGAGATGGTCCCCGTCGGCGCAACCGTGGTCACCTCGTAGTTGCGTGGCGTCAGGGGAAGGGAACGATCCAGACCAACTTCGTTGTAGATCAGGTCGTCATAGAGTTCGCGATTCGGCTCGAACTCCGGCATGACCCCCTTCTCAGCTCCCAGGGCGAGCGATGCTCTCCACGAACACTTGCGGAAATAGTCCATCATCCGGTCGGCATAGACTGCCGATTCATCGCTGCCATAGGTGATCCGCTTCTTCAACAGCAGATCGGCAAATCCCATGATTCCAAGCCCGACCGGACGTGTCCGGTGAACCGTGTCATTGATCTGTGGCAGTGGCCAATCGCACGTGTCGATGACGTTGTCGAGGAACCTCACCGTCCAGTAGATATCGCTCGCAAAACGCTCCCAGTCGATGTCATCGGTCTGTTCATTGTAGTATTTGGCAACATCGATCGATCCCAGATTGCATGCGTTGTAGTCGTGGAGCATCTGCTCCGCACAAGGGTTGGAGGCCTTCTTCAAGCCCATCGAGTTGCGCAATGGATTGTGTCGGTTGACATTATCGATGAAGATGATGCCTGGCTCGGCCCACCGATGGGTCGAGCTGATGATTCGCTCCCAGATATCCGGTGCATAGACCAGACCCGGACGCGGTGGAGCCTCTCCCCGGTAGGTGTAGTCCCCACCTTCGCCATCATTGGCCTTCGGATCATAGATCGGACGATCCCACGGCTCACCGTTGAACTCGCTCTGGAACCACTCTTCGTTCTCTACCGCCCGCAGGAACTTGTCGCTCACCGTCACCGAGATGTTGAAGTTGGTGAGGCTCTTCTGGTCGTTCTTGGCATGGATGAAACGGAGGATGTCGGGGTGGGCGACGGCGAGAATTCCCATGTTGGCCCCGCGCCGGACGCCACCCTGTTTGACCGTCTCGGTCATAGTGTTCACGATCTGCATGAAGGAGACCGGTCCGGAGGCCATCCCCCGACCCTCTCCAACCGGCGTCCCGGCCGGTCGCAAACGCTCATAAGTCATCCCGGTCCCGCCACCACTCTGATGGATCAAGGCACACTGCTTGGCATGCTCCATGATCCCGTCGAGGGAGTCCGGTACCGGCAGCACAAAACAGGCCGCGAGCTGCCCCTTGGGCTTTCCGGCGTTGACCAGGCACGGGGTATTTGGAACAAATGCCCGCTCCATCATCAGACGGGTCAACTGCAGGCTGAACTCTTCGTATCGCGATGGATTTGTCTCAGCCCTCGCGACATGCGAGACGACACGCTTGACGATATCTTCCCAGTGCTCAAGGGAATTCCCCTGCAGATCCTTTAATGAGTAGCGCTTCGCCACTACCCGCTCGGCGTTGATTCCCAGCTCTCCAGTGGCACCTGATCCGGCAAATCGAACGATCTTCTGCTTACTAACGCTCATGTGTATTTATCTCCTGGCGACCGTTTCTCATGGCGATCGATTTATAACTGTTTATCTATCTGTTTTGTCTGTGAAAACAATTCCTGAGCAGATGGACAGGGACGCAACCGGGAAGGCAATGTCCCGGGATCACCCGCACACCTGGTGTGTCCTCAACGGCGGATCGGAATATAGTCCACTAGATAAAGAGTTGTCAACGGGATTTCTCACCCATATATTGTGGTTTCCCCTAAGTCATAGACCGATATGGTTTAAGAAATTTGCACCCCTTCCAATGCGCCAAATGGACACTTTCCGGACCGGCCGGGACCGGTCAAGACGTTTGCTTGTCTGGGGGATGTGGTGCTACTCTCCACAGAGTTATCCACTCTTTTCCCGGTTCTTTCCGGTCATCCGGAGAACGAGAAGCAGATTAGAAGAGAACGAAGTGGAGGGTTAAAATGGTTGTCTGGATTGTCTTGCTCTACGCCATTATGGTGGCCGCTGGCGGTCTCGTGGGTTACCTGAAAGCGGGAAGTACCGCCTCGCTCCTCGCGGGCGTCGTCTCCGGACTGCTTCTTGGCGGAGCTGCCGTGGCGATGATGCGTGGACTCTTCCAGCCCGGCTGGTGGGTCGCCCTGATCGTGACCATTCTGCTGCTCGCACGCTTCGGTATGGCCGCGACCAAAGGATTCAAGATGATGCCCGGCGGTATGGTCATCATAATGAGCATTATTGTTCTGATCACCCTGCTGACCAATCGCAGCCAGTCCTGATCAGAGAACGGGACGTACCCCAACCCCATGGGTCGCCGGAGTCGTTCCCACGCCACTTTTTATTCATCGATCCGGCAATCCATTGCCTGGTCTTCACCGATCCGTGCCACTATCACCAAGGATCGGACAGGGATCTCCCTGATTGCAGCAAAGTACGATTTCTTAGAATAGATTCAGGAGGCAAGATATAGATGAGCAATGTTGTCTACAAAGCAAAAACTTTCGATCTGAGCGGGCTGACCGGGATCTCTGATGGGACCCTCGCCATGCACTTCAAGCTCTATGAAGGTTATGTGACCAACACCAATCTTCTCAATGAGCAGATTGCCGAGCTGGGCCGCGGGGAGATCACCCCGAAGGAGATGCCTGTCTACTCCGAGCTGACCCGTCGTCTCGGTTTTGAGTACAACGGAATGGTTCTCCACGAGTGGTACTTTGGCAATCTCAAGAAGAATGGCGGTGGTCAGCCAGAGTCAGGTTCGGCTTTCGTCAAGGCGGCTGAGGCCAATTACGGGAGCTTCGAGAACTGGAAGAAGCACTTTGTCACGGTTGGCAAGATGCGGGGAGTGGGCTGGGCTGCCACCTACTTCGATCCAGTCACCGGTCGACTCTCAAACCACTGGATCAATCTTCACGAGACGGGCAACGTGGCCGGATTCAATCCGGTTCTCATCATGGATGTCTGGGAGCATGCCTTCATTCGTGACTATGCACCAGTCGATCGACCAAAATATATCGAGGCCTTCTTCTCAAATATCGACTGGGCCGCTTGTGACGAGCGTCTCTCACGGGGCGGAGCGGCACGACCGGTTGGAGCCTGAGACTGATGCAATAGTCTGATAAAGATCAGACCGGTAAGTAATAGCCCAGCAAAAAAGAGAAGGGGTGGAGATTAATCTCCACCCCCTTTTTCTTTCCCGGTATCAATCGCCCAACTTAAGATACCGGGGTGTTTCGACCTCTTTCGGGGTCTGGCTATTCCTGCGCCTGAACAACGATGAAGAACCCGCGCTCGGCACGCCGGATGCGAAGTAGAACTTCACTGCCGCTCGCCTTGCGGGCCGCCGCATTGAACTCGGTCACATTGGTCACTACCTGCTGGCCAATGCGCTCGATGACGTCCCCACGCCGCAGTCCGGCCTGGGCCGCCCGGCTGTTCTGGTCGATCTTGGTGATCACTACACCCTGCGTCCCTGCGGGAAGATTGAGCTGGCGAATCCAGTCCGCACTCACATTCTCCGCCTGCACACCCGAGAGCAGACCAGTACCCGATTCGCCCTCCTCGGGCGGCTTCGGCTGCGGCGTGCCCGCCGCCAGATCGACTTCGGCCAGTCTGGCGGTCAGCTCCCGCTCACCATTGTTGCGCCAGACCTTGAACTTTACCTGTGTTCCAGGCACTGTCTGGGAGGCAAGATTGCGCAGCTGTGAACTCTCCTTGATCCGCTGCCCCTGGAATTCAGTGATGATATCTCCCGGCTGAACTCCTGCCTGATCGGCCGGCTCACCCTTCTCGACATCATCGACGAATGCCCCGTCCGTACCCTTGAATCCAAACTGCTTGGCAATCTCTGGCTGCAGATCTCTTACATAGACTCCAAGCTTTCCGCGTCGTACCTTCCCACCACGAATCAGTTGATCCATGACGTTGCGGGCAAGTTTGGTCGGAATCGCAAAGCCAATACCGATGTTTCCACCAGTCTGCGAGAGAATCTGGGAGGGGATGCCGATCAGCTCACCGCGTAGATTGACCAGCGCACCACCTGAATTGCCACGATTGATCGCCGCATCGGTCTGCAGAAAGTCCTCGTAGCTTCTTGTGTCCCCACCCGGTGAACGGCGTCCCTTGGCGCTGATGATGCCCATCGTTACGGTCTGGCCGATTCCAAGTGGATTGCCGACAGCAAGAACAATGTCACCTACCTCGACCTTTTCAGAGTCGCCAAAGGGGACCGTTGGCAGATTGGCCGCCTCGATCTTGATCACCGCGACATCGCTTGGAGCATCCGTGCCGATCACTTTCGCCTCAAACTGACGCCGATCGGCAAGTTCAACCGTTACCTTGTCCGCATCATCAACGACGTGATTGTTGGTCAGAATGTACCCGTCCGGGCTGACGATGATCCCCGAGCCGACTCCACTTGGGCGCAACGGTCCAGGCGCCGAGCGTGGCGCTGATCTTCCCCGGGGAGTGCTCTCGTCCTCATCCTGTTCCTCGGGCAGGTTGGGTTGACCTGGCCGCTCGAAGAAGTCGCGAAACTGCTCAAGAAATGGCGGCATCTGGGATTGCCGCGCCCGGCTCTGGACATTGATGGTCACCACTGCCGGCGTTACTGCCTTGGCGATCGGTGAGAATCCGCCGTTGAGCGTCACCTGCTCGTTGACTTTTGAGTCGGTTGAAACGTAGATCGGAACCTTGTTCTCACCATTTCCCCAGAACCATCCTTTTGAAGTCGCTGCCGATCCAAAGAGCGCTCCGAGGACGAGAATGCCTGCTCCAATGAGGCCCGCCACTGTCCAGTTGACCCGCTGATGCCGGGCGATGCTGATAATCTGATCAACTCCTGTTTCCATTCCTCACTCCTTAATGATCTTCCGTTGAAGTGCTTCTGCTTCGTTCAGTTTCACTGCTCTCAACCAATCTTGAACGGTCACTCGTCTTTTTCTTACCTTATTTCTTCTGGCAATAATTGCTTCGACAATGAGTCTCCAGTCACGAGAGGTGCTGTCTGCTCGATGCATTGTGGCGATAGCCGTTACCCAGTCCATCGCATATTAGCAACGGTCAGACCTCTATTCAAGTTGTGCACCAGTCGAGATTCAAAGCGATTCAGCCATTACCATCCACTTCCATTATCGCCACCTTCCACTCCTGATGATCATCCTGAAATGACAACGGCCCGGGAGGTGTTGGGGGTGACGACCAGCCGCGGCCTTGTGCAGTTCCGACGCCCATCAGCTCCAAGTCGTATTTGCAATTACACTCTAATATTAGGAAAGATAATGGTGCTTGACTCGTTTCACGCAGTTAGCTAATATGCGGGTGGTTTTATGGATGGTGCTGCCGATTGGCATAAAATCGATTGGCATAAATTAGGCACAAATTAGAGGTTGGACAATCAATACCCCGGCAAGCCCGGCGGAACTAAGATTGTTCTAATAATTTAATCTTTTGAAAGCTGTTCTACCGTTCTTTGCCAGTGGTGATGGATAAAGCGACCGTATCAGTCTTCTACAAGAAACCATTGTTGTGACACCATCCATAAGAAAGAGCAGGAGCCGGATTCAACACCCGATGGTTGTCGAGGTCTTCTCATACCTCGCAAATAATGACAGACCAATACTGACAGATGACAGGACAGACTTTATAAACCCCTATCCAATATACATTTGCTTGCCCCGCATGTCTGCCTCCGATTGACCACACACTCTGTAACTCCCCGTGAATATTGTCGCCAAGGGAGACTAGTCCCGTAATTTTTCTAATTTTAAGTGCTAATGGTGCCTTGTGTCACTTCTAAAACCGCTGGCTGTCTTTTATAATCTGAAATCTTGAGCGATCGGGAATTTACCTCGTCGCGGTCAGGTGCGGTTGACGGAGTGGAATATTTTGATCAGGTAGAGCCCCTCCTGATTACAATTCAGGCAGGATCCGGACTCTTCGATCCTTGGCCCGGATCGAGTAGTCCGCTTGGCAATGATTTTGACCTGGATCAGAAAGTTCAGGACGAGGTGGGCACTACCGGCACCACGATGCCGGTTCTGTTTTGACCCGGTTCTGTTTTGACCCGGTTATGTTTTGACTTTGAACACTGTCAGCTCGATACAGGAGCCAACGGAGAGCCCAGGTACTGCTGACAATGGACATTTCGACTATCAATTAGCTCTTTTTATAAAATAAGCTCTTTTTGTAACATGTACTTATTCAGTAATGGACCTTAAATTCTCAGGTCAATAATTGTTTGATGTTTCCGGCCAGGCACCGGGCGCCGGATGGATTCGAAGCCAGTCTCTTTCACAGTGTGGTGAAAGTTTATAAGGTCGCGGTGATCAGGTAATTGCCGGGGTGCCCCACGGGGTGTCGGCTGTTTTAGAGATCGATGCTGCGTCACAAGTAAAAGGAGTCAGAATAGAAATGGCTGTTCGCGAACACAACAATGCAAAGCTGCGTCGGATGATTATCCCGACCATCCTTATTGCAATAATTGGCGTAATGGGGATAAGCGTCAGTGGGTTGATTTTTGACCCGGCTGCCGCGGCCAGACTGGTCGCTGCCGGGCGGGCTTCATTTCAGCCGGCAGTTCCCGTCACTTCGACCCTTCCGGCCACGGTGCCTGCAACGGCAGTTGGCCCGAACGCTCCGACGGCTGGATTCGTCCCGGTCTTCGATGAGAGCGCGGGAGCGTATCTCCTTGGTGAGTACGAGGGGGAGTTCAATCCCGCAACGGGCAGGATCTCCTTGCGTGAGCAGGTGCGGACAACTGGTAAATCTACCCGGCCGGACGCCCTCCCAAGAGTCTCCTCGCGGATCAATCCGGGAGCCGAGGTTACCAATGGCTCCGGGTTCACCTTCAGCGTGGTCAATTCGGTCTTCAAAGAGACCGGGACCAACAGCGGGGTTGTCTCGGGTGAGGTTCAGCTGACCAACAATACCAGCGCCACACTCTACAACACGCGGATCGCCTTTACCTCATTCAAGGTGAACACGGCCGCCGGATCTGATGCCCTCGATCTTCCCGGCCCGAGCGGACTCAGTTATTTCAACGATGGACTGGTCCCTTTCAACGGCAAGCTGGTCGTTTCACGGTATATCGGTGACATTGCCGCTGGTGCTAATGTCAAGCATATCTGGAACTTCTCAGTCGTCAAGCAGCCACCCAAATTCTCATTTGCCTACAAGGTTCTGGCCGATCTCGGGGTGACCGTCGAGAGTCTCCAACCTGCGGCGGTGCAAGTTACAGCTGGCACGGGAACCTCGGTGCAGATCAGCGGGCGTGGCTTCAATTCGCCGACGGTCGATCTGATCAGTTCCACCGGGACGATCTCGAGTGCGGCCGTCTCGGCCTCTACGGCAACTTCGATCACGGCGACCGTCCCGGCTGGTACGGCACCAGGAATCTATGATGTCCGCGTGACCAACCAGGGTGGAACGGCCGGCGGCGCCGGTTCGAGCCGACTGATCGGGCGCCTGACGGTGACCGGGGCTCCCGATGGAGCACATACACTGACCGGCAATGTCTCCTCACTCGCCGATACCGGGCCATATCTTATCAGCGGAGATGTGACCATCAACTCGCCACTGCTCGTTCTCGAGGGCACAGTTTTATACGTCGCGCCCGGGGCCAAGATAAATGTTGGCTCAGCTGGAACTATCAGTGCCAATGGAGGCATCAATGGTATCCCAAATGCTCGAAGTTCGCAGGGCAAGCCGCAGGGGGTAGTCACGCCACGCCAGATCGTCTTCACCGCGCAGAGAGCGGCTGGAGCCGCACAACCCTCTATGGGCTCATGGGGTGGAATTGTGGCGACCACTGCTGGTCCCAATATGTTTATGAGCAATGTCGTGGTTGAGTTTGGGGGAGGGATGACCACAGCTGCGATCAACATTACCGGCTCGGGGCGTTCACTCTATATTTCCGACAGTGTGGTGCGGGAGAGTATGGGATCGGCGATAACTGCCAACGGGGTTGATGACCGTCTGCGCAGCTTTACCCGTAACCTGATCGCCAATAACGGAATGGCCACCGTTCATCCGGCAGTGCTGGTCAGTGCAAACGCATCACTCGGACTCTACGAGATCCCTGGATCCGACGTTCCGAAAGCAACCTCGGTTGGTGACGCGAGCTATTTCTACAGTTCGGCCAACTACTTTACCAACAACTCACTCAACGCTGTCCAGATCGGGACTGCTGCCGATACTGCCTCAAACGACTTTACTACCTCGGGAGTGCTTGTCGGACAGGGCGATACTCCGCTGGTCATTCAGGGGAGCAGCTCCAATCCCGCAATAATTGGTGTTGCCGACACTCCTCCTCCGTCAATTGGTGGTGGAGCTGGTGCGCTGGCACCCAGTGAACTGAGCCTTGGCCCTTCATCGACGATTCAGCTTGCCGCAGGGATGAACCTGCTGGTAGGTGATTTTCCGACCAACAAGATGGGTGGACTCTCGGCCAACGGATGGGCTGGACTCTACCAGGGGACGCAGACGGCAACCTCGAACCGGCTGATCGAGTTCAAGAATGTCACTGGCAGTGGTAACTTCGGCGCGGTCTTCTTCTCGCGACTCGCCACATCCAGTTCAATTCTTGACAGCGTCAAGATCAGCAATGGTGGAAGCGGCTCGCTCGGCCCGGCAGCTCTGATTGCCGAGGGGGCGACCGTTTCGGTCACCAATTCACAGATCGACGGCGGATTACTCGAGACACTGGGTGCTTCGATCAATCGGTCCGGGACGACCTTCACCAATACAACAGTCTCGCCGATCATCGACACGATCGCTGGCGGAATCCTTGGTGATCGCAACCAGGGAATCGAGGCAGTGGTCGCCAACCCGACCTCTCTGGTGGCAGATCCGCTTGGAAGGGGCATCTTCATTGCTGATACCCCAAGTACCTCATATATCCGGTTTCTGAACACGACCAGGCAGACGGTCACCATTGCCGGTGTCGATGTTCCGGCAGGCGTAATTCGCACCCTCGCTGGCGGCGGAGTCGATTTCAGTGAAAACGTGCATGGAACGACGGCCGACGTTGGCGTGGTAACCGGTATTGGAGTCAGTCCGGATGGCAATGTCCTCTATTTCATCGACTCCATTACGCCCAATATCCGGGCCGTCAACATTTCGGGCTCGCCACGGACGATTGCCGGTGCCGCCAACATCGGTGTTGGTAATGTCCAGACATTTGCGTCCAGTGGGATAGGGACTCTGGTATCCTCGATTGCCGTGCACCCGTCGACCGGTGAGGTCTATCTGAGTGACGCGACGCCAAACGTCAACAAGGTTCTCAAGTTTGCGGCGTCTCCGGCCAATTCGAGCACAAATCCGGTTGTTGTGGCAGGCTCTGGTACGTCAACCAAGGACGAAGAAACATTCCTCACCGGGCCGGCAACTTCGATTCCGCTGCTGATTCCGCGAGCGCTGACCTTCAATGGAGACAAATTACTCATCTCCGATACCGGTCATGGCCGGGTGATTGAAGTCAACTCCGCTGGAACAGCTTCGCTGATCGCACAGTTCCCATTCAAGTTGACGTCACCCTCCCCACCGGCACAGCCATACTCCAATAACCCATATGTGGCTGGAATTGCAGTGCTGGGTGGCAAGGTCTACCTTGCCAATGGCAATGCTCAGGATCTGATCCGCATCGACACGGCCAGCCAGGGGTCACAGCCGCCGGTCTACACGACCATTGCCGGTACGGTCAATTCGACCTGTGACTATTCACAATCTACCTGTGGAGATGGTGGTCCCAGCCAGGGGGCGCAGTTTACCTTCACTTCAAGGAACGCCCAGATTCCGATCGTCGGACTGGTCACCGACGGGAAGGGGCTCTTTGTCGCAGATCAGGGGCCTCTGACTCGCGGTCGTGTCCGCTATATCAATCTCAGTCAGCAGAAGGTTGAGGTTGCCGGCGTAGTCGTTGCCACCGACAAGATCGATACCATCGCAGGAGTCGGTCTGGCGCCGCCATATGATGGAGCGCTGGCGACGAGTGCTTCGCTCAATCAGCCGGTCGGGGTGGCGATGGACAATGAAGGCAATCTCTGGATAAGTGATTCAAATATCAACAAGATCAGGTTTGCCAATCTTGGAACTTCGACCAAGATCCTCTTCCCCGCCTCAAGTGCTTCAGAGCGCGAGGTTCCTGCGGGGGCACTGATTACTGTCAATAGTGGCATGGTCGAGAACAAGGATCTGCTTGAATCGATCCTCGCCTCATTCACCGATCCGCATGGGTTGGATGCGACCGCGCAGGGAATCTTCATCGCCGATTCACGCGGAGGAAAGACGACCTCAGGAGCAGCAACCCGCAAGACCGGTCTGATCAGATATCTGAACACGACCGCGTCTCCGGTCACCATATTCTCCGGCGCGACGGCGATCACTGTCCCTCCGGGGAATGCGGCCGTCATTGCCGGCGGAAGCACGAGTGGTGATCTGACCAACGTCGGAGATGGTGCCGCGCCATTGGCGGCAAGACTGATCGGGCCAACCGACGTGGTTGTCCATCCGACGAGTGGCAACATCTATGTTGCCGACGCGGGCCACCGCCGTGTCCGCCTGATCAATCGTCAGACCGGCGCAATCTCGACCATCACAGGACTCTCTTCGGCTTCGCCGAACGAGTATACCGGAGTGGCAGTCGATTCTCAGGGAAGGCTGCTGGTTGCCAATGCCGGAAACAAGCAGATTCTCCGTGAAAAGACGGCCGGCAGTGGAACCTTCGATGTCATTGCCAGCGGTGCTCCTTTGGTGCGTCCGCGAGATGTGGTTGAAGGTCGTGACGGGGCGCTCTATGTCACCAATGCCGGTGACTCAGCTGGATCGAACTACCAGATCGTCAAGATCACATTGAGTGGCGGGACTGGCACGGTGACGTCTTTCGTCGGGTCCAGCTTGAATGGCTATGCCGGAGATGGCAAGCCGATCGATGCAAATACCCTGATCGATATACAGCCGGAACCGATCATCGTCACGACGGTAGGAACTCCGATCACCGTCCGACCAACGGTCAATATCATTGTTGGACGGAATGGTGAGTTGATCTTCGCCGACGCAAAGAATAATGCGATCCGGCGGATTCGCTAAGTCGCAGCTCATACACCACTGAGGTTTGAGGATGGGCAGAGATGCCCATCCTCACCAGAATTGAAAATCCAGAACCCTGCCTGATGTAACGGCCGATCGGGAGGTTGACCGAATGGTTGATGACTTGATGGGTTGGCCCTTTGAGTTGATCCTCATTGGTCGTCGGCGAAGTCTGAGGTCAGGGTTGATAGGGAGGCAATTAAAGATGAGGGCAACCTGCCAAATGAACAGGATGAACGAAGCGAGCCGTCGAATCGCCGGCTGCGTCCTTACCGTCAGTCTGCGACTTCTGTCGCTGGCGGTACTGGTCGCGCCGCTGACCTATGGCCAGATCCAGGCGAGTGAAGAGGGGCATGCAGTCTTTGTTTCACAGCGTAATGGAGCATCACAGTTGTATCTGCTCGATCTGAGCACCCGACAGATCAGTCAGCTCACCGATACCGGCCGTGGCCACTTCGAGCCGATGGCTTCGACAGGGGGGAACTCACTGGTCTTCACTTCGCGACAGGGAGCAGGTTTTGAGCTCTACCGCGCCGATCTTGGATCGGCGTGGAGATCACGACTTCCGCTGCTGGTCGGATTGAGCCGACTGACGATGAACGTCTCCGATGAGATCTCACCCAGTCTGACTGCTGATGGTCGCACGATAGTCTTTGCAAGCGGAGATGGAATCGAGACAATGAACTCTACCGGTACCGGGCGGAGAGTCATTCTGCCGCGTACGGCGGGGGTGATCGATCTCAGTCCAGTCGTCTCGCCTGATGGTCAGACGATCGCATTTATCTCCAATCGTGGTGATTTGAATGCTGATCGTTATGATATCTGGTTATTTTCGCGCGGAAGCGGGGAGGCTCGCCAGTTGACTCGCGGATCTGATGCTCTCGGTGGATTGAGCTGGAGTGGTGACTCGCGGAGTCTTGCCTTCACGACCACGGCAACCAGCACTCGCAAGACCGGTATAGGCCTCGCGGAGGTTGAGACAGGTTCCTTCCGGATTCTGAGTGAGCAGAATGACAGCAACCCTTCACTCTCGGCGCGTGGGGATCGGCTTCTCTTTGTCTCTTCGCGTGATGGCGACCAGGAACTCTACTTGCTCAACCTCAACTCTGGCAGAGTCGAGCGGTTAACCTATAGCGCCGGGCTGGATGACAGTCCGATATTTCTGGCCACGCCAAATGTTGGGCGACCCAGCCGTGCGACCCGCTAGGGAGGGGTAACAGACACGGATTGTCATATCAGGAAAGGACAACCTAGGATTCCTATGCAAACGATCTCCGCGAAGTTAATGACGAAGGAGCAGACATCTTTTACCGAGCTGCTGGACAACGTCGAAGGGATTATCCTTGATCTGGATAATCTGCACTACTATACCCTGAACACTACAGGCCTCTTTGTCTGGAAGCAGCTCCGCAGTGGACTCTCCCTGACGCGTGAACAGCTCTGTGAGGCGCTCGCCAAGGCCTACAATGTGGACGGGGCGAGCATCGAGACCGAGGTGGATGGTTTTCTCGAGGAGCTCGAGACGAATGGTCTCATTCACGAGTTGAAGGGGGATGTTCAGAGCAGCGCGAAGTTGGCTGAGTCGAACGGCCAGCTCCCCGTCTATGAGCCACCACGACTGAAGCTCTCCAACTCCCTGACGCAGGTCGTCCTGTCCGGCTCTTCGACAATTGCCACGGCCGCCATTGCCACGGGCTGAGCATTCATTGTAAGTCAGCTGGAGGTTCTGCTATCTTGACCTCCAGCTGGCTGCATCACACTGAGTTATGCCGACCATCGACCTCGTCCTCGCCGGGGTTCCTCTTGAAATTGAGACGCAGTCCTTGCGGCTCATTGATCTCTTTACCGACTATTTTGGTTATTATTCGCCACGGGTTCGCCAAGCCGATGATCGGCCTGCGGAGTCGCTGGTGAAGTGTGGAATCAGGCTGAGGCTGATCTGTGTCGAGCAGCTCGCTGGTGTGGATAGTTATCTGCCAGCGGGAGCCAGGAGGATCTCGCAAACAGGGGTGCTTGGGTTTTGGAGCTTCGATGGAGAAGGTGGAGCTGGCTACTGTTTCCATACAGAAGTGGCGGCCTTTCGGGTTGATCTACAGAGTGGAGAGATCGTCGGACACGTCGCGCCGCGAGCCTTCGATTATCCACATATTCTCGCCAATACCTATGCGATGTTTCCGCTGCTGCTTCTACTGCGTGAGCGGGGTATCTATCATCTGCATGCTGCAGCAGTGGTCTCACCGCGCGGGCAGGTCTGGTTGATCTCGGGAGCGCAGCGGGCTGGAAAGACGACACTGACAACGGCGCTTGGGTTGGCAGGATGGAGACCGATCTCGGATGACTCACTTCTGGTGAAGGGGGGCAGTGGGGTAGACGGGGAGAGAGGGATCGAGATCCTCGCGCTGCGGAAATACTTTCATCTCGGAGATCAGCTGTTGGAGCGCTGGTCGGGTCTGCGGGGGATGGTCCGACATCATCAGTATCTGGATCGAACCTGTGTCGGTGCGCTCGACTTCTTTGGAACACGCGAGCTGGCCGAATTGCCCTGGCGGAAGGTCGACCATCTGCTTTTGCCAATGATCAGTCATGGGGAGAGAAGCCGACTTGTCCCGAGACCGGCAAGTGAAGGGTTGATGATGTTGGGCGAACAGAGCGTCTACCTGCAGCTCTGGGGGGAGCGGACAAAGGAGCAGTGGCACCTGCTCGGCCAGATCGCTCGCGGGGCGACGACATTTCGGCTTGAGTCAGGACTCGATCTCCTCGATGAACCGACGCTGGTAGCGAGGATTCTCGCCGAGGTTGAGGGGCAGGGAAGTAGTGGCGATGGCCAGGAGGTTGAAGGATAAAGATCGGGAGCGGTGGGCCGCTCCCGATCGGGTTGGCGTATCGGTATTCTATTGCCAGCGGTTGGCATAGAGTGGAAACTGTGCGGTCAGTTCCTTGACCTCGGCGATCGTCTGCTGACGGACTGACTCATCCTGAGGCGCGCGAAGGACACGGTCGATGATATGTGCAACCTGCCGCATCTGAGCCTCCTTCATTCCACGGGTGGTGATGGCAGGAGTACCGATCCGGATTCCGCTTGCTTTCATCGGCGGATTTGAATCGAAAGGGATCGTATTCTTGTTGACGGTGATATGGGCAGCTTCGAGTGCCTTCTCGGCGTCGCGACCGGTCAGGCCGCCAGCAAAGACGTCGATCATAAAGAGATGGTTGTCGGTACCGCCCGAGACGATTCGGTGACCGAGTTCGCTCATCTCTCCGGCGAGGGCCCGGGCATTTCTGACAATCTGCTCCTGGTATTCCCTGAACTCCGGTTGAAGAGCTTCGTGGAAGGCGACGGCCTTGGCTGCGATGATGTGGACCAGTGGACCACCCTGAATTCCCGGGAAGACATTGCGGTCGATATCTTTGGCATACTGCTCACGGCACAGAATGAGGCCGGAGCGGGGGCCACGAAGTGTCTTATGGGTAGTGGTTGTTACAAAGTCGCAGTGGGGAACCGGTGAAGGGTGGATGCCGGTGGCGACCAGTCCGGCGATGTGGGCTATATCGGCCATCAACAGGGCGCCAACTCCCCGGGCAATCGAGGCAATCCGCTCAAAATCGATCGTTCGCGGATAGGCGGAGGCGCCGCAGATGATCAGTCGCGGGCGATGCTCCTGTGCCAGACGCTCCATCTGTTCATAGTCGAGCGTCTCATCTTCACGTTTTACCCCATAGAAGACGGTCTTGTAGCTCTTTCCGGAGAAGTTGAGTGGATGGCCGTGGGTGAGGTGGCCACCATGCGAGAGATCCATCCCCAGAATAGTATCTCCATACTGCAGGGCCGTCAGAAAGACAGCCATGTTGGCCTGGCTGCCAGAGTGGGGCTGGACGTTGGCGTGATCAGCACCGAAGAGCTCTTTGGCGCGGCTGATGGCCGTACTCTCGACGACATCGGTAAACTCGCAACCACCATAATAGCGCTTCCCAGGATATCCCTCGGCATATTTGTTGGTAAAGACCGATCCGGCAGCCTGGAGGACTGCTTCAGAGACAAAGTTCTCCGAGGCGATCAGCTCGAGCCCTTCGTTCTGGCGTCTGGTCTCATTGATGATTGCACCGTGGATCAATGGATCGGTTTCGGCGAGAGTTCTGGTATGCAGATTCGACATTTGCTTATCCTCTTTGCGGAAAGTTATTCTGGTCGTGGATATGATTGAGTATCAAAATTCAGTTCTTCTCTTCGAGACGGGCAATCTTGTCGAGTCGTTGCTGATGTCGACCGCCGTCAAATCCGGTAGTCAGAAATGCTTCAACGATCTGTTCGATGACCTCCGCCGGAGTGGTCCGCGCGCCGACGGCGAGTACATTGGCGTTATTGTGCTGACGTGACAGCCTTGCCGTCTCCTCATTCCAGGCCAGGGCGGCCCGGACTCCGGCAATCTTGTTGGCAGCGATCTGCATGCCAATGCCACTGCCGCAGACGAGTATCCCGGTTTCGGCCTCGCCTGAGGCCACCCCAGTGGCAACACGTTCGGCGAAGTCGGGATAGTCGACCGAGGATTCTGAATCCGGGCCGAGATCGGTGTAGTCGATCTCCATTCGTTCAAGAAGGCGTTTGATTGCCTCCTTGCCACCGAACCCGGCGTGATCACTGGCGATCAAAACTTTTTTCATAGTCATGATTCCTGTAATAGATTGTCTCTCCAAAGAGAATAAATTCATATGCTAGCGCACACCTTGAACTGTGGCAAACAGATACGGGCAGTCCGTCGATGGGAGACGCTCGTTCTGCTGATCGTCTATATATTTCTTATCGCCCTCTCGTGGCGAAGGTGGCTATCGCCGATTGCCGACAGCGGGCGAGAGCTCGATCTGCCCAGGCGGATTCTTGGCGGAGAACTGCTCTATCGGGACATTCATTACCTCTATCCACCCTTCGCCCCATACTTCAAGGCCCTCCTCTTCCGGTTCTTTGGAGCCGATCTGGCCGTTCTGCAGTGGAGTGGTGTGATTGCTACTCTGCTGGTTGTTCTGCTCATTCAGGCGATTGCCCGGCGTCTGCTTGGGCGGCGGGAGGCAATGCTGGCGGCAGTTGCAGTAATCGTCTTCTGCCTCTTCCGTCCAAACGGGAGCATGATCTCACCATACGCATATGCCGCGCTCTATGGAGTCGTCTTCTCGCTTGGAGCGGTGGTGGCGACACTCCGGTTCGTCGAGACCGGGCGAAGGACAGACATTCTGGTGGCTGGTCTGCTGACCGGACTGGCACTCATCACCAAGCAGGAGTTTGCCCTGGCGGCCATGTTCGCCGCAGCACTTGCGCTGCTGAAAGTGTGGCCGCGCAATCCATTCAGGCATGCGGCGCTTGATGGGGCAGCATTTCTGATGCCGCTCCTGATGATTGCCGTCCCGGTCTATGCCTGGTTCTTCTACCAGGTGGGTTGGACGACCATGGTCGAGGATTGCCATATCTTCTTTACTCATCTCCCTGAACCGATGGTCATCTACAATCGTCGCCGGACCGGACTGGATCGGCCACTTCTCTCGTTGTTGCAGATGGCAGGTGGTGGGGTAGTGCTTGCCCTGATCGCCACCATCCTCCTCTCCATTGCCAATCCGCAGCTCTGGCGTCGAAAGATCATCTGGGCAGTCCTCGGTGGGGGGATGGTGGCGATTCTTGTAATCCGCACGATCGTTGGAACGGAGTGGGATGGCAGTCCACTCCGGTTTATGCCGATCCTTCTGATACTGGTGCTTATCAGATCACGGGGCAGAGATCTGCTGCTTCTGTCGATCGCCGGTTACAGTCTGGCCATCCTCGCCCGCGTCGCACTGCGTGTTCCAAGCGGTGGAGCTTTTGGTAGTTACTTTCTGCCAGGATCGCTGGTGATTCTTGTCTGGCTGCTGCTCGATCAATTTCCAACCTGGGCCGAGCACCGGGGGCTGATCAGTCGTCAGTCTCATCTTCGAAGGCTGGTCTTTGGGCTGCTGGTGACCACCCTTCTGGTGACCAGTGTCATCAATTTGGTTCGTTATCGGAAGATCTACAGTTTCTGGGTGGAGACTCCACACGGTGGCTTCTATGCACCCGCAGCCACCGGTCCAGTGCTGGCCGAGGCTATCGACTTCATCCGGAGAAGTTCTCCTCCCGGGGCGCCGCTGGTCGTCCTACCTGAGGGCAGTGAGCTTCCCTTTCTGACCGATCGACACTATCCGCTTCGACACCAGATCCTGATTCCCGGGTTGATGAGCGCCTCTGATGAGATGGAGGCCATCGCGACAATCGACCGGCTCAAGGTTCCATACATCATGGTGGTCAATCGTCCGATGCGCGAGTTCGGCTTTACGGCGTTTGGAGAAGACTACTATCAGCGGCTTGGGCAGATGATTGAAGAGAGGTATCGGCTTAGCAGGGTCTGTGGAGCTGACGGCGACCAGCTGGCCCGGATTGGCGATCGGCGATTCTTTATCAGGATCTATGAGCGCCGCGCTGAGCTCAGTGTTCCTTGACCTGCGACTTGGAGAGCAGGAAGGCTGCGGCAAGAATGGTCAGCATAAAGCCCTCGGCCATAATTACCCAAGTGATAGGAAATCGATGGGCAAGAAAACCGGTGAGGAGACTGCCCAGCGGCATTCCTCCACGAAAAGCGACGACAAATATGCTGATCACCTGCCCACGCATTTCGTCCGAAACCAGCAGTTGAATGAGTGAGGTAATGAGCGAGAAGACGCACATCATGAAGATGCTGGCGATAAAGATCATCGGATAGGCCAACCAGACCGATGGGGAGAGCGTAAAGCCGACGATCGACAATCCAAACCCGATCTGGACAAGCAGTGTATAGCGTCCCTTGTTTCTGATATTTCCCAATCCGGCCACGATGAGGGCGCCTGTGACAGCCCCGGCACCAGAGATGGCGACAAGGATCGAATTGCCCTTTTCACCCGTCTGGAGGATGTCACGGGCGAAGAAGGCAAAGAAGGTGGTCACCGGGAGACCGAGAAAGGTACTGGCAAAGGCCAGAAAGTTGAGAGAGCGCAGACCCTCCTGACGCCAGACAAAGTTGAGCCCATCCCTTAACTGGCTTCGGACGCCGCCACATTGTGTCCGGGGAAGATGGATGACATTGAGAGATCTGAGGGCGATGATCACCGCGACAAATGAGAGTCCATTCAGTCCGAAGCTGACCGAAGCCGCCATCATCTGATCCTTGAAGATGACGAAGGGAATTGTCGCGATCGATGCACCAACGACGCGGGCAAGCTGAAACTGAATCGAATTGAGTGCAATTGCATTTTGAAGATCCTTCTTGTTGACCAGTGATGGGATCAGCGACTGGTAAGCCGGACCACCAAAGGCCTGGACACATCCGGTGAAGAAGGAGATGAGCAGCGCGGAGGTGACCAGCAGCGGAACGGGAAGTTTGAGCAGGGCAAGCAGGGCAAGGGTGCAGGCAAAGATCAGCTGGGCCCACTGCGAAGTGAGAAGAATTCTTCGACGATCCATGCGGTCAGCGAGTGAGCCCCCGAAGAGGGTAAAGAGAAGTATCGGTGCAGTGCTCAAAGCTGCATTGTAGCTGAGGTATATTGGATCGTTGGTCAACTGCAGCAGCAGCCAGTTGAGAGCCGTCTCCTGCAGCCAAGTCCCGGAGCTGGAGGTGAATGCTCCAAACCAGAGTAGCCGGAAGTCACGATAACTGAAGGCTCGAAAGACCCGCCTGATCGGATCCGAATCCTCGACGGATGTACTTTCGCTCTCGGTCGTTTGTTCGGTGGCGGAGTTCATAGATGGAGACTTTTCAGCGGAACCGACTGGAGGCCTTGCTGATCATCAGTGGGCCTCCAGTCAGGGGAGCGGTTTTATAGATCAGTTGGTGATATCGTGAGTGCGGCTCACTTCGCGAATTGGGATATAGATCTCCTCCCACTTCTTGTGGGCGGGATTGTCGGCATAGGCCTTGAATGCCGCCTCGTCAGCAAACTCCATGACAAAGGCCGAATCGAAAGGTGTCTGAGCATTGATTCCCTGAACCTTGAGAGTCTTCAGCCAGACGTTCTTGACGCCAGGAATCTGGGCAGCCATGGTCTTCACTCCGTCAAGTGCCTTCTGACGCTGCTCGGGAGTTGAGTC
>CAIOZW010000455.1 GCA_903862855.1 uncultured Acidobacteriota bacterium
ACTCTTTCCTGCTGGTTACTCATTACGTTCTACCTGCGGATCCTCTCCGACATGGTCAGTTAAAAAGAGATGAGGGCAGGGAGGTTCTACTTCCCTGCCCTCGCAGACGACTTTCATAACTGCCAGATACTTACTTGGGCAGAATGACCGAATCGATGACATGGATCACGCCGTTGGTGCAGGCGATGTCGGTCTTGACGACATTGGCGTTGTCGACCATGACCTTGCCATCCTTGACCGTAATCTTGGCCGCTGATCCCTGAAGAGTCTTGGCCTCTTTGAGGGTAACGACATCCTTGGCCATGACGTTACCGGCGACGACGTGATAGAAGAGAACCTTCTTCAGCGCCTCCTTGTCGGCAAGCAGGGCTTCGAGAGCAGCCTTGGGAACCTTCGCGAAGGCCTCATCAGTTGGCGCAAAGACGGTGAATGGTCCGTTACCCTTGAGGGCCTCGACCAGGCCGGCAGCCTTAACTGCGGCAACCAGCGTATTGAAACTGCCAGCGCCCACCGCGGTGTCGACAATATCCTTCTTGTCGGGGTTGGCGACGACGGGCATCGCCGTCAGGGCAAAGGCAACGGCAATCATCATTGCCGACATTTTTATTTTGTTGAACATTTCCTTCTCCTGTCTGATTCTTGTCTAAATAACATTTTCTATCTGGTTCTCTTCTACCTGATAAATGCAGAACCGATATTGCAGTCACAAACCTGATGTCATATCGACTTGTGCAAATTATGACACTGTACAACTTTTGTCAAGATAATAACTGTGACAAAACCTTGGCTTTATTGTTCAAATTATCTTTCATCCAATCGATTATTTGACAGAACCTGGACACAAACCTACGATAAGTGAGTCTTGGCATAAATGAAGGAGGGATAGCCGTGGGATATCAGAGGTTCAGGAGAGAGACGGAGATACCAGCATCGCCGGAGGAGGTCTTTGCGTGGCATGAGGAGCCGGGAGCGGTAGAGAGGCTTACACCACCGTGGGAGCGGGTAGAGATGGTCGAGCGGGCGAAGAGTCTGGAGGTTGGGAGTCGGGTTGTTTTCAAGGTGGTGATGGGACCGATACGACAGCGTTGGGTAGCTGAGCACACCGAATACGAACCTCCATACCTCTTCACCGACGTGCAAAATGAGGGGCCCTTTGCCTTCTGGCGGCACCGGCATCGGTTTGAGCGAACAGCCGCCAACACTACTTTAATGATTGACGAGATCGAGTATGCACTTCCCTTGGGTCTGCTGGGAGAGATCTTTGGAGGAGGGTTTACGCGAATGAAGTTGCGGCGGATGTTCGACTTTCGGCATCAGGTAGTACTCGACCACTTTCGGGGGAGACAGTCTTGATCTTGAATCTGAAGAATGTGCGTAAGCGTTATGAGGGCGGAGAGTCGGTTGTCGAAGCCGTGCGTGGAGTGACGCTGAGTCTGGCGGCGGGTGATTTTGTGGCGCTGATGGGACCGTCGGGCTGCGGCAAGTCGACGCTGCTCCATCTCTGCGGGGCGATGGATCGGCCATCGGAGGGCGAGCTGTCGATCGAGGGAACCGAGATACGACGTCTGAGTGATGACCAGTTGACGGCATTACGCCGCCAGCGGCTTGGATTCGTCTTTCAGTTCTTCAATCTGCTGCCGACGCTGACTGTTCGTGAAAATATCGAGCTTCCCCTGCTTTTGAGTGGAGCAGCGGCTGGTGAGTCAGCCCGGCGCGCGGGCGAATTGGCGGAGCGAGTCGGGCTGGGACACAGGCAAGGCCATTATCCTCAACAGTTATCGGGAGGAGAGATGCAGCGGGCGGCAATTGCCCGGGCAATCATCCACCGACCGGCGCTGCTGATTGCCGACGAACCGACGGGAAATCTCGATTCTGGAAATGGGGAGAAGGTTCTCGAACTGCTCAAGGAGCTGAATCGTGATCCCGGTTTGACGATCCTTATGGCGACACACAGCAATGAGACGGCAGCCATCGCCTCCCGACTGGTGAGAATGCGGGATGGATTGATTGAGTCGGAAGGCTGAGCGGGTTGATCCGATCATGAAATTATTCAGTAAACTTTTTCATCAGTTCATTCTGCGCCACCTGGTTCGTGAGAGGATGCGTTCGATCGCGACGATCATCGGGATTGCGCTGGGTATCGCGGTCGTCCTGGCAATCCAGATGACCAATGCCAGTTCTCTGCGTGGTTTCGAGAAGGCGATCGAGACGGTTTCAGGACGCACCTCACTGGAGGTTGTCGGGACAGGACTGGGACTCGATGAGGGCGTGGTCACGAGTCTCGGGTGGCTGCGGAGCTATGGTCAGGTCGCCCCGATCATCGAGGGTGAGGCTGAGGCAAGGGCGGCCGATGGACGGCGCGAGACCCTGCGTGTACTGGGAGTCGATATCCTGAAGGATCGGTCGTTCCGGGAGTACAATCTGCTCGAGTTTGGAGCGGCGGAGCCAACGCCGCAGGAGTTTCTCGAGCTGCTGATCGATCCAAAGGCGGTGGTGATCACGGAGAAGTTTGCACGACGCTGGGGTCTGAAGACCGGTGACGAGATCGAACTGACCTTTGCCGATCGGGCGACACGGTATCGGATTCGGGGGCTGCTGCTCGATGAGGGGCCGGCGCGGGCCGTTGACGGAAACTTTGCTCTGATGGACATCGCGGCGGCACAGTGGGCGCTCGGGCGACTCGGACGGCTCGACCGTCTGGACGTTCTGCTTGGTGACCGGAAGAGTCTTGACCAGGCGGAAGAGGAGATCCGCCGCCGTCTTCCGCCTGGTCTGAAGGTACAACGTCCGGCGCGGCGTGGTGCACAAGTCGAGAAGATGCTCGAGGCGTTCCATTTCAATCTTGCCGCCCTTTCGTACATTGCGCTGCTGGTCGGGCTCTTTCTGATCTACAACACTGTCTCGATCTCGGTCATCACGCGCCGGGAAGAGATTGGAACCCTGCGGGCAGTAGGAGTGACGAGGGGGCGGATCCTGGGGCTCTTTCTGGCGGAGGCGGCCGGTCTGGCGGTGATCGGGTGTGGGCTGGGTCTGGGGCTGGCGCGAGGTCTCTCATACGGGGCAGTGCGACTAACGGCAACGACCGTCCAGTCACTCTACATTGCCACGGCAGCCACGCCGGAGCCGCTCGGGATGAGACAGGTGCTGCTGGCCTTTGGAATCGGTCTGCCACTGGCGCTGCTTGCGGCGGCGTTGCCGGCGCTGGAGGCGGCCCGGGTGGCTCCTATGGCGGCGATGCGTGGACACGATCGTCTGGCATCGAGATACCGGCTGAAGCCAATCCTGTTGCTTGGGCCGCTGGTCCTGTTTGGGCTGGCCTGGTGGATGGCCGGACAGCCGCCGGTTCAGGGGCTCCCGCTATTTGCCTACGGGTCTGCCGTCTCGATCGTCTTCGGAGCGGCGCTGCTTGCCCCGGCGGTTCTTTATGGATTGGGACGAATTGGTGACCGGGTGCTTTTCAAGCTCTTTCGGGTCGAGGGGCGGCTGGCCAATGCCAATCTGGCCGGCTCGATTCCCCGCCTCTCGATCTCGGTCGCCGCGCTGGCAGTCAGTCTCTCGATGATGGTTGCGATTGCGGTCATGATTGGCAGTTTCCGCGAGACGGTCATCTACTGGGTCGGTCAGACGCTGCAGGCCGATCTTTATCTGCGCCCGGCGACACGGAACAATGTTGCGACGGATGCCCCGTTTTCACCCGAAGTCGAGCAGATCGTTGCCGGCCATCCTGAGGTCGCGGCAGTCGACCGGTTTCGCAACTTCGATCTGGCCTATGCTGATGGACTGGTGACGATCGGGACTGGTGAGTTCCAGACCCTGCTCAACTATGGGTCGCTGCAGTTCAAGGAGCCGGCCGAACCGGAGGCGGGACGGGAAGCGATGCGTCGGGCGATCGGGCAGGAGGCGGTCGTCGTCTCAGAGAGCTTTGCCCTCAAGTTCGCCAAACAACGTGGGGATGCAGTGACGCTCGATACTCCGCGCGGATCGGTTGTCTTCAGGATCGCTGCCATCTACTACGACTACTCGAGCGATCGCGGCATCCTGGTCATGGATCGGGGAACCTTTAACAGATACTGGGGCGAACCACAGGCGACCAGTCTGACTGTCTACCTGCGCGATGGAGCCGATCCGGATCGGGTTCGCGACCAACTGCTCGCCCGGTTCGGCGATCAGTACCGCGTCTTTGTCTTTACGAACAAGACTCTTCGCGAAGAGGTTCTGCGGATCTTCGACAGTACCTTCTCGATCACCTATGCCCTTGAGGTGATCGCCATCTTCGTTGCCATACTTGGCGTCGCCTCGACACTACTGACACTCATCCTCGAGCGGCGTCGCGAACTGTCGATCCTTCGACTTGTTGGTGCCGATTATCGCCAGGTACGCAAGATGGTTCTGATCGAGGCAGGAATGATCGGCGCGGTCAGTCAGGCGATCGGACTGCTGATCGGACTGCTGCTGTCACTGCTCCTGATCTACGTGATCAACGTCCAGAGCTTCGGCTGGACGATCCAGTTTCATCTTCCAACCGGGTTTCTGATCCAGTCGTCGATTCTCATCCTGATCGCGACCGTGCTGGCCGGCCTCTATCCCGCCCGGGCGGCGTCGCGCCTGCCGGCGACCGAACAGATGGCCGAGGAGTAGCCCATGAAAAGATTGCTCGCTGCAACAATTCTGATTCTGATCGGACTCTCGCTCACTCCGGCCCAGTCTGACCCCTGGCAACGGGCGCTGCCCCCCTTCAAGTTCGATTTTGCCCGCGATCACTCGAGCCATCCCGATTACAAGATCGAATGGTGGTACTACACCGGCAACCTGCAGACGGCTGATGGGCGGCGATTCGGGTATCAGTTGACCTTCTTTCGCGTCGGCATCGACTTTCAACCGGCCAATCCTTCACGCTGGGCAGTTCGGGACCTCTACACTGCCCACTTTGCCGTGAGCGACCTCGATCGTGACAACTTCCGGCACGCCGAGCGGATGAACCGTGCCGGTGTTGGCTGGGCAGGAGCGGATGAGAAGAGCTACCGGGTCTGGAATGAGGACTGGGAAGCTCGCCATGATCCAGAAGGGCACCATCTTCTCCGCGCCAGTGATGCGACCATGGCGATCGAACTCGACCTTGCACCAGGTAAAGCACCAGTCATCCAGGGAGAGAACGGTGTTAGCCAGAAGGGTGATGCCCCCGGCAACGCTTCGCACTACTACTCTCTGACCCGCATGCCGACGCGTGGCACGATAATCATCGATGGGCAGCCGATCGAAGTGACTGGCGAGAGCTGGATGGATCACGAATTCGGCACGAGCTTTCTCGAGCCGGGGCAGATCGGCTGGGACTGGCTCTCGATCCAGCTCGAAGATGGAACCGACCTTATGCTCTACCAGTTCCGCCGCGCAGATGGAAAGACTGATCCCCATTCAAATGGCATGCTTGTCGGGACAAGGGGGGAGACGAGCCGGCTGACATCTGATCAGTTCACCCTGACCCCGCTCGAATTCTGGGACTCTCCAACCAGCCGTGCCCGATATCCGATCACCTGGAAGATCGAGATCCCCGGGCGAGGAGTGGTGATGACCGCCCGCGCGGCCATCAGAGACCAGGAGCTGCAGACCAATGAATCGACCCGTGTCACCTACTGGGAGGGAGCGATAACACTTGAGGGGAGCCACCGCGGCCGCGGCTATCTGGAGATGACCGGGTATGCCGGAGCAGCCATGGGCGCATTCAATAATTGATGGAGATCGTCGGTTGACAAACTCCGCTGGCTGGTGGCATTATGACAATTCTTTCATCAAGCGCCCGTAGCTCAGTTGGATAGAGCGTTTGGCTACGAACCAAAAGGTCGCACGTTCGAGTCGTGCCGGGCGCATCAGGTCTTGAGTATCAAGGGGAACCATTACGGTTCCCCTTTCTCATTTTGGGTATGTATCTGGGGTATTTATCTGGCTGTTCAGGTCTAGTCCGCATTTCTCATTAGTGTATAAAAAAAGGCTCCTGTTCTTGAGATAACGTCTTTATCCACAACCAATTATCTTTTGAAAGCGGTTGGAAGCAATACTCTTGCCCGTGATGTCAGAGGCAAAATGCAGTTTGATGCTGGGTGGTTGGAGTCTGCGGCGGCGCGTAGTAGGTAAAGCAGAATACTTGGAGAATGGGCCTAATCCACGCTTTGTCGCCACCAACCTGAGTCAGGAAGAGTATGATGCGCGTACCTTGTATGAGGACATTTACTGTGCTTGAGGAGAGATGGAGAATCGAATAAAGGAGCAACAGCAGGAACTGTTCGCAGATCGAACATCGACACACCTCTTGAAATCAAATCAGATGCGTCTGTGATTGTCGAGTGTCGCCTATGTTTTGATGAATGAACTGCGAAGGACCTTGCTGGCAGAAACCGAAATGTCACAAGCACAGTGTG
>CAIOZW010000456.1 GCA_903862855.1 uncultured Acidobacteriota bacterium
ATTAATAAGTCATCTCAACTCCAAGTGTGCTAAAAATTGTAGGCTGATTGTTAAAATAGTGAAGAAAAGGTGAGAATCTGAACCTCACGGCAATCGCAGTATGAAGATGCTGTATGAAGATGCTTGACAAATGGGAGATGATAGAGTTCGTAATCGACAGTAAATCAAGAGCCCGACAGTGGCTAATCTGATGGTTTGCTTGCTCGCTCGACCGACGAACTTTGCATCAGGTCGGGAGGCCAGTGCCAAAGAGGCAGCTTTTTCCTATGCCCCAAAGGGGCGTCGCATACCAGCCCAGGGTGAAACCCTGGGTAGAAGTAGGCGCATTTCAGGTGTTCTGAAGGAACGCCGCATATTCCTGAATCCCTGACACCCTGACCTATGACCAATCAGACCTTTGGCCCGATGCGGCATTCCTTCAGCAATGTTCCAAGGGTGTTGCCATGGTCTGTTATGCCGCGCCCCGTTGGGGCTCTTTGCGAGGGCGTACTTACTTCTCCGTGGGTGTAATGCGATTGCCCTGATCTGACCCTCCTTTAACGGTCGAGAAATACCATTGAATGCCGGGGTACGGTTGAGCCCTGTCGTGGCTGAAGAACCACACTCCGGGCAGATGTCGTGGAGATGCCGACCAAAAAGTCAGCCGGGAGCATTACCAACGTCTTTGCCAGGCTGGATTCTATCCAGTTGCCCAGAATTGAACCCGCTCAGCCTGGTCTGATGTTACGGAGCTACTATTTTTAGTAGAATCAGAGGAATTTTCCGGCAATATCAATCAGGATTAATAAAACTGAGGGAGTTACAGACAACGATGCACGGTACAGAAAGAAACCTCGGCTACCATTTTGGACAATTTCAACTAAGTTCCACCAGACCGGAGCTCTGGAAAGGAACGGAGAAGATCCAGCTTACCCGCAAGCGTCACGAGATCCTGCTGTTCCTGGTCAAAAGTGAAGGACGGATCCTGTGTAAAGAAGAGTTACTCGATGCAGTCTGGCCGGAAAAGAGCGTCGAAGAGTCCAATCTCTCAACCCATATTCATTACCTGCGACGGATCATTGAAGATGATCCGGTCAATCCGAAGATCATTGTCACTATTCCTGGACTCGGCTATCAGTTTCAAGAGACAGTTTCATCATCCACCCATCTGGCCGATCTAAATGAAGCAGGGGGGGCATCCGCGCCGGAGAGAAGCGGGGGTGATTCACCGAGTCGAGGTTCCAGGAGAAAATTCCATCTTCTGTCCTACGCGACGGCCCTTCTCTTGCTGCTTCTGGTTGCCGGCGCCCTCAGATTCCATCAAAAAGAGAACTCCCCACTGTCTCAAACACCGGTCTCGATCCCCGTCACTCACTATGAGGGAATGGAGAGCTATCCGGCACTGTCGCCAAATGGGAAGTTGCTCGCGTTTACCTGGGATGGCAACGATCTGCGAAATAACGATATCTACGTCAAGCAGATCGGGGGTGGTGAACCGATCCGGCTCACCTCTCATCCGAATGAGGAGACCAGGGCCAGCTGGTCTCCGGATGGAACCTCAATCGCGTTCTTGCGGCGGGCGGATCCGATCAGTGAACCGTTTCACCTGATCATTGTTCCGGCACTCGGCGGAATGGAACGGGAGGTCGCCCGTGTCGATGAAGGCCTCGACTGGTCGCCCGATGGCCGATACCTGGCCGTCATCAACCCGGCGAGACCTGGAGAGGGCAAAAGAACCAACGGTATTCACCTCATCTCGGTCGATGGAAAGGAGACCCGCGTGCTGAGCCAGCCGGAAGGCAAGCTGCCATATTACGACTCGTTCCCGCGCTTCTCACCGAATGGAGAACTGCTCGCCTTTGCCCGCTGGAAAAGCGACGCTAATGGCGACATCTACACCGTCAATTTAAGGAATGGGGAGATCAAACAGCTGACCTTTGACCAGGCGGCTATTGGCCGTGCCTCTCTTCAATGGATCAATAATGGTCGTGAGCTCATGTTCATTTCGAACCGGAAAGGTATTTTTCAACTCTGGAAGACTTCGCTGGATGGTGAGCCTCCTGTTCCGATACTCAACTCGAACTGGCCGATCGATTATTACTCTGTCAGCAGGGAGTCTGACGTACTGGTCTATGTGCCCAAGCTGATCGACTCACTGATCGAAGTCTCATCCAAGCCGGTCGATTCGAGTGGACGGAGAGATGTCGCCCCGTGTGTCATCAATTCAACCCAGATGGAGGAAGGACCACGACTCTCCCCCGACGGGTCGAGCCTTGTCTTCATCTCAAACCGCACCGGCTGGGATGAGGTCTGGACCGCCCGTTCCGACTGCACCCAGAGTCGACAACTGACCAGTTTCAATTCCAATGGATTGGGGAGTGCGCGCTGGTCACCGGATGGGAAAGAGATCGCCTTCGACCGGCGGGTGGATGGACGACCGGAGATCTTCATCATAAAAAACGACGGCACGGGACTGCGCCGATTGACCAACTCCCTGGGCAGTACCAGACCCTGCTGGTCACCGGATGGCGCGTGGATCTACTTCACCCTCTTCACTCCCGGCCCACCTGACCTGGATCAGATCTGGAGAATGCCGGTCACTGGTGGAGAGATGACCCAGATTACCGTTAATGGCGGGGTAGAGCCGAGCATCTCACCAGACGGAAAGAGAGTCTACTATTCAAACTATCACCGTTTCTACCAGAAGGATCTGCCATCGGGAACCGAGATGCCAGTTCCAGGACTCGAGAATATCCAGATTGATCGGTATTGGGAGATCTCAAATTCAGCAATCTTCTATGTGCCAGTCCTCTCCTCACAGTTGAATGACAAGTCAGGTATCTACCGTTTCGATCTGGGGACGCGAACCAGTATGCTCTTCAAAAGGCTGGACAAGCTACCGATCCCTGGCATGCTCGGGGTGTCGATCACGCTTGACGAGCGCCGCCTCGCCATCGGCCTGATCAATCAGCCGTTAGGAGACATAATGATGATCAAGGGGTGGAAATAAAGAACTGGCAAGGATGGGTAATATCTCCGATAGGCGTCCCCTTTGAGAGGGTGGCTTTAAACCAGAAAGCCATTGCCGACTGTTTGGAGAAGTCCAGTTCAGTCGGCAATGGTAAGTGTTTAATGCTTGGTGAAGCTTTTGACTACAGGTTTGGCGGAGCGACCGGAATGGTCAGGACCGCTGCCCGGCTCAGTGACAGGGCATGCAGCACATGCCCCTGGCTGAAGCCGTTCGCGTTCTGGTTGAGCATCACTCCGAGCATTCCTTCGTCATTGCCCGTCGTGATCTTCAGCCACCCCGTTCTTCCTCCCGGCACCATCGCCTCAAACCGTGGCACCGTGCGCAGTGAGCTTCCCGTCAGGATCGTCCTCAACTGGCAGGTTCCACCCGCCATCGTGTAGCTCGCTGACCGCTCCTGATCGTCATACAGCAACCCGTACAGTGGCCCCAGTGGCGAGCCTCCCAC
>CAIOZW010000457.1 GCA_903862855.1 uncultured Acidobacteriota bacterium
ATGTCGCCGACATCGAGGAGACGGAACAGCGGCTGCGTGAAATGGGCATCGAGATCGGGTACGGCAGTGGACGGGCCGGGAGACCGCAGCTTTTCATACGCGACCCTGACGGCAATGCCATTGAACTGCGTCCGGCCTGACGAACCGGGCGGGCATATCCTTTACCATATTTGACTGGCATCATTAAGACTGGAGAGTAGAGAGCAAGAGATGAGTGAACACAACTATCGCCGGGTCGCCTCGCTCAAATCGGCGGCAGAGTTTGACGCATATCTGAAAGAGATCGGAGCGCCCCTGCAATTCGACCCCGAGGTCGAGTCCGGATCCGGTTCACCACTCGGACGGCCTTATCAACTCGGTGAGTTCGAGATTGGCAACCGGTTCTGCATCCTGCCGATGGAAGGGTGGGATGGAACCACGGACGGTCGACCAACCGAGCTGACGACGCGACGGTGGCGTAATTTTGGGCTCAGTGGAGCCAAACTGATCTGGGGAGGCGAAGCGGTCGCCGTGCGCCACGATGGTCGGGCCAATCCGAATCAGCTCATGCTCAACGAATCGACGGTGAGTGAGATCGAGGGGCTGCGTCGGACACTGATCGAAGCCCACGAGGAGAGCTTTGGCCACGACAGTTCACGCGATCTGCTGATCGGGCTGCAACTGACCCATTCCGGCCGTTTCGCACGGCCCAACTCCAAATCACAACTCGAACCGAAGATTGTCTATCACCATCCGCTGCTCGACCGCAAGTTTGGCATCAGCGCGGCAGACGCCTGTCTGACCGATGGCGAGATCGACGACCTGATCGGCGAGTTTGTTCACGCCGCCGTTCTCGCGCAGCAGGCCGGCTACAGTTTTGTCGACCTCAAGCATTGCCATGGCTATCTTGGTCATGAATTCCTGAGTGCCATGACCCGGAGCGGCCGTTTCGGTGGAAGCTTTGAGAACCGCACTCGCTTCCTGCGCGATTTGGTGGCCGGAGTCCGTCGCGACGCTCCAGGACTGCAGATTGGCGTCCGCATCAGTGCCTTCGACATGCTTCCCTTCCGGATGGGTGACGACAAACGAGGTGTGCCGGAGAGCTTCGATGGACGCTATGATTACGGATTCGGCAACGACCCGGCCGACCCGCTGCGCATCGATCTGACCGAGACCTTCAAATTCTTTGAACTGCTGGAAGAGCTTGGAATCAGACTCGTCTGCGCAACCGCCGGCAGCCCTTACTATAATCCGCACATCCAGCGTCCGGCCATGTTTCCCCCGTCGGATGGCTATCAGCCGCCGGAGGATCCACTCATCGGTGTGGCACGTCAGATCTCGGTCACCAGCCAGCTCAAAGAGCGGTTTCCTGACCTTTGTGTCGTCGGTTCCGGCTACACCTATCTGCAGGACTGGCTGCCCAATGTCGGTCAGCACTATGTGCGTACCGGTCAGGTCGACTTCATTGGCCTTGGCCGCATGGTTCTCTCCTACCCGGATCTTCCGGCAGATGTCGTCGCGGGCCGCCCCCTCCAGGGTAAGAAGGTCTGCCGAACCTTCAGCGACTGCACGACTGGTCCACGCAACGGCCTCATCTCCGGCTGCTACCCGCTCGATCCGTTCTACAAGAACCACCCCCAGGCAGTGCAGTTGAAGGAGATGAAACAACGAATCCGGCAATGACGGGGAGACCCGCTGAATCCAGCCTGGTCCGACCCGACCATCAATCGCAGAAAGGATCAAGAAGGGTTCCGACGCCCAGACGGGACGCAGCCTGGGACTGGTCGATAGCGCATCGACAGGTCTCAGCCGCTTCTCACTTCACCGTCAAATGGCAGATGGACCCGTTGTGGCAGTCACATGCAAGTCAAAAAGTCTCTCCCCGTCTATGACGTGATCATTGTCGGCTCCGGAGCGGCCGGCGGTATCTCCGCTCACGTGCTGGTCAATCGCGGGTTGAAGGTTCTGCTGCTCGAGATCGGCCCGAGATGGAACCGTCAGGATATCTTCCACACCGAACACACTTGGCCCTATGAGTTGCCCTTTCGCGGACTTGGCAGACCAGGGCAGTATGATCGACTCTGGAAGGTCAGCGCCTATACAGAACACCTCTACGTCCATCCCTTCGTCGACCGTTACGCGACTGCCCCGGGGACCGACTTTCACTGGACACGAATCCACGCCGTCGGTGGTCGCACCAACACGTGGGGACGTGTCTCTCTGCGGATGGCAGAATGGGACTTCAAACCAAAGTCGATGCAGGATGGCGCCGGAGAGGACTGGCCGATCAGCTACGCCGATCTGGCACCCTACTATGACCGCGCCGAAGAGCTGATGGGAGTCTTTGGAACCCAGGAGGGTCTTCCGGCAATCCCTGACGGGAAGTTTCACGCCCCGACTCCGGCGCTTCGCTGCGGTGAGGTGGCCCTCGTCAAAGGTGGCCGGCAGGTTGGAGTGCCGGTCATTCCAATCCGCAGAGCCATGTACCTCAGGAAGAGCGCAACCGCCGCCGCTTGCCACTACTGCGGCTCCTGTGACTATGGTTGCTCGACCGCTTCCCGCTTCTCGACTCTCGACTCGATCATTCCCGGCCTGACCGTCCATCGCAACTTTACTCTCCGCACCGGAGCGGCTGTCCACCGCGTCCTGCTCGATCGGCGAACAGGTAAGGCTCGCGGGGTCGAATATATCGACACCCAGACTGGAAAGACCTCCGAGGCCCGCGCAAAAGTGGTCATCCTCGGTGCCGGAGCAATGGCCTCAACGAGGATTCTGCTCAACTCCACGACAAAAGAGATGCCGGGGGGGATCACCAACTCGAGCGGCGTACTCGGCCACTACCTCATGGACAACCCTAAATCCGGCTTTGTCAGTGGCTGGTTTCCATCTCTGAAGGCAGGCGAGGTCTTCAATGATGACGGGGCTGGCGGCGGTCACAGCTACATTCCCCGGCATACCAATATCCCAGGTCAGTCAAGCCGCAGATTAAAGGCCCTCCGCGGCTGGCAGTTCCAGCCGGCGACCGGTTCGTCAAGATATCCCGGATATGCAAAGGGGATCGGTGGCTTTGGCCAGGACTTCAAACGCGAAGTCCGTGACCAGAATCCGGCGCGAATCTTCCTTGCCGGTTTTGGTGAGTGCCTCCCCCACTTCGACAACTACTGCCAGATCGATCCAGATGGACTGAAGGACCGTTATGGTATTCCCCAGCTCCGATTTCATACCAGATGGCGCGAAAACGAACTGAAGCTGGCCGACCTGATGTACGACAGCGCTGAAGAGATTCTGCGAGCTGCCGGGGCCGAGATCTCCCCCTACAACCGCGTCATTCCACCTCCTCACGGAGATTCAACCCACGAGGTCGGCACAGCCCGCATGGGTGACGATCCACGAAGCTCTGTCCTCAATCGCTTCAACCAGGCCCACGATGTGAAGAACCTCTTCGTCGTCGATGGAGCATCCTTCGTCTCCTGCCCGGAGAAGAACTGCACTCTCTCGATCGCGGCCGTCTCGTGGCGGGCCAGCGACTATGTCGCAGAAGAGTTCAGGCGTGGCAACTTCTGATGCACCTCGCGGGCCACGTGGGAGTAGCCCTCGCCACTCCCACTCTCCTTGATCCGCCTAACGGCCCCGCTCCCGCCCAAAGAGGATTGCGTCCAATGAATATCGCCCCGGCCCGGCAATGATCATCAGTATTGCAAAGCCAAGGTAGAGTGTCGGCAACTCGAACGATGGACCTCCCCGCCCCATGAAAGGATGTCCCTGGGCCAGATGGACCGTCGTAATGGCCGTCAGCATCGTACAGGCCAGCCCAAACATGGCGAGCGGTGTCAGCAGACCCAGAATCAACGCCACACCTCCTCCAAATTCACTCAATGCCGCGAGGGCCTGCAGAATAGCGGGAACCGGCGCATCCGCCCCCATCCAGCCAAATGGATTCTGGATCTTGCTCCAACCGTGGAATGCGATCCCGACACCGAAGACAAGCCTCGCCAGGAGCAGCCCCAGCGCAGCACGTCCGCCAACAATGTTTCCAAAAATTTTGTCAACCATTATACAATTTTCTCCTTAACGATATTCACGACCACCGGCACTCAGAGTAAATGGAGGCAAGGTTGATCGATTGGTCAGATGAACTCTTCAGACAAGGCATCCAGGTGAAAGCCCGGAACGATCGTTAGTGTAGCGCAAAATGGGACGATCTCCCAAGCGGACAGATGCGGTAAGAGAGTCTTCGGTCAATCGTCGTGGATCCGGGTGGTGAGAGCCGCGAGGGTAAGAAAGAGTTGGGTATTGGCGGTGACCTGGAGATTGAAGTCGACAAAGCTGTGGACAGCGATGGCGAGGCAGCCGCTGAGAGCGCCAAGGATGATGGAGCGACGGCGACGGTGATGAGTCCGGGCAGCGCGAAAAGCGGTGAAAAAGAGGATGAGAATAAAGGCAAGAGCAAGGAGACCCCCGACGATACCTGCATCGGCAAGGATCTGAAGGTAGTCATTATGCGATTGTTCGACGCGCTGGGCGCCGGAGCTCTGGTCGTAGGCCGGGTAGGCATAAGGAAAGGCGCCGAGACCGACACCAAACCAGGGATGGTCGGCAACGAGTCGGGAGGTCGCCAGCCAGATGTCGCGACGACTGAACCGTTCATCCTGAGGAAGGCGATCTTCAACCTCGCTGGCGGTCTGGGAGAGATTGCGAACAAGACCTTCAGATCCGACCAGAAAGAGTGAGCCGGCAATTGCTCCCGCGCCGATAATGATGGTGGCGAGGGAACGAAGGATGAGGGAACGGGTCGAGGGACGACTCTTTCCGCTGGTGAGTGAGATTGGAAGGGCAACGAGGGCGAGAAAGAGTATCTCGGCGCCGAGGGCAAGGAGTCCGCCTCGTGAGGCGGAGAGAAGGATTCCGGCACAGAGAATGACGAGACCGCTGGCGTAGAGGGCGAGCAGTTCGCGGCGGAGACTGCGTCCGATGAGGAGTCCGCCGGCAAGTCCGGCCCCCATGGCGAGAAAACCGGCAAAGTGGTTGCGATTGACAAATGGGCCAAAGGCACCGCGCTGCCAGAGAGCCTTGCCGATGAGGCTCTGACCGATACCGACAAGGGCGATCAGAACACAGACGATGATGATGACATTGACGGCAACGATGCGCCGCTGATCGGTATTGAGTGATCTGGCAGCGAGCAGGTAGAACCCGACCGATGCGCCAATCCTGATCACCGCCTGGGTCGTCGCGAAGTGGTGAATGGTGATCGTCTCACGACCGGTCAGGCCGGTCGGCAGCAATTGGAAGATACCGAGAAGGAGAAGCCCGAACAGAGGAAGGAGAAGCCATCCACCAACGTGTCTGAGACGCCGACCGAGGAGCAGGTCGAGGGCGAGGAGTATGAGCAGGCCGATAACGATCAGCTCCCAGAGGGCAGTCGACCAGGACTCGACCGCCCCATAGGGTAGTGGCGTGACGATGAGAAGGAGGAGGAGAACGAGATAGATCAGTTTATCCAGGGCAGACCTCACAAGACGATCGGGAGTCGGTTTGATCAGGGTTACTCGTCAAATTCACTGGAGCGATACGACGACTGACGCGATCTTTCATTACCAAGGTAGGTACGGGTCCATCGTTTGAAATATTCGAAAAACTGGCGTTCGCGCCGTTGTGCAAAGGCCGAGTTGATCCTGAGCATAAGCATGAAGATGCCGAGAGTGAGAAGCGACGCCCCCCAGTGAGGGGCATTACCGAGCAGCAGCAACACTCCCAGCAGTGCGCCAAAGGCGGGAAGGAGATAGCTCAGGTCATTCAGTACTTGCCTCCAGAATCCCCGGCGGGAGAGAAGTTCGTGAAGGCTCCGGTTTTGAGATCGTGTCGAAGACATCGGTCAATCCAGAGAGTGACATTCTCTTCAAAAGTTTATCGATAGATCAGAAGAGTTATGTGGCAGAGATGAGGCATCTGTCAACCTGTAAATCATAACGAGAAGAATAATGGAGATTAACCTCTGGGAGAACACTGGTTGAGTCTGAAGTGATCAAGCCAGAGACGTCCCTCGATTGAGCAGTAAGGATCGGCGCAGGGGGGGCGCTGGAGGCGCAGCGAGAGCGACCGGGTCGTTTTGGCCGTACGAAGTCGGAGAGTCTGGTCGGTCCAGGTCGCCAGGTCACCGGGCAGCGGCGGCGTGGCGACGAAGGCCAGACCGGGATCGGCGGTATCGAAGAGCTCAATTCTGGGTAGACTGAGGCTCTTCAGCTCCTCGGTGCGAAGGGAGAATGAGAGGCAGTAGTCGCGGCCCGGATCAACAGGAACGACCTGCGTGACAACCGTGAGTGGTTGGTTGTTCTCGTGACTGAAGCTGACCCGCAGGCTCTGGGCTCCGTCATCGGGATCCTGGCGATCGATCGTGACGCGGACGCCACTGTTTGCTCCGATCTCCCAGGCCCGGAAGGGGAGGCGATTGTTGAGCCTGATGCGCCGTTCAAACCCGCCGTTGGCGAGGAGCGAGTCGGCATCAGGAGACTCCATCTCGGGCAGAGCGGCGGCAGACCAGATCTGCCAGGCCTCAGCGGGGCGGGCCGATTGGAGAAGACTGAGCGCAAAGTCGCGAACCTCGGCCGGTGAGGGTGCCGGAATGTTGCGCCAGAGCCGGAGTCCAACCTCGGACTGGTTGCGGCGGACAAGCAGCGTAGCCATCCGGGCCTGGACTGATGGTGGTGGATCGAGCGCAGCGAGGATGGCCTGCAGGTCGCCATCGAAGGCTGCCCAGGCATAATCGAAGATGAGGGCAAAGGCGGCGGGACGCAGGGCCAGAGCCTGTCGCATCTGGAGGAATGAGGAGTCACGTTCACCGGCGCGAAGCAGATGATTGGCGTATGCCCAGTGGGTGTCGAAGTAGTTTGGTGCGAGCTGACAGGCGCGTTCGAAAGCGATGCGCGCCTCGGCGGCATTGCCGACCCGATCGAGCGCCCGCCCAAGGGCAAGCCAGATCCGGTAGTCGGTGGGGGCAAGCAGAGCAGCCTGACGGATCTCATCGAGGGCCACGACTCCCCAATCACCGTTCCCCTCCTCAGTCGCCGCCGCAATGTAACGTCCTCCGCGACGCAGTCGCGTCAAGGGGTCGAATGGAGCGTAGTCGACCGCACGATCCACTCCCTCTAGTTGGGCCGCAATGGAGAGGGTGGAGGTTCGCTCGACATAACTGGCAAAGCTGTCACCGAGGGCGGCAAGAAGAATCCTCTTTCCCAGGAGAAGGCCACCTCCCAGCAGCAGCAGGAAGATTGAGAGCCGGAGGATGAGCTGGAGAGGTGAGATAGTGACCATATCTTGTCAGTCCCGGGATAAGTCTCTGGTAACGAATAGAGAGCCTACTCAATTCTGGGCTGATGGGCAAGAGGGGGTCACCGCCGGTGACGGTCGAGAGATATGGTGGCGTGGGTAAAATATGGACCGATTGACAGCCCTTCATTTTATCGGCGATACTTGACCCGTAGATGCGAAATATCTATTAAATCTTGCTATGACACACTTTTAGGTGCTGCCGACCGTCAAACTTCACCTGTCTCTGGCCGCCAACGATAGGTTGCCCCTGGGTCTGGCCAGACAGGTCCGGTTGAAGGGTCAGGGTGAATTTTAGGGATAAACGAGTGGCTGAAAGCTGCGCAGTCCTGAGGTGAGCCAGGAGGTTCAGATGGTTAACCAGTTGGCTGGATTGGTGGGGTTGGCTGGATTGGTTGAGTTGAGGTCATCTCGACCGGCAAGGACACTTCTCCGCCGAGGGGTGTTATCTTCGCTGTTGGTGGCCGCGGTTCTGACCGTGATGAGTCAGTTATCACTGGCCCAGCAGGCGGTCGCACCGGCAGCTGCGCCGGCCATCACGAAGGTTGACCAGAGCGGGGCCGCCACCCGCCTTGCGGAAGATGACCGCTACCAGATCGGGCCAGGTGATCTGCTCGATGTGCGGGTCTACGGGCGAGCTGAGCTGACGCGTGAGGTACGGGTGACCAACCAGGGGACGATCCGGCTCCCATTTCTGGAGGAGATCAGGGTTGCCTGCCAGACGGAGGCACAGCTCGGACTGACGATAGCCGAGAAGTATCGAAAGTATCTTCGCGATCCCCAGGTCGATGTCTTTGTGCGGGAGTACAAGAGTCAGCCGGTCTCGGTAATCGGTTCGGTGATGCAACCAGGGCGCTTTCAGTTGCAGCGGCGGGTGCGTCTGCTGGAGCTGCTGACCTTTGCCGGGGGCCCGGGTGGAAATGCGGGGGGTGTGGTCCACGTGATCCGCGGCAGTGCGCCCGACTTCTGTGATCCGGAATCACCGGTGATGGAGATGGTGCCCGCCAAGGGGGGGATCGAGCCGATCGCGGCAAATGGAGTGCCGGCGCCAGCGGCAGCAAGCGAAGGATCGCGTGGTGAGCAGTTGCAACTGGATCGCACGATTGCCGCAAGTCAGGCGACGATTCCGGTCTCGGTCGATTATGGAGATGCAAAACTGGTCGCCTATCGACTGCGTGACGTGCTGGTGGGCACTCCGGACTCGAATCCCTTCATCAGGCCGGGGGACATCATCAGTATCCCGGAGACCGACCAGATCTTTGTTACCGGGGCGGTGGTCAAACCGGGTGCGACGCCAATGCGGAGCCGGCTGACGCTGGTCCAGGCGCTGGGAATTGCCGGAGGCTTTGCACCGGATGCGGCCCGGAGCCGCGTCAGGATTGTGCGGCAGGATCCCGGTTCGAAGGTTCACCAGGAGTTTGTCTACAATGTGGACGACATTCAGCGGCGCAAGGCTGAAGATATCGTCCTTCTCCCTAACGATGTCGTGCACGTCCCATCTTCGTTACCAAAGAGTATGGGGCGGGGAGTGCTCAGTGTGAGCGTCAATCTGCTCAATACCATTCCATTCCTGATTACGCGCTGAGACTGACGAAGATGGTATTGATGAGGCCAGGCCGGGCCGGGCCATGATCGACCGGATTGAAACCATGCAGGAAGAGAACAAAGTAAAGCTGGTGACGATCGAGGAGGCGACTGCGGCCCTCGACGCAAGACGTGAGGCCGGAACCTATGGCTACGGGCGTGGTCAGGCCTCGGGAGACGAACAAGTCCACCTCCGCGACTACTGGCGGATCATCCGGCGAAGGCTCTGGATTCCGATCAGTGTTGTGCTGATCGTGGTGACCTTGACGACAATCTACAATCTGCGCCTGCCATCGATCTATGAGGGTGTGACAAAGATCGAGATTGGCCGGGAGGATCGGGCGGTCAATATCAAGGACGTGCAGATCAGCATGGGAGGCGGGGACGACACGCAGTATTTGAACACGCAACTGAAGATCCTGCAGAGTCCGAAGATTGCGTGGCTGGTCGCGAGGCGGCTCGATCTGGAGCACAACAGCGAATTCGCGCCAGGCCTTTCGCGCCCGATCGATCTGCAGTCGGAATCGGTCGAGGTGACAGATGGTGAGAGTGACGAGCAGGCGGAGATGCAGCGGCTCGAGCCCTTCACGGCGATCCTGCTCAGAAACGTCGAGATTCGTCCAGTCCGGGATACGCGGTTGATCGAGATCCACTATCGCCATCGTGTACCGGACCTGGCGCGGAAGATTGCCGACAATTGGGCCGAGGCTTACAAGGACAACAATTTCAACGATATCTATAATACCAACAAGGACTCGGGGAAGTTTCTCGCAAAGACGATCAACGATTACAAGATCAAGGTGCAGCAGTCGGAGGAGCGGCTACTCAACTTTCGACGGGCCAACGAGGTGATCGATTTCGGGGAGCGGGAGAATACGGTCATCGCCCGACTTGGATCGCTCAACCAGTCACTGCTCCAGGCGGAGAATGAGCGAAAGAATGCGCAGTTGACCTTCGAGCTGAGCCGGAAGATTACAGACATCACCTCACTGCCGGAGATCCAGCGTGATGCGCTGGTTCAGGATCTGAACAAGCGCATCACCGACCTGCGCGCACAGCGTGAGCAGTTGCTGGTCGAGTTTACGCCGGAGTGGCCGGAGGTGAAGAAGATCAGTCAGCAGATCTCACAGCTCGAAGGAGAGCTGCGGGTCGCACACCAGCGGATCATCAACACCCTCGAGAATCTCTACCAGACGGCGTTGCAGCGTGAAGATTCGTTGCGCAAGTCCTTCAATCAGCAGCGGATCGAGACCCTCCAGCAGAGTGAAGGGGCGATTCAGGCGAAGATGCTGCAACAGGAGATCGACACGAACCGGCAGATGCTCGACCGGCTGCTGCAGAGTCAGCAGGGAGTGGAGCTCTCGACAGCGGGGCTCTTCAAGAACAGTATCCGGATGATCGAGAATGCGGTACGTCCAAAGGTTCCCGTGGAGCCCAAACGGGCCCAGAATATCTTTCTGAGCGCACTGCTGGCCCTGATCGGCGGGATTGGGCTGGTGCTCTTCCTTGACTATATCAACAACAAGATACAGTCGGTCGAGGATATCGATCGCTACCTGCGCCTGCCGGCGCTGGGAGTGATCCCGATGCTCGAGAGCGGGGCCAAGGGGCGGCGACTGCTTGGGGCGGGCGGGGAGAAGGATGCTCCGCTGGCGCCGGCAGCGAATGGAAGCCTGATTCTCACGCAGGTCGAAGCCAATTCGTCGATGGCCGAGAGCTATCGACAGTTGCGGACGTCACTGCTTCTGTCATCACCCGGGCAGGCACCGCGGACGATACTCTTCACGAGCAGTCAGCCGGCCGAGGGCAAGACGACGACCGCGGTAAACACGGCCATCTCACTTGCCCAGACTGGAGCAGCAGTCCTGGTGATCGATGCCGACCTGCGCCGGCCGCGGGTTCACAAGGTCTTCTCGTTGAAGAACAATAGCGGACTGAGCAGTTTTCTTGCCGGTGACGGTGAGCTCGCCGCACAGATCCAGGTGGCCATGCCCAATCTCTTCGTGCTGCCGGTCGGTCCCCTTCCCCCCAATCCAGCCGAGCTTCTTGGATCAATGCGGATGAAGCAGGTCATCGAGACACTGGCTGCCAACTTCGACCACATCATTATCGATTCACCACCCGTGGCCTCCTTTGCCGACAGTCTGATCCTCTCGGCGCTGGTGGATGGGGTGATCATCGTCGTCAAGGGCGGTGTAACACCACGCGAGATGGCGCAGCGCACACATGCGCACTTGCGCAGTGTCGGCGCACGGATTCTTGGCGTGGTGATCAATCAGATCAAACTTCAGCCTCACGACTACTACTACTATTCAACCTATTACAGCCGCTACTACTATGGTGGTGACAAAGCCGGGGACGAGAGTGAGTAAGAGTGGAAGCGCACCGGAGCGGGTGCGACTACTCCACAGGTGAGAGCGCCCGGCTCTCTTTTGGCTCAAATCCAGACTGCCTCTTGAGGAGGTTTCCTTCACGGTCAAGGTTCGGGGGATCTCTGTGTCTTGACGGTTGGTGGTGACGGTATGTGCGGTATCTTCGGCGTAGTTACAACTCGAACGAGGAGCGAAGTTGAAGAGATCGTGCAACGTGCCATCGGGTCCCTCAACCAGCGTGGACCGGATGACGAGGGGATCGAGATCTTTGCCGATGAGCGGCGCGGCCTGACGATCGGTTTTGGTCATCGTCGGCTGGCGATCCTCGATCTGACCGCTGCGGGCCATCAGCCGATGGTCGACGAGCGGACAGGCAACCGGATCGTCTACAACGGTGAGGTCTTCAACTTCCGCGCACTGCGCCACGAGATGGAGGCGACTGGAACGACGTTCAGCTCGGAGAGCGACACTGAGGTGATCCTGAAGAGCTTTGGAAGGAGTGGAGAGAGGTGGATGGAGGCGATCACTCCGTGGCGGGGAATGTTCGCCTTCGGACTCTGGAACCGGGAGGATGGAACCCTCAGCCTGGTGCGGGATCGACTGGGAATCAAACCACTCTACTACCATACCGGGGCAGACTTCATTGTCTTCGGCTCGGAGATCCGGTCACTTCTGGCGAGCGGGCTGGTGCCGCGGCGGCTCTCACCACTTGCCGTCGAGAGCTTTCTGAGAGAGGGCTCGGTTGAAGGCCCGCTGACAATACTTGCCGACGTATACACGGTACTTCCCGGTCATCATCTTCGTTACAAGGCAGGAAGAGTCGAGTCGATTCCCTACTGGCGGCCTGGGTCGAGCGAGGCCGTGCGACCTCTCGATTCGGCGAAGACGATCGGAGAGGTGCGGGATTTGACACGCGATGCGGTCAGGCTGTGGACGGTGGCTGACGTTCCGATCAGCATATTTCTGAGTGGTGGAATCGATTCGAGCAGCCTCGTCTCGCTGCTTCGCCAGACAGGGATCGATGATCTGCGAACCTTTTCGGTCAGCTTTCCAGAGACTGAGTACAGTGAAGCACGATATGCGGAGATGGTGGCTCGAAAGTATGCGACTGAGCACCGCACGGTTATCTTGAGTGAGCAGGAGGCGCTGGAGCGGGTGCCAAAGGCGATGAAATCGCTCGATCAGCCATCGGTCGACGGGATCAATACGTGGATTGTCGCCGAAGCGACTGCTGCGGCGGGACTGAAGGTTGCGTTGTCAGGGCTCGGGGGAGACGAAGCATTTCTTGGCTACCGGTTCTACCGGACGCTGGTACGCGACGAAAAGCTGCGGCATCTTGCTACGCGGTCACCGGAGAGGCTGCGAAACCTGGCCGCCCGGGTGATCCGGCTTGGAGCGCGGGGAGCAGCAGGGATGAAACTGGGGGAGCTGCTCGCGCAAGGCGAGCTCGACCAGCACACGGTCAGATTGAGACGGCAGCTCTTCAGCCAGCGCCAGCGAAACCGGCTACTCGGGAGAGCGGATGACGGGGATGGAGAGTCTGTGGCACGGCAGATGCTTGAAGGCTGGAACGACTGGCAGTCACGACAGTGTGCAGGAATGGATCTGCTCAACAAGACCTCGGCGCTCGAGCTGGGAGGCTATCTCACCAACACTCTGCTGCGTGATACTGACAACATGAGCATGGCCCACGGGTTGGAGGTTCGCGTCCCATTTCTCGACCATCTGCTGATTGAGCGAGTACTGCAGATCCCGGGTGAGATGAAACTGGGTAGGACAGCGGGAAAGGCCCCCAAGTGGCTTCTCGTGGAGGCAGCGGGAGATCTCCCGGAAGAGATCATCGAGCGGCGGAAGAGGGGCTTTGAGCTCCCCTTTCGGCAGTGGCTCACTGGTGCGCTGCAACCGCTGGTGGACGAGATGCTCGAACGATCAGCGGCGCAGGGTCTTCTCGACCGGACGGAGGTCGAGGCAGTCTGGAAGACTTTTCTGGCTGGACGGACGACCTGGTCACGGATCTGGGCGTTGATCATTCTGACGCACTGGATCGATGTCAACCTCTGAGCTGACAAAGATGTTGGCCGCATCTGAACCGGGAGGGATGGTTTGAATCAGAAGGACGGTGAGAACCGGCAAATTCCACACCTCGTGATCGAGGCGGCACAAGGATGGAGCCCGCTCGAACTGGGAGATCTGTGGCGATATCGGGAGCTCTTCCTCTTTCTGATCTGGAGAGATCTGAAGGTACGCTACAGGCAGACGGCTCTCGGAGTCGTCTGGGCGGTCCTGCAACCATTGGGCAACATGCTCATTCTCGCAATTCTCTTCGGTCGACTGGCACGACTGCCTTCGGATGGAGTGCCCTATCCGCTCTTCGTCTTTGCCGGACTCCTGCCCTGGACCTTCTTTGCAAATGCCCTCGGCAGTGCCGGGGGAAGTCTCGTTGGCAGCACACATCTGATCACCAAGGTCTATTTTCCACGGATGATCATTCCAGCTGCAGCTGTGCTGGCGGGCCTGGTCGATCTGCTGATCTCGCTGCTGGTCATGGGAGGGTTGATGGCATGGTACGGGGCAGTTCCTGGCAGATCATTGGCCTTGCTGCCAGTGCTGATCCTGCTGACGACGATTACAGCGCTGGGGGTTGGGATGTGGCTGGCGGCAATGCAAGTCAAGTATCGTGACATTCGCTATGTGATTCCCTTCCTGACCCAGTTCTGGATGTTTGCGACACCGGTGATCTATCCGGCCAGCCTTGTTCCGGAACATCTCCGTCACCTCTACTTTATCAATCCGATGAGTGGGCTGATCGAGGCCTGGCGGGTTGCCCTCCTGGGTGAGGTGAAGGGTGGCCAGTTTGACTGGACCTCCCTTGGAACATCGGCGGTGGTGGCGACAGTGCTGCTGATCCATTCCGCCTACACTTTCCGGCGCATGGAGCGCCATTTTGCCGATCTTGTCTGAGCGGGATCGACCGGATATATGAACCAATCGCTGGCAAAGAGTCCATTTGCAATCAGGGTTGAGGGTGTCTCAAAGCGGTATCGCCTGGGAGAGCGTCTCACGATCAATCCGACGCTGCGCGACCGGCTGGTCGAGTTGACAGGCAGGTTGCAGCGGCGTGGGCGACAGGTTGAAGCCGAACCGCTCTGGGCCCTCTCGGGTATCGACTTCGAGATTCAGCCGGGAGAGGTGGTCGGCATCATCGGCCGGAATGGAGCAGGAAAGAGTACGCTCCTCAAGGTTCTCTCGCGAATCACGGCTCCGACGGAGGGACGGATCGAGATCTACGGCCGGGTGGGCAGTCTGCTCGAAGTTGGAACTGGTTTCCACCCTGAGTTGAGTGGCCGGGAAAACATCTTTCTCAATGGTTCGATCCTCGGAATGTCACGGCGCGAGATTGCGGAGAAGTTTGACGAGATCGTGGCATTTGCCGAACTGGAAAGGTTCATCGACACGCCGGTAAAGCGATACAGCAGCGGGATGTATATCCGGCTCGCGTTTGCCGTCGCCGCCCATCTTGAACCGGAGATTCTGTTGATCGATGAGGTGCTTGCGGTTGGTGACGCCGCCTTTCAGAAGAAGTGTCTGGGGAAGATGGGGGAGATCTCGCGGCAGGGCCGAACCATCCTCTTTGTCAGCCACAACACGGCCGCGATGCTCAATCTCTGCCAGCGGGGGATTCTGATCGATCATGGGCAGGTAAGAGCAGACGGGCCGATCGAGCCGGTAATCCAGAGCTATCTGCGCGGGCTGCGGGTCGCGACACCGTGGGATCTGCGCGAGTGTCGTGAACGGGAGGGCCGGGGGCGGGTCAGGTTTACCCGAGCGTGCTTCGAGGATGGGAATGGTAACCCGCTCGAACAGGGCGTCTCCGGACGACCGCTGGTGATCGCCCTCGACTATGAGGCAGAGGACGGGCAGCCATTGCCCAACTGCCGGGCCTCGGTCGCATTTTATGATGGTCTCGGCCAGACCCTCTTCAACTGCTCGAGCGAGCTGGTGCGACGCGACCCGCTCGATCTTCCTCCACGGGGAACGCTGCGCTGCCGCATCCCGGCACTGCCGTTGAGTCAGAATCAGTATGTGCTGACCCTCTTCCTCGAGGTCAATCGGCAGGTCGAAGACTGGATCCTCAACGGGATCGAGCTGGATGTGGTCGATGGTGACTTTTATGGCACGGGAAGACTCTATCCAGATGGTTGGCGAGGCAAGGGGGTTCTCGTCCCCCACGACTGGTCGATTCCGTCGGGTGATGACGATGACGACTGATTCCCTTCCCGCTCCCCTGAAAGCCGCGATTGACGACAGGCAAGTATGGCCGTGGTCGGTTGCCGGGCAGCCGGTACTGGAACCGGATCGACAATGGCCGCGAATAACGGTCATCACACCATCATTCAACCAGGCAGACTTTCTGGAGATGACGATCCGCTCGGTAATCGGGCAGGGCTATCCCAATCTCGAGTATCTGGTCGTGGATGGTGGGAGTCAGGATGGAAGCGCCGGGATCATCGAGCATTACGCTCCGTGGCTGAGCTGGTGGGAGAGTCGGCCTGATCGCGGACAGTGCCACGCGATCAACAAGGGGCTGGCGCGGGCGACCGGTGAGATCGTCTGCTGGCTCAACAGTGACGACTTCCATCTTCCGGGAACTCTTGAACTGGCGGGTAGATTGTTGAGCGGCGAGCAGAGAGTCGGAGCGATCGCCGGGCACGTGCTGAAGGTCTACACCGATGGTCGGGATCCGGTACGACTCGAAGGACGATACGAGGGGCGACGGCACCTGCTCGAGATCTGGCGGCCTTATCAGATGCACCAGGCGGCCATCTTCTGGCGGCGAGAATTGACCGAGAGGATCGGACTGCTCAACGAAGATCTGGATCTGGTCATGGACTTCGACTACTGGGTGCGGATGTCGCGGGAGACCAGCTTTCTCAATGTCGACCAGGTTCTGGCCGGATGCCACTATCACGCGGCGGCGAAGACTGGTGACGACTATGCTGAATATCACGCCGCACGCCGACGCCGGGTCTGGCGTTACTGGGGCTCTCCGCTGCGCCACGAATTCTGGGATCTGGCCCTGCGAACGGTCAGGCACAGCTGGTGGCCGGCATTGCGCGGATGAAGAGAGTAATGTGCGAACCGGAGATATCCGATCTATCCGTCGATCCATCCATTGACGTGGAGTCCGATCGACCTGCGATTGCAGTAATCGTCCCGGTCTGGAATGGTGAAGAGACGATCGCCGGAACAGTCAAGGCCCTGCTCTGTCAGACATGGTCGGCAGCAGAGATCATCATCGTTGACGACGGTTCAACCGACCGAACACTGCAGGTTCTTGCCGGTTTTGGAGAGCGAATACGGGTAGTCAGCCGGACGAATGGTGGGCCGGCAGCGGCGCGGAATACGGGAATCGAAGTGGCCCGCTGTGGATTGATCGCCTTCACCGACAGCGACTGTGCACCGCAGAGAGATTGGCTGGCCAGGCTGATGGGAGGATTTGCCGGAGATGTCGACGGAAAGATTGCTGGAGTTGGAGGAATCGTCCGGGGTGATGGTGGGACACTGACCGACCGTTATATCGATCTGATTCGGCTGCTCGATCCGGAGCCAGATGAGCAGGGAGTGATTCCCTATCTGATCACGGCCAACGCCTGCTTTCGTCGGGATGCACTGGTCAGGGTTGGCGGGTTTGATGAGGGATTCCGCAAACCGGGCGGTGAGGAGGCCGAGCTCGGCTATCGTCTGCGCGACGCCGGTTACAAGTTGCAGCTTGCTGAAACAGCCGTCGTCAATCACCGCCATCGGCAGAGCCTGGTCAGTCTGCTCAGGACTCTGGTCAACTACGGTGAAGGTGGAGCAAGGATCGGGCGACGCTGGCCAGCTCAGCGAATCCGCCGGCCAGGGCAGCTCTTACTGCGCCAGCTTCTCAGTCCACGGGCACTCGGGCGGCGCCTCCGTGAACGGATCAGCAGCCACGGACTGCGAAGTGGACTCTACTTTGCACTGCTCGATCAGTTACGCCATCCGGCCTTTCTATTGGGTTATTGTCGTGGAGAACGCCAGATCACGAGTCAGCGTCATCATTCCCTGTCTTAACGCTGCGCCATACATCGCCGCGACGATCCAGAGCGTCCTCGCGCAGACATTACCAGCAGCCGAGATACTGGTGGTCGATGA
>CAIOZW010000458.1 GCA_903862855.1 uncultured Acidobacteriota bacterium
GTTGACCCAATTTCGACTCCTCAGTAGTTGAGCATCTTTGGGAGCTGGAAAATCTTTTTCCAGCTCCCTTTTTATCTGATAAGGACTGGCGACCGTGATTTGAGTCAATCTTCAACTATTTCTCGATCAATCCTGAGATTATCGACAAGATTTTGCGTCGATTCCATTCATAGGTTGGCTGAAGATGATACCGGTAATGTTTACGCTGATTGAACCATTACTGTGTATGATTTTCAGTCAGGCTTGGGATTTATGGTGAAGCGAGGGAGGTAACCATCCGGGCTAAATTGAATGGACAAAGCGTTTGGAGATAGACGCATTAACTGGCACAATTGTTGCAAGTTACTTCGAGCTTGGATCAACTAGAATTCTGAGACCCGCATCAGAAGTGCAGAAAAGCAGACTCGCAGGAGGCGAATTAGAATGAAAAAGAGTATATATCAGGTGGTCATGTCAATTGGTCTGGCAGCCATTCTGGCTGTCACAGCCCTCGAGGGGCTGGCACAGGACAAGGTCGCCGACCAGGCAGCCAAGGTGGCGGCCAAGGTTACGATTGCCAAGGGTGTCAAGCAGAAGATCTTCGGGGTGATTATCGAGCGGGAGGCTGATACCTTCCTTCTTCGTGACAAGAGCAATGGCGAAGTGACGGTGCGTTTACAGAACAGCACACAGGTTCTCGAGAAGAAGAGCAATATCTTCAGAAATGCACGCATCTATGGGACGACCAACCTCGTTCGTGGCCTGACGGTGGAGATTGAGGGCAAGGGCGATGAGAAGGGTCAGCTGGTTGCCGAAAAGATCCGTTTCACTGATAATGCCCTGGTGGCGGTCAAGGCTGCTGAGACTCGAGTCACCCCGGTTGAAGGTCGAGTTGCGGCAAATGAGAAACGGCTCGAAGAGTCAGAGGCGAATGCCAAGCGACTGTCAGACCAGATTATCGAGATGGAGTCGCTCTCAAAGAAGATTACAAATAGCGCCCGCACGGCTCAGGACGCGGCCGAGGCGGCTGCCGTCGGGGTCGAATCGACCAATCGCCGCATCGATACACTGGTCACCTCGCTTGACGAGTACGTAGAGAAACGCGACATTTCGGTCAACTTCAAGGTAGGCAGTTCCCTGCTTCTTCCGGAAGCGACGGAGCTTCTCGACGAGGTAGCGAGACAAGCCAAGAGTGAAAAAGCCTATCTGATCGAGATCACCGGATTTGCCTCGGCTGAGGGTGCTGCCGAGAAGAACCGTCGACTGAGTCAGGATCGGGCCGAGGCAGTAGTCAGGTATCTTGCGGAGAATCATGAAATTCCGCTCCGCCGGATGATCACGCCGTACGGTTTTGGTGCAGCGCGTCCGGTTGCCAGCAACGATACCCGGACCGGCCGCGAACAGAACCGGCGGGTTGAGGTCAAGATTCTGGTCAACAAGGGACTGACCGCTCCTCCGCCACCAGTCAAGGTCGCCAGACCCGTCACCAAGGGTGACTAGTTCTGAGACACTTTACCGGATTGGATGGCTGTACTTTACAATAAAAACATGAACCAAACTTTACGGCCCGGACGAACCATCCGGAACAGCAGTTGGGTCTACTTTGGGAAGGCGGTTGCAGTGACCGCCTTCCTTTTCATTATCGGAGATGGCTCAGCAGCGACAGCAGTCCATCAAGATCTTTGGCAGCGGACTGAAGGCCGCCAATTGAATGAGAGTGACCTGGAGAGAGGACTGGAGCGGATAGACGACCAGGAGCCTGTCAAACCGAAGCCTGCCCCCGAACCAGTTCCAGCTGAGCAACAGGATCAGAAACCATCCGCCCCTCCAAAGCCGGGTTCCGGGAAGGACCGGCAGGAGGATCTCGATGCCGAATCCATCCGGATCGACTCGACGCTGGTCGTCGTACCGGTCTCGGTAACGGACAAAGCCGGCCAACCGATCCGCGACCTGACCGCCGAAGATTTCATTCTTGAAGAGGAAGGTGTTCGGCAGCAGGTCCAGACTCTCGGTGACCCGGGAAAGACGCCGATCGAACTGGCACTGCTCTTCGATGTTTCGCGCAGTATCCGGAACCGTTTCGAATTTGAGCGGACGGCAGCCGCCAGATTTCTCGAGGTGGTACTCAAGTCGGGCGACTTTGCCTCGCTTCATTTGATTGGCCGGCAATCCCGCCTGTTGATGGATCGAACCGGTTCGGCTGAGAAGGCGATCGGTGGTGTAATATCGATCGAGCCGACCGATGAGGCCACGGCCTTCTTCGATACGGTGGTCAAGGCCGCCCGTTATGTCGAGGAGAACGCCTCACCAAGTGCCCGGCGGGTGCTGGTTGTCATCTCGGACGGAGAGGACAACAACAGCGAGGAGTTTCAGCTCCGTGATGCCTTGCTCGAGGCCCAGAACCGTAACTGTCTCTTCTACGCGATCAACCCGAGCGGACCATCGATCAGGCTCAATCGGATGAGCATTCGTGGCCACGAGGGGATGGTGAGGATCGCCAATGAGACCGGCGGCATGGCCTTTCTCCCCGACCGGCTTGAGGATCTTTCGAAGGTCTTTAATCATATTGCGACTGAACTTCAGGCCCAGTATCTGCTTGGATACTACCCGACAAATGAGCAGAGGGATGGCAAGTTTCGCGGGATCTCGGTAAGGATCAGAAACCAGGCCGATCTGCGCATTCGCGCCCGCCAGGGCTACTATGCCCCACGAGAATAGGCAGAATAGAAGATCCGGCAGTCGTTGCCGATCAGGCCAGGTTGGCTGCGCGGGTCAAAGATGCTGATCTGCGTAAACCGATTGTCGTGGAGAAGCTGAACGACCTCGTCACGTTGGTGGTAACGCTGAAAGAGGGTGAGGTCATGACGATCGTAGAGGTCTTTACCTGAGCCCGGGCAGTTCTTGAAAAGGGTTAGATGGTAGGTTTTGAGCCGGCTGTCGGGTTGATAACTGCTCCTGACCAGACAGACGTGGTCGGCTGCAACAATATCGATGGTCGATCCGGCGATCTCATTCTCTTCTTCAACATTGAGATCAAAGAGGAAGAGACCACCGGGGACAAGCGATCGTTGAACGTTCTGGAAGACCAGATCGAGGTCCTCAAGTGTCAGCATGTGGTTGAGGCTGTCGAAAGTGGAGATGACAAGGTCAAAGGGAGCTACTTTCTCCGGCAGGACGAACGAGCGGGCATCGGCCTCGATAAATTGACCGTCGGGTGAGTTAAATCTGGCAAGGTCGAGCATGGCCGCTGACCCATCGAGCCCGGTCACTTCATATCCCAGTTGAGCCAGCCGCGCCGCAATCTGGCCGGTACCGCAGCAGAGATCAAGGATACGAGCCGGTGCGGGAAGCTGCGGAATAAGTATCCGCTCAAAGACTGGAAAGACATCCTGACAGAAGTCCGGCCCCCAGTACTGGTTGTAGAACCAGGCAAACGGATCATAGGCAGCACCCGGGTTACGCACTCTCATTCAATTCTCCACGACCTTTCCATCGTTTCAACAATCCCGCATCGATCCGTGTCCTGGTATCAACCGGATGAACGATCGCCTCGAACTCCAATCCGTTTGATTCATAAGCGCCAGACGGTCCGATAATCCTCCTGCACCGAAATGAATACAGCCTGGTGCGCACATCTTCAGATGAGCTCGAACGCATTGGTAAGGAATGTTTGCCGAACAAATTGTAATGCGTGTAATATAACCCAACTGTTCTTTGTTTGGATATCTGCGAGAGAAGGGAAACTCAAATGGCACCGACAAACAGACCCGGCGGATCGTCCCGACCGACACGAAGTTTCGGCATTGGTGATGAAATCTCCTACGTTTTTGGATCGGGAATCCTCTATGGTGAGATCGTACGACTGCTTGAAGGAGGAGAGGCGGTGGAGATCCTCTTCGAGGATGGAAGACGCGAGATCAAGAAGAGCCGTGACGGTGCGCTCCACCTGATTCGAAGGGCATCCGGGAAGAGTGAAATGGAAGAGCAGAATTCCGACCGCGGACGGGTTCGCGACTGGAATGTTTCAGAGATCATCCGGAGCGAGAAACGACGCGGTCGCTAGCCTTTCACCTCCTCCTCGTCGCCACGCCGATGAGAGTAATTGGGATATTTTAATGACGGCTGCTGGCAAGATGGCGGGCTGATGGCGTTCATTGGAGGGTCAGGTTCAGAGACCTCGAAAGAATTGAGAAGCCCCGCGGGGAAGGAGACATTATGGAATCAGTTATCACAAGATCGGTCAGTTCAGTGGGGCTGGCATTTCTGCTGTTTGTAATCGGTTACGGCCAGGAAGTAAAACCAGCAACCACACCTGAGTCGGTAAATCATGTCGTCACGCAGGGGGCAACGGCGAAGCTGAGCCTGCAGACGCAGCTAAGTTCAAAGTTGAATGAAGTCGGCGATCAGGTCGAAGCTGTCCTCTACGAGGCGGTCCGCGACAGCGATGGAAGGATCGCCATTGCAAAAGGAACCGAATTCAATGGCCGAGTGACGCAGGTCCAGGCAGCGCGGCGTGGTCAGCGACAGGCGACCATGACGATCGTCTTCGAATCGATGCGAATGGCTTATGGTAATGAGCGGATTGCGACCGTTGTCACAGCCATCGACGATTACGCCAACGACCAGAAGATGCAGGCGAAGGATGACGAGGGCAAGGTTGGAGCAGGCCGGTCAGGGTCGCAGACTGCAAGGAACGCCGGGATCGGTGGCGGTCTTGGCTCTCTCGGCGGGTTGATCATTGGCGCTGCCGGTGGTGGCCTGGGTGGAATGGCCGGAGCGGCTGGAGCCGGGGTTCTGGGAGGCGTATTGATGACAAAGGGGAATGAAATCCGGCTCAACGCCGGGACTGTTCTCAGGATCCGCTTTGAGCGGGAGGTGGTACTTCCTGTAACCGGAAACTGAGGAGCCCGACTACCATCGACCTCCGGGCTGCAGCTCGATCGTCTCCGTTTGAGACTCCCGATCCTCTCGCCAGACGCGCACCTCGACCGGGCCAGGAAGAAGCCCGGGAGGGATCGGTGCATTGATCTGCAACTGATCGTCGGGGTAGGGACCGATCCAGGGACCAACGTAGACTGGATTGATTCCAAACCCACCGATCTCGACCCGGACATCATCCCGTGAAGCGACCGGAGCCAGCCCCTTGACCCTGATCGAGATGAAGGCTCTTCTCCCGCTGAGGGGAAAGACGTGATCGAGTGATGCAGCATTGACAATGTCGACAATCTCGAGTGAGGGCGTCGACTCGTGTGGGCGATCATCCCAGTTCCGCCAGGCCTTGATGATCGCCCGGGTCTCCTCCTGGTGAAGAAGTTCCGTCCGGGCAAAGCCGGCGGCGCGGATCATTCTCGTCAGACAGTCGACATTCGGCCCCCACCAGTTATCGTACTGACCACCAAGCTCATCCACCTCATAGAACTCCATGACCGGATGGAGTGAATTGTAGAATCCATCGATAATATGGGAGCTGATGACGGCAAAGTCGCCAGTCACCTCGCAGACCTGTTCGAGGCCAAGGAGCGGGTGGCGAAGATGGTAGAGCACGCCGAGGAAGAGGACGATATCGTGTCTGCCGAGACGATCCCGGCTTACATCATAGACGCTCAGTTCATGAAACTCGCAGGCGGAACCGAGCGCCTGCCGGGCCTTGAAGAAGTTGTCCGGGCGCCAGCAGTCGACCGAGACGACCGAGGCTCCGCGGCGTTCCGCTTCGAAACTGTAGAATCCATCCCAGCAGCCAATGTCGAGCAGCCGCGTCCCGGAAAGATCGTCTGGCAGTTGAAGACGTTGATAGTAATCACGAAGCTCGGTGAGTGGATGGATACCGGGAGTAATGGTGCCGTCCGTCAGCTCAATACTGTGCCACCATGAACCACTGAGCATCTCTTCTCTGCTCCACGCCGTGTGACGATCGATCTGTTCGCGCAGCTCCTGATTGTCCTGATCAGCACCTATCTCGAATTTCACCCTGTCGTTCATCGGTCAACTCCTCAGTCCATTTGGCAGTTCGGCCATCGATGGAGACTGCCCACCATCGCCGCTTCAAAACCATCCGGGCTGATTATAGTGTGGGGAGGGGAGATTGACCATGCGGATGATTGAATTTAAATGAAGAGGGCGGTATGCTGACAAAGTATGCGAGTTGCCCTGGATGCTATCCCGTTGGTTGCGGCCAAGACAGGAATCGGACATTACACGGATGCTCTGGCAGAAGCGCTGGCTCGAATCCATACCGATCACCAGTATACACTGCTCTCTCCGTTCGATTTTCCATTTCCAGTTACGGCAGCGACACCCTCGAATCTGAGCAAGGTCTTCCTTCCGGTCAGGTCGGTCTTTCGACGCTGGTGGCTGGTCGGACTTCCCGCACTGCTGCAGGTCTCCCCTTTCGACCTTTTTCACGGGACGAACTACTGTATCCCGGTCTTTGCCCCCTGTCCGACCGTTGTCACTGTCCACGATCTTTCACTCTTTCGACGGTCACAGACTCACGAAGATGACAATGTACGACGCGGGAAACGGCGCATTCCGCTCATGATCCGGCGGGCATCGATGATCATTGCGCCAAGTGAGTGGACACGTGGCGAGGTGATCGAGCACTTCGGGATCGATCCGCAGCGGGTGCGGGTAATCCAGGAGGGGGCGCGACGGGAGATGAAGCCCCTTCCGGCCAGCGAATCGGAGGGAGTCCTTCGTCGACACGCCATCGACGGCCCCTATCTGCTCTATGTCGGAACGATCGAACCGCGGAAGAACCTGCCGGTGCTGCTCCGCGCCTACGATGAACTTTTGCGAACGACACCCCATCGCCCGCGCCTGGTTCTCTGTGGTGGAAATGGATGGAAGTATGACGAGGTCTACCGGCTGGTCGAAGAGCTGAAACTCGGGGAGATGGTTCGTTTTCTCGGCTATGTTGCCGATGAGGATCTGCCGGCGCTCTATTCGGCCGCTGAATGCTTTCTCTACCCATCAGTCTATGAGGGATTCGGACTTCCGCCGCTGGAGGCAATGGCCTGTGGAACTCCGGTCATCACCAGCAATGCCTCGAGTCTCCCGGAGGTTGTCGGTGAGGGGGGATTGATGCATGACCCGGAGGACGTCCGGGCTCTCACCA
>CAIOZW010000459.1 GCA_903862855.1 uncultured Acidobacteriota bacterium
CTCTGTGGCGCCACCTGCCAGATTGGCAGGGGGGGGGCTGGCGACTCACCCTGCGTCACCGGAGTCGGTCCGGCCAGCAGGAGCAGGGCAATGACCGGAGCCGTCAAGGCAAAGAAGATCATGAAACGAAGACCGTGCGCGTTGAACATCCTGATGCCACCTCATCTCGAAGGAAATATCGATCACTTTGCCCGAGCATAGCACGATCACCCGGACAAAGTTAACGGTTTACGGGGCAGTTGCTCTGATGCACCACCACAGCCAGACGACGTGGAACGACCAGAGGGCGAGGGCAAAGGGGAACTGGAACCTGATCACTCCATACTGATCTCGCAGGTTGAGAAGTGCGGCCGGGACGATGTTGAAGTTGGCCGCCATGGGGGTCATCAGCGTACCGCTTGAACCGGCCGTCAAGGTGACAATCGCCGCAAGGGCCGGATCGACACCATCAGGCCCGAAGGGTCTTATGAGAAGCGGAACGAGAACGCCGCTGGCGATGACTGGAAAGGCGGCAAAGGAGTTGCCCATGACGATCGTGAAGAGAGCCATCCCGAGACAATTCGCAACGACAAGAAGAAAGAGCTGGTCTCCCGGAACCAGCTGGCGCACACCGGAGGCGATCAGGTCTCCAACGCCGGCAGAGGTGAAGATGACGCCGAGTGAGGCCAGAAGCTGTGGCAGGATATTGACGGCGCCCATGGCCTCATTGAGGAGCCGCCCCTCATCGATCATTGCCAGCATTCCGGCAAAGCGCAGTCCGCTCGTCACTTTGAGCGCAACCAGCATGGCCACGACACCGCCAAAACCGAGTCCGACGAGGGCGCCGCGGTTGCCATCCATACCAAATCGGCGAAAGAGGAGCGCCGCGATAACCGTCACGACGGGAATGACGAGGACTGGCCAGAAGATTCGTGCTCCTCGTGAAACTCTTTCCACTGTCTCCCGCTCTGCCAGACTGCTGCGGCCAACCCTGCCCGCTCCATCGATCGCCACCATGACCAGAACCAGGATTCCGGTCACCCAGTGCGGCATTATTCCTCCAAAGATGAAGATCAGACCAAGGATGAGCCAGAAGATCGCACTCCCCTGCCGGCGTGGATTGGATCGATCCCGCCAGGTCATGATTCCGAAGAGAAGCAGCACGATGCCGGTCATCGCATAGACCGTCTCGAGCGAAAAGAGGCGCTCCATCATCACTCACCTCCATTCCGGCGCAGTTGGCGGTCGAGCCACCAGAACTGCAAGCCGGCAAGGAGCAGTGAAAACCCGACGATCGGCAGGGTATGGCGCACCAGATCCCAGACACTCAGCTGGATGCCGAGTCCCTGCATGACTCCGAAGACGAGCAGGATCCCGGCCTGAACCGGGGAGAGGTTCTGGCCGTAGAAGTTGCCATAGTTCTCAGCAGCGGCTGCCGCAGACTTGACCTTTTCCGTCCTGATTCCTCCGGTCGTTACGCCGAGGGCCATCGGGGCGATCAACGGGCGGACAAAGGATGGATGTCCATTGAGCCGGATCCCAAGGGCGCCGTGCAAAATCCTGAAGATCTGATAGACGACCAGAAGCCGGCCTACCGTCGCCGCCCTGACCCGGCGGATGAGCCGTCCCGCCTCCTCCTGCAGACCATACCTCTCGGCCATTCCGACTGCCGGCAGCGTCAGAATAAAGAGCGTCATGAGCCGGTTCTCGGCAAAGGCCTTTCCAAGCAGGTCGATAATCCCGACCGGGCCTCTCCGTGTAACCCATTGGGGAGCGCCTCCCGCCAGCTCCTCCCAGATCCCGGTGGCCGAGAAGAGCGGCAACCCGGCGGCAATCCCGGTTACGAGTGCAGCCGCGACCACGACGACGGTCGTCCGCCAGCGAAGGCGCATTCCCAGCAGCACCAGCCCTATGCCCATCAATCTCCACAGATCTGCTGACTTCACGTCTCCCCCTTCAGTATGAGTACTCGGTTTCAGTTGACTTTTGAATAACCAGAATGAGTAAATCTCGGTCGTAATTGTAGATCAACCAATTTCTATTGACGATAAATGGGGGACAAGACGATGAAATTTCGCACATTGGGACGGACAGGGCTGGAGCTCTCCGAGGTTGGCTACGGAGCGTGGGGAATCGGTGGAGTTCAGTGGACCGGAGGTGATGACCAGGAAGCGATCCGTGCTCTCAATCAGGCGATCGATCAGGGACTCAATTTCATCGACACGGCCCTGGCGTATGGCAAGGGTCACAGCGAACGGCTGGTGGGCGAAGTGGTTAGGTCTCGTTCGGAGCAGATCTACGTTGCAACCAAGATTCCGCCTTTGAATCTCGAGTGGCCGGCTCGCGATGTGCCGCTCGGCGAGGTCTTTCCGGCCGACCATATCATCAAATGCACCGAAAAGAGCCTTCGCAACCTCGGAGTCGAGACGATCGACCTTCAGCAGCTCCACGTCTGGACCGACATCTGGGCGGAAGACACCGAGTGGCTCGAGGCACTGACGAAGCTGCGCGAACAGGGAAAGATCCGCTATCTCGGCCTCTCGCTCAACGATTACCAGCCGGCCAATTCGATCAAGGCGCTCCGTGGCGGCCACATCGATGCCGTGCAGGTCATCTACAACATCTTCGAGCAGGCCCCTGAGGATGAGCTCTTTCCCGTCTGCCGTGAGCTCAATATCGGGGTACTGGCTCGAGTACCATTCGATGAGGGTGGCCTGACCGGAGCGATTCGCCCGGACACGGTCTTTCCAGAGTCCGACTTCCGTTCATTCTTCTTTCGTGGCGACCGGCGGCAGAAGGTCTTCGATCGTGTCGAACGGTTGAAACTGCTGCTCAACCACGAAGCAATGAGCCTGCCGGAGCTCGCACTGCGATATGTCCTGAGCGATGATGCGGTCAGTACCGTCATCCCGGGCATGCGGACGAGCCGTAACGTCAACTCCAACATCTCCTGGTCTGACGGACGGCGCCTCTCGCCTGACATGAAATGGCGCTTGAAGCAGTTCGCCTGGGATCGAACGGGAGAGTGGTAGTCTATCCGGGAGAGCAGACTGGAAAAGAATAATGGAGGGCCTGCCCGTTGGATTCGGGAGCCCTCCATTGTTTTGATGGTGAGGGGTGGCGAGCGTCGCCGCTATTTTTTGCCGGCAACAACCTCGACGGGTATCGTGTTCTTTGCGCCCGCCTTCACTTCGATTGGTACATCGATCTTCAGACGATCGACAAGACAGACCTTCTCCTGCTGATCATTGCAGAAATAGATGATTGCCTCGACCGTCAGATTCGACTCGCCGGCCTTCGCCTCAAAGGGGATCTCGAGTGGAAATTTTGGCTCGCTGAGACTGCGGGCACTCTCCTTTGCGGTGAGGCGGAGCGACTTTTCATCACTGCTCCTCCAGCCAAAATAGAATGGTGCACCCTGGTTGTACTTGTAGCCCTCGGGTAGCTTGAAGGAGAGGGCGACTGAACCGGTGCCGGGAGCGACGGTCTGGCGGGTTATCTCGACCGGACGTCCGCGAAACTTGCGGACGACATGCTGGTTGAGCTTCTCGAGCCCCTTCAGCTCGAGGGTTGCAACATTTCCGCTCGCCAGATCGATGCGCCGGATGAGATGGTTGTTGGTATCGGCAACAAAGAGCTCCTTCGTGGTCGAGCTGATGCCTCCCGGTTCGTTGAAGCGGGCCTGCCGACGGTCGCCATCACGAACGCCGCGTTCGCGGGATCCGGCAAAGGTCCGGCTCTCCCGCTGACGAATCTGAAGCTCCTTGATCTTGTTGTTGTAGGTATCGGCGACATAGAGTTTGCCAGCCGCATAGGTCACTCCAAGCGGATGCTGAAGGCGAACCGAATCGCCAGAGCCATCAGTATCCCCAAAGTCGAAGAGCCCCTGCCCGACAATGGTGCTGACGGTATTGCCCGGCGGCAGTGCGGCGGCGCGGATGGAGCTCACCTCGCTATCGGCGAAGAAGATCGACTTGCCATCGGTCGTTACACCGCTCGGCTGGGCAAGAGCCGCCTGATCGAGTGGACCATCGGTATGGTTCTCCCGCCCACTCCCGGCATAGGGCCGTGCCTCACGGGTCTTCAGGTCGACGACCCAGAGCTGGTGTGGTCCGGCCATGGCCACATAGAGCATCCCATCGTGCACCAGCGCATCCCAGGGAGAGTTGAGAGCAACCGCGGTGCCGACGCCAGGTTCATTGAAACGGCGGGCCTGCTGACCTGTCCCGACGAGGGTCTCGACCGTGCGCGTCTTCAGATCGGCCCGACGGATGAGATGGTTCTCGGTATCGCAGATGTAGAGAACCTCACCATCGATGGCAACTCCCTGCGGGTGGTTGAACTCGGCTTCAGCAAACGAACCATCACGAACGCCGATCTCACCATCACCAATCACCTCTTGAACCGCCCCGTCGAGACCGGTGACGATAATCCGGTTGTGATTAGAATCGGAGATGAAGAGGCGCCCGGATTTC
>CAIOZW010000460.1 GCA_903862855.1 uncultured Acidobacteriota bacterium
CCCTCCGGTTACCCCTGGATGGGAGAGTCCACTGAAGACGGTGAAGTCGTCGCGGTGAGCGGCGAGGACACTGAGATAGGGTGAGAGCTGGTAGTCCCGCCCATTGGCTGTCGGAAAGAACTGTTTCGCAAAGAGGCCGATGTTGTTGACAATGACGAGCAATCGGCGGGCCGGAGCCGTTTTGGGTACCGAGGCCAGGCAGTCGAGTGTGGGAAGAGCGAGCGCCAGGCCAGCCGAGCGCAGAAAGGCGCGACGCGATGCTGTAACAGGTGTTGCTGTTCTCATATTCTTATCGACATCCTTTCGGTCCAAGAAAGATTCGGCTCTGGACAAGGCCAATCAGCAGATCGCGGACACGATAGCCATTGGCGGCCGTCGCGTCGAGAATCGACTCGATCTCGGCACGGTCACTGAAGCGGACGGGAACCCCCGTCGCATAGGCCGTGAACTGGTGGAGGAGGTTGCGGGCGAGTTGGCGCGGATTGCTCTTGAGGATGCTCTTCAGTTCGTGAATATCACGAAAGCGCCGCCCATCGGCAAGCTGGCCGGATGGATCGACTGGAGCGGCAAGAGTGTAACGATAATCGTGGCCGGTCTGATCGATTCCGGCGACGACCTCTCCCTTCTCCAGCCCACGGTATCTGGTCCGCCAGGCACCAAGCACGTCAAAGTTCTCGAGGGCAAGGCCAAGTGGATCGAAGCGTGCGTGGCAGCCGGCACAACTGGCCGAGCGGGTGTGGAGGGAGAGTATATCGCGAATCGTCTGCGCTCCCCGTATGTCCGGTTCGACGGCCGGGACGCCCGGTGGAGGTGGTGGTGGCGGCTGACCAAGCAGCCGGTCCATGACCCAGGCTCCACGCAGCACAGGTGAGGTATTGACGCCGTTTGCCGAGATCTTGAGCAGCGCCCCCTGTGTGAGCAGCCCACCATAGGGGCTGTCTGGCGGCAGTTCGACCCGCCGCATGGCCGATCCGGTGAGTGGCGCGAGACCATAATGGCGCGACAGACGATCGTTGACGTAGGTGAAGTCGGCATCGACGAGGCCCGATGCCGGGAGATTGTCCCGGACCATGGCGCGGAAGAATTGGCGCGTCTCGAGCCCCAGCGACTCGACCAGATAGTCATCGAGCCGATACTCCGGAAAGAGGCGGATGTCGGGATCGTCACGGCGCAGCGCCCGCAGGTTGAGCCAGTAGTCGGTAAAGTAGTTGACGAAACGGTCGAAGTTCACCGAGGCAGTCAGCCGCTCCACCTCGCGGCGCAGCACTCCGGCATCACGCAGGAGCTGCCTGTCGGCCAGTTCGCGCAGGGCTCCGTCGGGACGACTGTTGGTAAGAAGATGCGAGAGTCGACTGGCGATCGCGTGCTGATCATGGTCACCGCGGGGTTCGTGAAGGTAGATGAAGAGATCGGAGGAAAGAAAGGCCTGGTAACCCGCCAGGAGGGCGTCAGCAAGGGATTCGCCATTGGCAAGGCGCTTCAGGACCAGCCGTTCGAAACCAGCGACGGCCGATGGCGTGACCGGCTCGCGTGCGG
>CAIOZW010000461.1 GCA_903862855.1 uncultured Acidobacteriota bacterium
GATGGGGCGAGTCTCAACGACCGGGATCTGTCGATCGTCCTCACCCATTTCATTCTTGGCCGCCATCGTCGCGACGTCCGCGCCTGGCTTCGCGGCGAGTCTCTGCCTGAAGCGGCGCTCAGCCAGCTCGGGCTGAAGACCGATCCGGAAGGTGACCCGGAGGAACGTGCCCGGACACTCGTCCTGAGCCTCTGCCGCATGACCGGGCCAGAGATGCCGATCGTCTTCTGCTTTGATCAGGTCGAGGCCCTCCAGTCCCATCCGCACGATCTCGCCGGGCTTCATCGCTTTGGCCAGATGCTTGGATATCTTCACGATGAGACGCAGAATACGGTGCTCATCTCCTGCATTCTCTCGGTCTTCATCGACTCGCTCAACAAGGCGATCATCTCCTCCGACTATGATCGGATGCGGTCGTTCGGTCACCTGCCACTGATGTCTCTCACCGCGGCTGAGGCAAAGCGACTCATTGTGGCACGACTCAATTCGACCCCGGGTCTGCAGCGTTGGCGTGATCCCGCTCAGGAGCGTTTCTGGCCCCTCACTGAGCGCGAGATCGATGAAGCGCTGCAGCGAAACATCAACACGCCACGAGCTCTCCTCTCCTATTGCGCTGACCGGTTTGAACTCAACTGGCGTCCGCAACTCCATCAACAGCGTCCGACGAAGAACGATTTTCTGACTCAGGAGATGGAGGAACGGTTGGAGAGGGCGGCGGCCACGGTGACTCCCGATCAGACTGGCCTGATTATCGCCCATGGATTGCCGCTCATGCTCCGCATTCTCGACCGACGGTGGGAACTTGGAGCGACCACCCCGCTGAAAGGGATCGATCTGGTGATTGAGAGTGAAGCAGGACGAATCCTGCTCAGTCTCTGCAACCAGAACAATATGACGACACTCGCTTCGCATCTGCGCCGGCTTCGTGACCAGATGGTCGATCTGGTTCTCGAGGAGGGCGGACGCGACCGTTATCTCCTGATCCGTGATGTGCGTATGCCGATTGGCTCGCACTCCCGCAAGACCCTCGAATATCGCGGGGAGTTGCTTGCCCAGGGCTTTCGATGGATTGGTGTGACGGCCGAGATGATCACGGCCCTCGATGCCGCACGCGCTCTTCTCTCCGAAGCAAAAGCTGGAGATCTGGCCAATGGCGTCGAGTCGATCAGTGAGCTGGACGTTCAGCAATGGCTGTCTATCAATCTGCCAACCCGGCTGCGCCCGCTCAACGAGCTGCTCGAAATGATCCGACCTGACACGCCGACGCGAAAGGCTGAGGACCAGGATCTCGAATTCAATCTCGGCGAGGATATGAGCGAACTCCTTGCACTTCACCATATCCTGTCTGTCGAATATCTGTCGATGCGTCTCGACCGCGATCCCGGGACGATCGAGGAACATGCCCGACGAAATCCGGAGCGCTTTGGCCTTCTGAACGGCCCGCCGGCCGTGATCTTCCAGCCAACTCTTGAAAGCCTTCATCGTGCTGGCCTGATCGAGGCTGACGAAAAGCCTGCAGGTATTCAATAGATTCCCTTACATACAGCCCGGCCAGGGAGAACGACAGGTGACGATCAAACTTCAGGTGAGCGATGTCAGAGACTCGATATTCAGGGCAGCGGGGCAGAGTGAAGCCTCTCCCGATGGACCGACCGTCCGTATTTTCAATGAAGCGGTGGCCGAGCTTCTTGGCCCCCATCGATCGCTCAACCTGCACGCGGCGATCGAGGAGATCGAACCCTCATTTGAGAACTGGCAAAGGGCCCTCATCGGTCACACCTATCACCGGCTGATTGGTCCGCGTCTCCAGCAGCAGCAGGCATCACTCCACCACCTCTCGGAGCAGGTTCTGACCCTCTGGGACGCAGCCCAGGAACTCTGCTCATGGCTGGCGGGCCAGTTGATCGAGGCCCGCGAGAATGGCGACGATGATCTCACAGGCTACACTTGGCACAGGATAGAGGAGCCCGTCTCGATCGAGATCGACCCTGTGGAAGGGGACCACGACAATCGTCAAGCGATCATCAGTGGACCCATCGATTATGTCTGGCAGTCTCCGGTAAGCCATGAATGGATCATCATCGGACTGCGGACGAATCAGACCTCAACGGAGACCGGAAGACTCGAGGCATGCCTGACCCACCTGCTTCTGCAGGCTAAGGGTGAGTGTTTCGATTCCAATTTGCAGGCAGCCCCTGGGTTGAAGCGCCTCAGTTTCGTGCCAACCCGCGTGGAGGTGAGCTACCAGACCGACGAACTGGTGAACCTGCGCCCAGAGCTCTTCGAGCTCATCGCTCAAACCGGGCAAAGAGTCCCCACCGGGATTGAACCAACCATCTCTCCCGATAGTGAGATCGACTCCGGCCCACTCGTGGATCGACTGCTGGCGGCACTGCGCGAATTTGGCCTGACTGGCCGGATCGACCAGTCGCCACTTGCCGCACCCTCCTACCTTCGTTTTTCAGTCTCCACGGTGGAACGCCTGCGTGGGAATTCAAACGGCCGACTCGCGCGAGAGATCCAGGCCCAGCTTGAACTGGATGCTCCTCCACAGATTGGAACTGATGGTGATCAGCTGCTGATCGACCTGCCAAGACCGGACCGGCAGCGTGTCTCCTTTGATGATATGCGCGACCAGATTCGACCCGGTGATGGGCGAACTGGCTCGGCAGCAGTACCTCTTGGGATCGACCTCGATGGTCACCTGCGCATGATCGACTTTTCTGAGCCAGAGAATGCCCATCTCCTGATTGCCGGGGCAGTCGGAAGCGGGAAGAGCTCGTGGATGCGGGCGGCGGTGGCGGGGCTCATGCTGACCAACTCCCCGGCGACCCTCCGACTGCTCCTCATCGATCCATCAGCTAGAACCTTCGCCGGGCTCAGCCAGTCTCCATATCTGTTCAGCCCTCTGATCGAAGGTGATGGGGCAATGGCCGTCGGTGCTCTCAGTGCACTTGGTGACGAGATGGAGCGGCGCTACCAGCTGCTGGCGAATCACGGCGTCCATTCCCTGGAAGAGCTGACCGGACTGACGCCGGAACCTCTCCCGCGTATCTTCTGTCTCTGTGACGAATATGCCGATCTTCTCCTGGATCGGAGACCACGCAGAATCGCCTCCGGGCGGCGGCTCGAGGCCGAGATCACCAGACTTGGACAACGAGCCCGGATAGCGGGGATTCACCTTATCTTCTCCACCAGCCAGCCTGGCCGTGAGATTGTTCGCGGGGTGATCGACGCCAACTTTCCGGCGCGAATCGGCCTGCGCATGAACAAGGCGATCGAGTCGAAACTGGTGCTCAATCGACCCGGTGCGGAGATGCTGCTGGGGGATGGAGATCTGCTCTTCAGGAATATTGGTGAACTGATCCGGTTGCAGGGTCTCTGGCTGGCGGATCGAGCAGTCTGAACTGAACAGTTCCCTTGCAGAGTTTTCACGCAGACACCAACTATTCAAGCAGTGCGGCGAGGAGAGGAATCATGATCTCGTGATGACCCGTCAGACTGTAGCCCTTCCCTGCCCCGTTGGCGACGGGTCGACGGACGACATTTGTCTGTGGACGATAGTGCTGTAGAAAGTCGAAATTGGCCGTCGTAAAGTCTGCCAGCTCAAAGCCGAGGTTGCGGACAGTCGTGACCGCCTTCAGAAAGATCTCCGGCATCGTCACGGCCGAGCCCAGATTGAGATAGACACCACCACCATTCAAATTGCGGACAATCGAGGTGAAGAGCCGAAAATCCCGGTGTGATGCGGCCCCCAGAGCTGCGCCATCCGCCTCTGCATGCAGGTGAATGATATCGGCACCTATCGTAAGATGGGCAGTCACGGGGATGCGCTGCAGATAGGCCTCATGCAGGTAGGAGTAATCACTGAACGGGGGACGGGTCTCGACAAGCAATCTTCCCACCGCTTCACCAACGCCGCACGAATCTGCCGCGCCATCTTTGATCGCCTGATTGAGCAGGAAGCCTGTCTCTTCGGCCATGCCAAAGTCACCGCTGCCAAGCGCCGTATCGACATCCTCGGAGGTCCAGCCGGCAAGGGCAATCTCAAAGTCATGGATAATACCGGATCCATTGGTGGCAACCGCGGTCACATAGCCACGGCGCATCAGGTCGATCAGAATCGGAGCCAGGCCGGTCTTCACGACGTGGCCGCCAATACCCCAGATGATTGCGCGTCCGGCGGCACGCGCGGCAATGATCGCCGCCGCCACCGCCCGCAAGGAATCGGCCGCAAGGAGGTTGGGCATTGAATCGACCAGTCGCAGCACCTCTCTCGCCTCTGGTGCGGTGAGCGGACGGGCAAAGTCTCGCACCGTCACCTTGCTTGGGCGTGAGGCGAGCGGGTAGGTTCGCAGTCCCCGCAGATCGATCGGTTGTTGGTCGTAGATTGACATCGTCACGCGCTCCTCAAATGGAATTTTCTCCTCCGCGCCACTATAACACGACGCCCCACCACTGCCGATTCAGGATGCCGGTCACCGTGGTTCACTAAAATTGATCGATCTATCCTGTTGACTTGCGAAACCATTTGAGCGACAAAATACTTGACCCTGTTCGATTAAGGAAAGGACTGGAAAATGAACATAATCTGGTTGATCAATCTTCTGCTGCTTCTCACTCCGCTTAACGGAATAACCGTCAAGGAGTCACAGGCACCGGCGGCCCGCCGGCTGACCATCTACTATGTCGACGTCGAGGGGGGAGCGGCAACGCTCATCGTCACCCCGGCTGGTGAGTCGATTCTCATCGATACCGGATGGCCGGGTAATGACAGCCGCGATGCCAAAAGAATCGAAGCAGCCATGAAAAAGGCGGGGATCGTGGCCATCGATCACCTCATCATTACCCATTACCATACCGACCATTTTGGCGGTGTTCCTGAACTTGCCACCCGGGTAAAGATTAATCAATTCTACGACCACGGTCCCATGACCAGCCTCTCCGAGGATCTAAAGTTTGAACAGAAGTACAAGGCCTATCTCGAAGCGACCAAGGGCAAATCGGTCACCCTCAAGCCCGGCAGTGTAATCAATCTGAAGCGAAATGCGGGGTCACCACCGGTCGGATTCCAGGTGCTTTCCGCACGAGGTGAAGTGATCAGCGAGACGGGAATGGCCTCCAATCCAAACCGGCAGTGTGCACGTGCAGAGGATCGCCCGATCGACACAACCGATAATGCCCGGAGTATCGTCTTCAAGCTGCGCATCGGCAACTTCGATTTTCTCGATACCGGTGATCTGACCTGGAACATCGAAAAGAGACTGGTCTGTCCCGTCAATCTGGTTGGCGAGATCGATCTCTATCAGGTCGGGCATCACGGCACCGACACCAGCAACAATCCGGTTCTTCTTCGCAGCATCACTCCGACGGTGGCGATTATGAATAATGGCCCTCGAAAGGGTGGTCATCCCGATACCGTTCGCAACCTGCAGGGTCTGCCGCTCTTTGCCGATCTCTACCAGATGCATCGCAATCTTGGCGTCTCTCCAGATCAGAATACGAGTGAAGAACTGATTGCCAACCTCGATGAAGCGAATGACCGGGGCCACATGATCAAAGTTGAAGTCAATATCAATCAGCGTGAGTTCTCGGTAACCAATGAGCGAACCGGTGCCACCCAGACATATCCAATCAAATGAGAAAACATATCCTATGTCTGGTACTTCTTCCGGTGCTGCTGTCTGGAGTGGGTGGTCAGGTTGCCACCCGCTCGGGCATCAGCCAGGGCATCGGTGCGGCTGACCGTCCAAACATCGTCTTCATCATGTCCGATGACCATGCGGCACATGCCATCAGCGCCTATGGAAGCCGTCTGATCAGTACCCCGCACATCGACCGCCTCGCCAAAGAGGGGATGCTCTTCGAGAACTGCTTTGTCACCAATTCGATCTGTACGCCAAGCAGGGCGGCAATCCTGACCGGGAAGTACGCCCACCTCAACGGAGTTCCGGTCTTCAACCACATCGATAACCGGCAGCCAATGGTACAGAAGTATCTGCAGGAGGCGGGCTACCATACCGGAATGGTGGGCAAATGGCATCTTGGCGGACAGAATCCCTATCAACCCGAGAATGGTCGCCCGACTGGCTTCGACTACTGGAACATCCTTCCCGGACAGGGAGCATATTTCGATCCGGTCATGATCGAGATGGGTGAGCGAAAAAAATTGAAGGGTTATACGACCGACCTGATCACCGACCTCGCAATCAGATTTGTTGCCAACCGTCCGGCTGATCGTCCATTCTTTCTGATGTACCACCACAAGGCGCCGCATCGGAACTGGCAACCGGACGAAAAATACCGGCGCCAGTATGAGAACTTCGACCCGCCCTTACCCGCATCATTCGATGACGACTACCGCGGCAAGTCGGACGCCTCGCGCCAGGCGACCATGCATATCGACGAGGACCTGAACCGCAGCGACCTGAAGATGGATCCTCCGCCCGGACTGACCGGAGCCGCCCTGAAGCGATGGAAGTATACACGTTACATGCGCGACTATCTCGCCTGTGTCCAGTCGGTCGATGACAATGTGGGCAGATTCCTCGACTACCTTGACCAGCAGGGCCTGACCAGAAACACGATCGTCATCTATACCTCTGATCAGGGTTTCTTCCTTGGCGAGCATAACTTCTATGACAAGAGGTTCATGTACGAGGAGTCTTTGCGGATGCCCTTTCTCATCCGCTGGCCGGCGAAGATCCGTCCGGGCAGCGTGAATGAGAAGATGATCCTCAATGTCGACTTTGCTCCAACATTCCTCCAGGCGGCCGGGCTGAAGGTTCCAGCCGACATGCAGGGACGGGGAATCCTCCCGATTCTGCAGGGTCGACCAACGGCCAAGTGGCGCGAGGCCATCTACTACCGCTACTACCACCCGGGCCACCACAATGTTGCGGCTCACTATGGCGTTCGAACCAGAACCCACAAACTGATCTTTTTTCATGGACTCAAGCAATGGGAACTCTACGACCTGGTCAGGGATCCGCGGGAGATGCGCAACGAGTATGACAACCCGGCCTATGCGGCAACGGTCAGCAGGCTGAAGAGACAGCTTGAACAGCTCAAGAAGGAGTTGAAAGATACTGATCAATTCCAGGATGGCGTACCGGTCGATGATGTCGACGGGGAACGCAAACCCTGACCCGTGTCGATCAAAGGGAAGAAGGGCAGGCTGGTGCTCAGCTGCGCCAGCCTGCCCTTCACTGCTCTCGGGCCTGGTGAGGCAAGGGCTACTGCTCGAGTTTCAGTTTGGGGACGGCGATTGGGATCATGGTCCCCTCGCCACTGGCGATGGCCAGTGCCGTCTCCGTTCCCGGGGTGGACAGGGGAGCCGGATCCCGTGGCTTCATCTCCCCGGAGATGAGCGCCCCTCCATTCTCCTTTGAAAAGATCAGCTTGCCGATCTCTGGCGAATAGTCGATATGGAGCAGATCTCCGAACGAGATCTGGCTGGTCGCAATGAGGTTGGAGAGAGGATAGATCAGGAAGCGCTCGATCGCCCGCTTGAGATGGCGGGCGCCGTACTTGAAATCGATTCCCTCATCGAGCAGGAACTGTTTCGCGGCATCGGTACATTTGAAGATGAACTTTTCGCTGGTTCCCCGTGTCACCCTCTCCTGCACCGCCTTGAGTTCGATCTCAAGAATCTGGCGGAGATGCTCATCACGAAGGCTGCGGAAGACGACCACCTTGTCGATTCGATTCATGAACTCTGGCGAGAACTTGCGTCGGGCTGCCTCAACCGCAGTCCGATAGATCTTCTGATCGACCTCGGTATCGACCACACCGCTCTTCGGAGCGAACCCGATACCACCCGAGATGAGTTCGCTCATCTCGCGGGCCCCAAGGTTGGAGGTCATGATCACAATCGAACGTGAGAAGTCGACGCGTCGATTGTCGCCAAGAGTCAGAGTCGCCTTATCGAGAATACCGAGCAGCAATTGCCAGAGCGCATCACTCGCCTTCTCGATCTCATCGAAGAGGATCAGTGAGAGTCGATGGGTCTCGTTATGTGAGCGGTCGATATTCTCCTGCGTAAGCATCGGCGAGGTCTCACGATGGCCCAGGTAACCGGGGGGAGAGCCGATCAGTTTGGCAATCTCGTGCGAGTGCTGAAATTCGGCACAGTCGATCTTGGTAACGAGATTTGGATCCTTGAAGAGAACCTCCGCCGCCGCCTCGACCACTCTCGTCTTGCCGGAACCGGTCGGCCCAAGGAAGAGCATCGTGCCGATCGGGCGGCCTGGATGGGCCAGGCCGGCCAGATGGATCTGGTAGAGCCCGGTAATCCGCCGCACGGCCCGATCCTGGCCGACAATCAGATCCGTCAACCGGTCTTCAAACTCCTGCGCCTGCGGACTCTTCAGATCAGGGTTGAGATAGGTTCCACCTGGCGCATATTCCTGTCTGCTGTTCGACATTAAACTCTCCTCGATTCATCTCCTTGAGACAAGACAGTCAGCAATTCCACCGGGGGAGATTGCTCGACAGCAGTTTTATCATACTCAATGTGTATGATCCTTTCAATAATTGTATTGTCGAGCATTGGGCTCATCCTTCAGCCAACCATATGAAAAGACAGGCTCGAAAGTTGACATCCCAAAAGAGAACTGCTGACTGGACGAGAATCGACGGATCGAACAGGCATGATTCTGCGTCAGATTATTGCGAGGTTGGGCAACGGGTGCGGCGAACCGACAACAGAGATCTTCACCTCGCCACTACCCCTGACGCCGTGCGCGCAGATACTCGATCAGTCCTGGCAGGATCGAGATGAAGATGATGCCAAAGATGACCAGTGTGAAGTTGCGCTTGACGATTGGAATATTGCCAAACAAATATCCGGCAGCAATGAAGATGACAATCCAGACTATTCCGCCAGCAACATTGTAGACGAGGAAACGACCGTAGGACATCCGGCCGATCCCGGCAACAAATGGGGCAAAGGTGCGGATGATCGGCATGAAACGGGCGATGATAATGGTCTTTCCACCATACTTCTCATAAAACTGATGGGTTCGCTCGAGATGCTGGCGATTGAGCCATCGTGACTCTTCGCTGGAGAAGATCCTTGGGCCGATCTTGTATCCGATCCAGTAATTGAGCGTATCGCCAATGATTGCGGCCATGATCATCAGGACGCTTACCAGGTAGAGGTTGAGAGCATCCTTGGCAGCGAGAGCGCCGACTGCAAAGATCAGTGAATCGCCGGGCAGGAATGGAGTGACCACCAGCCCGGTCTCGCAGAAGATGATCAGAAAGAGAATGGCATAGGTCCAGGTGCCATACTGGGCGACAAGTTCGACCAGATGCTTGTCGAGATGAAGAATGAAGTCGATCAGGTATTTAATCAGATCCATGAGTTATTTTGACAGAGTAACTTAATGTTGCGTTTCGGTTCAGCTCTCCCATCCGAATTTACCAACAAGTTTGACGAACTGGCAGGGGCCAAAGTCTTCCGTTGTCGAGCCATCATCGTTCCTGGTGATGCGCAGCAGCCGTTGTGACCTCTCCGTGCCGACAGGAATGACGAGCCGCCCACCGACTTCGAGTTGATCGATGAGGGTCGATGGAATCGACGGCGCGCCAGCCGCGACGAGGATTCCACGGTAAGGTGCGAACTCCGACCACCCGTAGGTGCCATCAAAACAGCGGATGGTTGCATTGCGGTAACCAAGGTCACGAATGAGCCGATCGGCGCTGCGGGCGAGTGCCGGCAATCTCTCAAGTGCAAAGACCTGTCCGGCAACCTGGGCGAGGATCGCCGTCTGGTATCCCGAGCCGGCCCCAATCTCGAGAACCCGATCCCGGTCCGTCAGTTCGAGCAGATCGGTCTGGAGCGCAACCATGAGCGGTTGGGAGATGGTCTGTCCGGAATCGATCGGGAGCGAATGATCCCCATAGGCATTGGAGCGCAGGATGTCCGGAACAAAGAGATGGCGTGGGGTCTCAGCCAGGGCCTTGAGGACACGCTGATCTCGAAACTGGTGCTGATGGCGCAGGCGATCTACCATCTCCGCACGGTGACGCTGCTGGATCGGAGTGTCGGGGTATGCGCTAGGCATTGTCTTCAACTCCCGGAAGTGTCTCACCCATCGACCTGAGTTTCGCGAGATAGCCGTAATCGGTCATGTCGATGCGCAGCGGAGTGATCGAGACCATTCCGCGGGCGACCGCTTCAAAGTCACACCCGGGGTCCTCTTTCCATCTGACGATCTGCTCGCCGATCCAGTAGTAGCTCTTGCCGCGCGGATCGATTCCATCCTGAATGCGCAGTTCGGCGATCTTCACTCCCTGGTGGGTCAGACAGGCGCCGCGGATCTCTCCAACCGGGACATTGACATTGAGGACTGTCCCGGTTGGCATTCCCTGTCTGAGGACCTGTGCGGTCAGCCGGGCGGCATATTTTGCTGCATGTGTAAAGTCACCATCGCGGGCGACGAGACTGACGGCTATACCGGGAATCTTGAAGACGGCCGCTTCGAGAGCCCCCGCCACCGTTCCGGAATAGGTGACATCATCGCCCAGATTGGCCCCGTGGTTGATACCCGAGACGACAATATCCGGATACTCAGGGAGGATCTTCGTCAGGGCAAGAGTGACACAGTCGGTCGGAGTGCCATCGACCGTGTAGCGGCGATCATCGATCTGCCGGACCCGAAGCGGACGAGTCAGAGTCAGGCTATGGGCCGTCGCGCTCTGCTCAGTCGCCGGCGCGACGACGACCACATCGCCAATCGTGGCGAGCTCCCGCGTCAATGCCGCAATGCCATCCGAAAAGTATCCGTCATCGTTGGTGACAAGTATCCTTGGCTGTCTGGACATAGGGGTGGATTTTCAACATACCTGCCTTCACTGATGGTCCGAAACAAGAGA
>CAIOZW010000462.1 GCA_903862855.1 uncultured Acidobacteriota bacterium
AGATATCCACTTGCCACCTCCGGAATCGGATTGATCCAGTATCCTGCCATAAGGAGTATGAGCAGAAAGATCAGTCGTATCGTGATGATATCGGATTGCATGAAGACCTCTCTATTTGCCTGGAACTTTCCAGTACTGAAACCAACATTATCTGATTTTAATATGTTATGACGGTAAATCCCGATCCATCGAAATTGCGCTGATCTGCCATGGCCAGAGGATGAACCGGAGTTTGTCATCAGGATGAATAATGACCGACCGAATACTATATTATCTTGTAACAACTTTCCACAAATTCACGTCTTTTCCGAAATCTAATTAATCCGGCCAGACCAGACGCTCAAAGTCGGCCCAACCCGATATTATCTCAGGTAAATTAATGAATTCGGTCTATCAGTTGCGAGGGGCATAGTACCCGCGGCGGGTCCGGGGGGTTATTCCCTGGTGGTTGGACTTCACCGTCAGTTTGCGGAATGATCCGTCACGCTTCTCATTTGAAGAGAAGAAGCCGAGGATATATTGGGTACGGAGCTGTTGGGCGAGGCCGGCAAAGGAGCGGTCGAGCTGGTTGAGGGAGAGATCATCGACCGCAGCGGACTGCGAACCGGGCGTCGCCTGCGGACGGAGAAGTTCGCCTCCGGTCTCGGCAGTGAGAGTCTCGAGAGCCCGTTCACCTGCAAGGTCGCGCAGGTTCTGGGAGATGCCGAAGTTACCGGTATAGAGGGCATAGATCATGGCATCGGCCTGTTGAGCCTGATCGAGAGCGGCAAGGAGCCCCTTCTGGCTGGTCGTATCGCTTCCGTCAGAGACGATGACAATGACCCGACGACCATTGAGAGGTCGAAGATGGTCGGCGGCAAGAAAGATCGCGTCATAGAGAGAGGTCGCACCGGAGGGGTGCATCTGTTTTGCCGCCTGACTGAGAAGGGAGATCTGAGAGGTAAAATCCTGGAGGACAACGACATCGGTCGAGACAGAGAAGAGGGCGGCACGATCCTGGGGGCGGAGGATGCGTTCAAGAAAACGGAGCATGGCCTTCTTCTCGAAGTCGAGTTTCTGGGCGACACTGAGGCTGGTATCCATAAGCATGACCAGATTGATCGGCTGATCTGAGTCTCGGAGAAAGTTGGCGATCTCCTGTTTGACACCGTCTTCGTATATCTCGAAATCACCCTGTTCCAACCGGGGCAGTTCGATGGCCGAATTGGTCGGAATGGTCGCAACGACAGTCACCAGGTCACTGGCAATGCGGATCGTGTCGCCTCCCTCACCATCAGGATTGACCGTTTTTGGCTCTGCGCCGGGTGCCGAGCTGACGGGAGATGGCGCGGGGAGGCGAAGTGGCGGTGGAGGCGGTTTGACGGGCTTTGGTTTGGGAGGCGTCTGCACGCGGCCACTCTGGGCCGCGGCGACGACCGTCAGGAGAGCCGCAAAGAGCAGAAGCCAAAAGATGTCGTGCCGCAACAGGAGGCGGCGGTCAGGACTTTCCCTGGGGAGAGCGGCCCGCATCGACTTGTTCACTCCGTTTCTATCTTCATCATTGCCGAGTCAGGGCTGGGGCAAGACCCTCGCCGCTCGTCACCAGCCAGTTCTCAAAGGCTGCCAGGCCTCGCTCAACGATGACCCGATGGCGGTCCGCCTTCTTCTTCAACCTTTTCCGCTCGTCGACAGGAAAAGGCGGAAAGAGGGCGAAGGTGGTATTGGCCGGCTGATAGTTCTCCGGTGAGGCGTGGGAGAGATAATGGATCAGCGAGCCAGTCGCCGATTCGCGTGGCGGTTCGACTGGCGAGATCCCCCTCGCGATCCGGGCGGCATTGAGTCCGGCAATCATGCCGGTCGCCATGGCCTCTGTGTAACCTTCGATTCCCGAGATCTGTCCCGCGAGGAGAACGCGGGGATGAGCTGCCATTTGCAGGGTATTTTTGAGAAGGCGCGGTGAGCAGATGTAGGTATTGCGATGCATCTGGCCAAGCCGGATGAACTCGGCGTTCGCCAGACCGGGAATGAGCCGCAGGACCTCCTGCTGGGCGCCGTATTTGAGGTGGCACTGAAAGCCGACGATGTTATAGGCATCGGCCATGAGGTTCTCGAGCCGCAACTGGACACATGCCCAGGGCTCGCGACCGGTTCGTGGATCGATCAGACCGACCGGCTTCATTGGGCCAAAGCGGAGAGTGTCGCGACCGCGCCGGGCGAGCTCCTCGATTGGCAGACAGCCCTCGAAGTACTTTGCCTCATCCTCCATACCCTCGTGCGGTCTGACGGTCTCGGCCGTGAGGAGTGCGTCATAGAACCGGTCATACTCCTCCGGATTCATTGGACAGTTGACGTAATCATCGCCACCCTTGTCGTAGCGGGCGGCGCGGAAAGCGATATCGTAGTCGATCGAGTCACCCTCGACGATCGGTGAGATAGCGTCAAAAAAGTAGAGGTTGTCCTCACCGGTCAGTCGGGC
>CAIOZW010000463.1 GCA_903862855.1 uncultured Acidobacteriota bacterium
ACCATCATTACGAAGCTCGTCTCCAGCAACTGACGGCCCTCCAGTTTCCAACCGCAGCGGAACAGGATGAAGAGCACACCATCAAACATATGAAACTTGCGCTCAAAGACCGGATGGAGGAGCTGCTCCATCGTAACCTTGCCACCATCGCCACCTGATCCTCGGAATTGAGCTGATCGTGACCAACAAAACTGGCCGCAATCGTCGGTTACGGAAGGAGCTCACACGAAGACACAAGTTTAATGAAGTGGCCGCACCGAGTTGCTGTTGAGTCTCATCGTGTGGATCATCCTCATAAGGCTATTCGTGTGAGCTGTCTATTCGATCTTCAGTCCGACCTTTCGGCATTGGATCCGACATCCGGCTCCATTCATCTCTGCAATATCGCGCCATCCTCTCCCCGCCACTTCATTTAAAATGAAAATCGGGTATCATTGTCACCTCATTCTATTAAGAAGTGTAACGCTGCGCGTCTGATAACGATAATCGATTGAAGGTCGTGCCGAAGATGAGCAGACGGACAGGGAGAGACGAGTTGGTAAAAGATGCATATCCATTTCTGATCACGCTCGGAGCCGGAGCATTGATATGTCTGGTCCTTGCTTTCGCTGGTGAGTCCTGGTGGTATTGGCCGGCTGGTATTCTGGGATTGCAGGTCGGCTTTGTGGCGTGGTTCTTTCGCAATCCGGACCGTGTGGTACCAGGAGGTGATGAGACGATCGTCTCACCAGCCGATGGACTGGTAGTCGTTGTGCGCAAGGTGGCCCTGGAGGATATCGAGAGTTATTCGACCTGGACGCTGAATGAAGGCGCTGCTGCAGCGGTGAGTGGAGAGGGAACACAGGTAAGTATCTTCCTCTCGGTCTTCGATGTACACGTCAATCGATCCCCGATTGGGGGGAGGATCATCCGGTCTGAGTATCGACCCGGAAAATTTCTGGTGGCTTCGCTTGAACGGGCGACACAGGAGAATGAGCAGCAGATCGTCACGGTCCGAAACTCTGAGCTGACGGTCGTCTTTCGGCTCATTGCCGGATTGATTGCACGGCGTATTGTGACATGGAAGGATGAAGGGGAGGCGATCGCCCGGGGAGAGCGGATCGGACTGATCAAGTTTGGGTCGCGGGTCGATATGATACTTCCGCCCAATGTCGACGTCTCGGTTAGCAAAGGGCAACGGGTCAAGGGTGGCAGTTCGGTCATTGGAAAGGTCGTCAGATGAGCAAGTCCTCCAAACAGGGCGCACCGCCAGTGCGAGCGGGTATCCGCCGCGGGATCTACATCATACCCAGTCTCTTTACGATTGGAAATATTCTCTGTGGCTTCTATGCGGTGATCAATGCCCTGAAGGGTTCTCAGGCCCAGCTGCTTGGAGACACGGGGCAGGCCACCGTGCTCTTCAATCATGCGGCGATCGCGCTGGCGGTCTCGTGGCTGCTCGATAATCTGGATGGAAGGATCGCCCGGCTCACCAATACGACCTCCGAGTTTGGGGTTGAGCTTGACAGCATTGCCGATTTTCTCTCATTTGGCATTGCTCCCTCGGTGCTTGCCTATACCTGGGGATATGGGACTACACCAGGTCTCGAGAAGATCGCCTGGGCCGTCTCCTTCTTTTTCCTGATCTGCAGTGCGCTCCGGCTGGCTCGCTTCAATGTTGTCGCCCGGACCAGCAGTGATGCCCCGGGATCGATCGCTCCACGCGCTGACAAGCGTTACTTCGTCGGGTTGCCGACACCCGGAGCCGCCGGTCTGGTGGCGAGCGTCATCCACTTCTTCCCGACTCCTTTTGAGGCACTCGAGGCCGACCGGCAATACCTCTCCAGCACACTTCTGCTCGTGGCCATGAGTCTTCTGGCACTGTTGATGGTCAGTACCATTCGTTACTCTAAATATATCGATGTCGGTGCGCGAGTCCGTCATCCATTCGTGACGCTGCCACTCATCTCGCTCTTTGCGGCTGGTATGTGGTTCTACTCCCGCTGGATGATGCTCATCCTGGCGGGAACCTATGTCATCCATGGACCGCTGGTGCGCCTGTTTGGGCTCTTTCACCGCCGGCCACGCGAGGAGCGATCCAGCGCCGATTAGCTCAGTTACTTGTAATTGGCTTTTTCAAGAATCCTGGCCGCCCCGCTGTCCGGGTTAAATTCTTCTTCTTTTCACCCTCTGACAACATTCTGCCCCCCTGAACTCCTCTGAAAACCCCATCTTCATGGAGCATCCGCTTCCGTGGCTGTTTGAAGATGGGGCAGGGGCACTCTTTGATTTGCCCCTCTTTGGCGTATAATCCTCTCTTCAAGTCGATTTCAATAAGTGGCAGATCTGTTGCCATTTCAACAAGGAGAGCGGAAGTGTCGAAAGCCTTCGAGACCATTGTCATTCTCGATTTTGGATCACAGTATACACAGTTGATTGCCCGACGGATCCGTGAGGTCGGAGTCTATTGTGAAATTCATCCCTTCAACGTTGGAATGGATACACTACGGGGAGTGCATCCCAAAGGAATCATCCTCTCCGGCGGACCCAGTTCCGTCTACGAGGATGGTGCGCCTCATTGTGACCGTCAAATTCTCGAACTGGGAGTCCCGGTTCTCGGAATCTGCTATGGTCTGCAGTTGCTCAGCTATTTTCTTGGAGGTCGAGTCGAGCCATCATCTCGTCGAGAGTATGGTGCAGCGACGGTCAATCTGACCGGTGAGAGAGAGCAGAGCCGGCTTCTGGCGGGTTTGAGTGACGGTTTTCCCGTCTGGATGAGCCACGGTGATCACGTCACGGTTGCTCCCCCGGGTTTTGAGGTGGTTGCAACCACCGAAAACGCACTTGGCGCGGTCGAGGCGCCTCAGCGGGGCTGGTATGGACTCCAGTTTCACCCTGAAGTCGCCCATACGCCCGATGGCCGCCTGATTCTCTCCAACTTCGTTCGTGGCATCTGCGAATGTCAGGGTGACTGGTCAGCCGCCTCATTTATCGACGCGGCAGTCGCCCGAATTCGCCAACAGATCGGCGAAGGACATGCTGTCTGTGGACTCTCCGGAGGCGTCGATTCGTCAGTCGCGGCCGCTCTCGTCTCACGAGCCATCGGTGATCGACTGACCTGCCTTTTTGTCGATAATGGACTTCTACGCAAGGACGAGTTCAGCAAGGTTCTCAAGGCTTTTCGTGAGTATGGAAAGTTGAACGTCAAGGGAATTGCTGCCGGAGAGCGGTTTCTTGGCGCCCTGAAGGGGGTTGAGGACCCGGAACGGAAGCGTAAGATCATCGGCACCACCTTTATCGATGTCTTTCAGGAGGAGGCCAACCGGCTCGGCCAGATCGATTTCCTGGTTCAGGGGACCCTCTATCCCGACGTCATCGAGTCACAATCGGTCAAGGGACCCTCCGCCGTCATCAAGAGCCACCACAATGTCGGAGGACTCCCCGAAAAGATGCACCTTCGTCTTGTCGAACCACTCCGTGAACTCTTCAAGGATGAGGTTCGTCAGGTCGGTCGTGAACTTGGACTCCCCGCTCCCTTGATCGACCGCCAGCCTTTTCCAGGACCGGGTCTGGCAATTCGAATCCCCGGGGCCATCGAGCCCGATGATCTATTGCTCTTACAAGAGTCTGATAACATTGTGATGGAAGAGATTCGCAATTCCGGACTCTATGGAGAGCTCTGGCAGTCGTTCGCCGTACTACTGCCGATTCGGACCGTGGGGGTGATGGGCGATCAGCGGACGTATGAGCGGGTGATTGCCGTCCGGGCAGTGAAGAGTGTCGATGGGATGACTGCGGACTGGGCGCGGCTGCCATATGAGGTACTGGAGACAATCAGTCGGCGTATCGTGAGTGAGGTGCGAGGGGTGAACAGAGTAGTTTATGACATCAGTTCGAAACCCCCGAGCACGATCGAGTGGGAGTAGAATGTTTAAATGTAGATGTGTTTAAGATAAGCAAATGCCAGTTCGTTGGTAATGACTTGCTTGCTTAAGCAGTGCTTAATTTTAAGCCTGTATTTAGCTTAACGCCTAAAGTGATAGCTTAATCATAAGCATTTATTTGTTGAGTTTTTCTTATGAGCCTTAAGCGAGAGTTTGTCCATCTCCATCTGCATACCGATTACAGTCTGCTGGATGGAGCGATCAGGATTGCACCGCTGGCGAAGCGAGCCGCCGAGCTTGAGATGCCGGCGGTGGCGATTACGGACCATGGCAATCTTTACGGGGCGCTCGCCTTCTACCATAAGATGAGCGCGGAGAAGGTCAAGCCGATCATAGGGATCGAGGCCTACTATACTCGAGGAAACCGGCAGGAGAAGGGGCTGACTGGATTGGAGCCTGGAGAGAAGGCGACCAATCATCTCGTGCTACTTGCCAGGGATTTGACGGGGTATCACAATCTGGTCAAGCTGTCGTCTTATGCATATACTGAAGGATTCTGGCGTAAACCACGGATAGATAAGGAGTTGTTGGCCCAACACAGTGAGGGATTGATCGGTCTCTCCGCCTGCCTGAGTGGTGTCCCGCCTTCACTGCTCCTGCGTGACAAGTTTGATGAGGCAGCTCGGGCGGCCCTGGAGTTTGAGGAGATTCTCGGAAAGGGCAACTACTATCTCGAGATTCAGGAGCATGGTCTCGAAGGGCAGCGGCGGATCAGAAAACCACTGGTTGAGCTGTCGAAACGGACGGGGATCCCGATGGTTGCGACCAACGATTCGCACTATCTGATGTCGAGTGATGTCAAAGCACACGACATGCTTCTCTGCATTGGAACGGGCAAGACGATCAATGACCCGAACCGGCTCAGTTACGGTTCACCAAACTACTATTTCCGCTCGGCCGAAGAGATGTGGCAGACCTTTGGTGAGGAGCCTGATCTGTTGCATCGTACACTGGAGATAGCGGAGAAATGCAACCTCGAGTTTCCAAAGACGATCGACCAGGTCCCTCTCTACCCGGTGCCGGAAGGCCATACGATAGCCAGCTATTTCGAGAAGGTGACCTGGGATGGATACGAGGAGCGATTGCGGGAGGTATGGCAGGAGCTGATTGCCAGTGGTTCGCTGCGCCATCCGCTCTCACGCTACCAGGAGCGCTTGACCCACGAGATCGAGACCATCAAGCGGATGGGGTATACGGGCTACTTTCTGATCGTCTGGGATTTCATCCGCTATGCGCGTAAGAAGGGAATCCCGGTTGGACCGGGGCGCGGATCAGCAGCGGGAAGTCTGGTCGCCTATTGCCTGAAGATCACCGACGTCGATCCGATCGAGTATGACCTGCTCTTCGAGAGATTTCTCAATCCGGAGAGGGTCTCGATGCCCGATATAGATGTCGATTTCTGCGTACGTGGTCGGGGAGACGTCATCAACTATGTCAGTGATCTCTACGGTCGGCAGAATGTCGCCCAGATCATCACGTTTGGGACGATGGCCTCGCGGGCAGTGATCAAGGATGTCGGGCGGGCGCTTGAGATGCCCTATGCCGAGGTTGAGAAGGTGGCGAAGATGATTCCGCCGCCAGTTCGCGGGCGAAATGTCTCGATCGAGGATGCAATCAAGCAGAATCCTGATCTGAAGATGGCCATCGACACGAATGCTCAGGTATCAGAGCTGATCGAGCTGGCGAGGCGGCTCGAAGGGTGCGCACGACACACCTCGGTTCATGCTGCCGGTGTGGTCATCTCGCCCAAGCCAATACATGAGCTGGTTCCGGTCTGCAAGAGTCAGAATGAGGAGCTGACCACGCAGTTTGTCATGTCCGATCTTGAGAAGACCGGAATGCTGAAGATGGACTTTCTGGCCCTGACGACCCTGACGATCATCGAGGACAGTCTTCGTTCGATCGAGAGAGAGAATGGAGAAAGGCCCAATCTGGCGACTATTCCCCTTGATGATGGGCCGGCGCTGAAGCTCTTTGCGGATGGCCTTCTCAATGCCGTCTTCCAGTTTGAGAGCTCCGGGATGGTCGAGATCTGCCGCAAATTGAAACCGGAGAGTCTCGAGGATCTTTCGGCGCTCAACGCGCTCTACCGCCCAGGGCCACTCGATGGGGGAATGGTCGACGACTATATCAACCGGCGCCACGGGCGCGACAAGGTCTCCTACATTGTCCCGCAGATGAAGGAGGTTCTCGAGAACACATACGGAATCCTCGTCTACCAGGAGCAGATCATGCAGCTCGCCCAGCGTCTGGCGGGCTACTCCCTTGGCGAAGCCGATCTGATGCGCCGGGCGATGGGTAAGAAGAAGAAGGAGGAGATGGCCGTTCACGAAGAGAAATTTGTTCGTGGCGCGGTCGAGCGTGGTATCAGGCGTGAGAAGGCCGAGGAGATCTTCTCACTAATGTCACGATTTGCCGACTATGGATTCAATCGCTCCCACTCCTTTGCCTATGCCTACCTGGCCTACCAGACGGCCTGGCTCAAGGCCCATTATCCAACCCACTTCTATTCAGCCGTCCTCTCGAACGAAATAACCAACACAGAGAAGGTGGCGAGATATGTCGCCGAGATGAGAACCCTCTCGATTGAGCTTCTCCCGCCGGATGTCAATATCAGTCAGGAGGGTTTTACTCCAAGTGGGAGCTCGATCCGCTTCGGGCTCGCGGCGATCAAGGGCATCGGCGCCGCAGCCGTTCAACTTATGCTCAATGCGCGTGCGGCAGGGCCCTTCAGTTCGATCTTTGACTTTGCCGAGCGGGTCGATCAGCGGGCGGTCAATAAGCGTGTTCTCGAATCCCTGACGCGCGCTGGCGCCTTTGATTCAATCCATCCCAACCGTGCGGCGCTCCTCGCCGTTCTCGACCGGGCGATTGAGCAAGGGGCAAAGGCGCAACGTGATCGTACCTCCGGCCAGGGAGGTCTCTTTGGCTCATTCGATGTCGGCACGCCGACAAGCGACGACAACACGCTGCCGGCGATCCCGCCGTGGAGCCGTAAGCAGGTGCTCGCCCACGAAAAGGAGGCGCTTGGGTTCTATGTGAGTGGCCATCCCCTCGAGGACTATGCGGCATCGATTCAGGCACTGACGAGATTCGACTCCGGAAGCATCGGCGAGGCGACCCACGGTGAGCAGGCTGCCCTGGGTGGACTGGTGATCGATCTTGCACTAAAAACAACCCGTAAGGGGGATCGGTTTGCTCTCTTTCGGCTCGAGGATCAGTTCGGCTCGGTCAAGATCGTCTGCTGGCCCGACACCTATGCTCGCTACAGGGAGGTGGTCAAGGATGATCAGGTTCTGCTGATAACCGGGCGACTGGAGTTGAGTGACGAAGGTGCTCCGACCCTCATTGCTCAGGTCATTCAGCCCCTCGAGAGCGCCAGGGCCAAGGCCACCCGTACTGTCATCATCAGGACCGATGAGCAGGGGGCGGGAGGTGAAATGATGAAACGACTGGAGGAGCTGCTCTATGACTATCCGGGAACGACGAGACTGGTGATCGATCTTTCAACGGCCGATGGGCTGCAGTTGCGCATTGAACCTCACCAAGGTTGGCGAGTCAACGTCTCGGCTGACCTGGTCGAACGGCTGGAGGCACTCAATCGACAATGGAAGATCGAACTATCGATTAATGACTGATACAGTGCACCTATGTTACATTGTCTGAGTTTTGAGGTCGGGATTTGCCGCTACAGCTCTTTATGGCGATAGCGAGCAGTGTACACTGCCCAACTCGCTGCTCAATCGGAGTCCATACCTGATCTTTGGAGCCGACTTTTTCAACAGGAATTTAGATCATGAACAATTCAGAGTCTTCCTTACCGCAACCAGCCCCAATCGAGCGCGTTCAGCTGGCTCGCCACGAGAAGCGGCCTTATGCTCTCGACTTCATTGAGCGCCTCTTCACGGACTTTCAGGAGATTCACGGGGATCGTAACTATATGGACGACCCGGCCCTCATCACCGGCTTTGCCACTTTTCACGGCCGTCCGGTGGCAATTGTTGCCCAGCAGAAGGGGCGTGATGTCCGTGAGCGGCAGATGCGCAACTTTGGTATGCCAAAGCCGGAGGGATATCGGAAGGCTCTGCGGGTCATGAAGATGGCCGAGAAGTTTGGACGACCGATAATCACCCTCATCGATACCCCAGGGGCCTACCCGGGGATCGATGCAGAGGAGCGTGGGCAGGCAGAGGCCATTGCGGTCAATCTTCGTGAGATGGCACGACTGCGAGTGCCCATTGTGGTTACAGTGACGGGTGAGGGAGGCTCTGGTGGTGCATTGGCGATCGGACTGGGAGATGTGGTCAACATTTTTGAGAATGGGGTCTACTCAGTCATTTCACCAGAGGGGTGTGCGGCAATTCTCTGGAAGGATGCAACAAGAGCCCCGCAGGCGGCAATGAGTCTGCGCCTGACGGCCACTGATCTCCTTGAACAGGGAATAGTCGATCGAATCATCCCGGAGCCAGGAGCTGGGGCCCATGAGGACTGGGATCTGGCTGCCAAGGGGCTGGATGAGGCCATTCAGACCGCACTGAAGGAGATAGAGGCTTTGCCAGTTGAGGTGATGCTTGAAAAGCGCTACGACAAGTTCCGTCGCCTTGGGGCGGTCCTCAATCAATAGAGACGGCCTTGAGAATACGCGGTGAGACGTCGCAGGAGCAGGTATAAACTAGCTTCAGGTGCAGACAAAAAGAGAGGGCTGAGGCGGGTTGTCCGCTACTCAGCCCTCTCTTTTTTGAACATTATGACCTTAGAAAGGGATGTCGTCCTCTCCCCCACCGGGTTTGCTGAAACCTCCACCTGGTTCGTTGAAGGAAGAGCCAGCCCCTCCACCACTACCGCCATATCCCATACCTGTGTCTCCCTTGGAGCCGAGCAGTTGTATGTCACTTGCCGTCACCTCAAGCGAGATACGCTTATTGCCTTCGCGATCGGTAAACTCTTCCGTCCGCAAGCGCCCTTCCACATAGACCTGTTTCCCCTTGGTCAGGTACTGTCCAACCGCTTCGGCCTGCTTGCCCCAGAGCGAGACCCTGAACCATGTGGTGATCTCCTGCATCTCACCACTGCGGTCCTTTCTCTTCTCGGAGGTGGCAATTGAGAAGTTGCTGACAGCTGTTCCCTGCGGCGTGTAACGCATTTCCTGATCCCGGCCCAAGTGGCCGATAAGAATAATCTTGTTAAACGATGCCATGCGGGTCTCCTTCGTGACTGTTTGGTTGACGGACCATTTCAGTTTGGTTATTTTGCATGCAGTGAGATAACAGACTGAAATAGTGACTTTTGAATTGGTTAGTGAGGTCGATAACGGCTCACATTTATCATGACAAATCTGGAATTAAAGAGCGACAATCCCGTCTTCTATTTCTATAAAACGTCGGAATTGTATAACGATTCAGCCCGTTCTGGGAAATAATTTTTGTCTTTTGACGCTGGATCAGGATAAAACGGCTCTTCCTGACACCTGACGCAACCTGAATCGGGTAATTTCTCACTCCAGGTAATGAGGTTAATGTACTACATGAGCCTCTGTTTGCGTGGAATAACTTGAGGTATTACTCTAAACTGCTTGAAATAATTGGAGTTACAGGTTTTGCTAAAAGTTATCAGCATTACCAATCTGGCCCTGGTTGAGCGGCTGCAGATCGACTTCAGCCCAGGGCTCAATCTGCTCAGTGGTGAGACCGGATCCGGCAAATCGATCATCATCGATGCGCTTGGCCTGCTTCAGGGTGGCAGAGCCTCCCAGGAGATGATCCGCACCGGGGCAGACCGTGCTGCCGTCGAGGGCCTCTTTGATCTCGAGGGGAATGAGCCATTGCTCAATCTGCTTGCTACGGCTGGGATCGAAGGGCTTGATGAGGGGCTGGTCATCAGACGTGAGATCACTGGTAGTGGCCGGGGACGAATTTTTGTCAACCATCAGATGGCCACGACCGCACTTCTCAAATCCATTCAGCCACATATCATCGATCTTCACGGCCAGGGTGATCAGCAGAGCCTCCTCTCACCAGAGGCGCAGCTCAACCTTCTAGACGCTTAGTCCGCTGCCAACTCCCAGCGCCGAATGGTTGCCGAGAGCTATGAGCGAATCATCGATCTTCTCACCCAACTCGAGGCGGCAGGACAATCTGATGCCGCACGACTCCAGACCCTCGATATGCTCTCCTTTCAGATCAATGAACTGGAGGAGAGTTCCATTCGGCCCC
>CAIOZW010000464.1 GCA_903862855.1 uncultured Acidobacteriota bacterium
CATTGTCCGCTTTCCGCTCGACTTTGAAATAAGACGATCTTCCGGCAGTGTCGGTCATTTCGACCAGTCTATCACCGACGCTCGCCCCCTCTCCACCAACATTATTGCTCGTTTCTGGCATGCATTATTGGATGAAGTATACCTGGCAAAAAGTATGATGCCGAACATTTTCACCTTGACCACGAGCATTTTCAGCCATAAATTCCACAAGCCAAGAGACCGGAGATTGAGGTCTGAAGCAAGCTCGACCTCAACCGAGGCGAATCTGGTGAGGATGAAGGCAAGCCGATCCGGATGAGATGCGTTGGAAGGTGGTGGGAGCCAATGAACGAATATCGACGCAGTTTCGCCGCGATGGCGACGATATTTGAGATCATCATCCGGGGCGATGATGCGCAACACCTCGAGGCGGTCGGAGTCGCCGTCAGTGAAGAGATCGAACGGCTCAGCTTGAAGCTCTCCCGGTTCGATCCGCAGAGTGAGGTCTCACGAATCAATCGGCACGCCCATCGCGGGCCGGTCAGAATCGATCGGGAGCTCTTCGAGCTGCTCGAGGAGTGTGACGAGGCGCAGCGCTTCACCGGAGGCTATTTTGACGTCACCGGTGGTGGAGGCTGGAATCTCGACCGGAGCAGCTTGACCGTCGAGCTGCCCGGGCCCGGGGTGATTATCGATCCGGGTGGAATTGGCAAGGGCTATGCGCTCGATCGCGGCGGTGAGCTGATCAGACAATACGGGATCACCAGTGCTTTGCTGCAGGGAGGCACCAGCTCCATCCTCGCCATCGGTGAGGATGACTGGCCAGTGGATGTTCGCCATCCCGACTCACCGGAACGGATTGCCGCCAGTCTCTCACTCCGGAACAGGGCCTTCTCCTGTTCGGCCGCCCGTCATCCCGGTGAAAGATCATCGGATCTTCGCAATCCTCACACCGGTCAGATGGTCGCCTCCGACGAGGGCTGTTTTGTTCTTGCTCAACGGGCCACGACAGCCGAGATCTGGTCGACCGCCCTGATTGTCTTGGGACACGAATCATCACGGGAATCAGTCCTTCCCGCGGAACTGGAGACATTCTGGATAAGGGAATGAAGATCACGCGACGCACATTTCTCGAGAATGCCGGGGCCACGATCGCCGCCAGCACGACCCTTCAACAGGCAGAGTCTCCGGTGCGTCTCGGGGTCATCGGAACGGGAGGGCGGGGATCCGACCTTCTCCGCGCCCTGACGACAATCGATGAGGCCGTCGTTGCCGGGGTCTGTGACGACTACCCGCCCCATCTCGAGAATGGTGCAAAATACGCCGGCCCGCAAGCCCGCCAGTTCAGCGACTACCGGCGGATGCTCGATGAACTCAAGCCTCAGGCGGTCGTTATCGCCGTCCCCCTCTACCTCCACTATCAGGTCGCCCGGGACTGCCTCGACGCCGGATGCGACATCTTTCTCGAAAAGACGATGTGCTTCACCATCGAGGAGGCACGCCAACTCGTCACCCGTGTCGACTCCTCGGGCAGGGTCTTTCAGGTCGGACTCCAGCGGCGTGCCAATCCCATCTATCGCCAGGCCCGGGCCATGGTCAAGGCGGGGATGATTGGCCAGATCGTCTCCTTCAAGGCCCAGTGGCATCGCAACAACTCCTGGCGCCGCCCGGTTCCCGTTCCACGGAACTCTCCGGACTGGCCGCGCCTCGAACGCCGCCTCAACTGGCGGCTCTATCGTCAATACTCTGCCGGCCTGATGGCCGAACTTGGCAGCCACCAGATGGACGTCGCCAACTGGTTCTTCGACGCCCATCCCAACCGCGTCCTCGCGACCGGCGGCATCGAATTCTTTCGCGATGGTCGTGAGGTCTGGGACAATGTCTCCTGCCTCTACGAGTACAAACTGAAGGATCCCCGCGGAAACCCTTACACTGTCCGGGCCAGCTACTCCTCGCTCTGCAACAACGCCTACGAGGGTGCGGCAGAGCTGATCCTCGGTACCCGCGGCAGCCTCTATCTGACCAGCTCCAAGGGACTCCTCTTCCAGGAGAAAGGAACCGATGTCGTCTCGTGGGAGTCAGGCACCAACGCCGCCGACTCCAATGCCGCCGTCGTCACCGCTGGCAAGACTCTCAAACTCTCCAATGACCCCTGGGCCCATCGGGGAACACCTTTCGAAATCGATATCGCCGAGGGCAACGACACTCGTGATGAACTCGTCTCCTTCATCGACCATGTCCGGCGCCGTGATCCTAAGACCATCTGCGATGCCCGCACCGGTCTTCTCGACTGTGCCACCATTCTGATTGCCAACCACTCCATCGAGTCGGGATCCTGGGTCCAGTTCCCTGCCTAACGATCTCATGACCAGACACGACCGCTCTTCCGACATCCGATCGAATTCGGACTCACATCTCCCCTTCTATGCCGGGAATCCAGCAAGCTGCAAAATTATTTGGGGCTTCCGGATCTCGTGAATAGAACAACATGCCCTCGTCCAGAACCAGGGCAGGCATAAGGCCGGCCCCGGCAATTACTCTAAATGCAGTTGGGCCCGACCAGAAGGGTAACCCCTCGCTAAATCCGGAATGCAGACAGGGCAATCCAATGATGAAGAGACTTGACAGAATAGGAGATGCTGGAACCGCTCTTCACCAGTAATTCAAAAACTCTGGCCTCACAGCCCGATCGTGAACATGTGAGTAGATTTGGACTGATCCAAGAATGGCAAGTATGCTTCAGGTCAGGGGAGGCAGCTGGTTCCAGCGCCACGAGGGAGCGGTCCAAAAAATGGACAGGCAGATCCTGCGAGAGAATGCGACTGCCCTGCTGGCCATTTACTTGTCATCTTGGGCTTCGTGGCTTCGTATGAGATCTCTCTGACTGGAGGGCTCACGCGAAGCCGCTGGTCAGAGAGATCTCACACGAAGACACGAAGTCAGAATGATGGCTGGATGGTAAATGCGATCGCCCCGCGAATCCACACTTATTTCTTGGAAATCCCACTCTTCTTCTTGACCTGCTCCCTCATTCCAGCTTAGATTGCGCAATCTGAAATATCACATATCACAATAAACACTCTGCTGGCACTGGAAGCTGGGTCGAGTGGGGATCGGGGGGTATGACAGGATTTACGATCAATCAGGTGAGGATCAGCGATCAGGTCTACGAGTATCTGCGGGGAGAGATCACGACCGGGCGACTGGTACCGGGTGAGCGTCTCGATCTGGATCAGTTGGTGGAGCAGCTGAAGGTCTCGAAGATGCCGATCAAGGAGGCGTTGGGGAGACTGGCGACCGAGGGTCTGGTAGACATTCAGTCGCGGCGTGGAACCTACGTTGGGCGGGTAGATGCACGTGATCTGGAGGAGACCTTCGAGGTGCGGCGGGTGCTGGAGATGCTGGCAGGAGAGCTGGCGGTGAAGAGGGTCGGGGAGGACGATCTGGTGAGGTTACGTGACCTGATCGTGCGCATGGAGGAGGCGAGTGAGGTGGCAGTGCACGTGGAGTTGAACTTTCAGTTTCACGGACTGATCGTCGAGTTGTCGGATAATCGAAAGCTGATCGAGATGTACGAGCGATTGAGTGTACCGATCCAAGTGGCCGGGATTCACTATCGATCGGAGGGCTGGCTGGATCGGCTGGCGCAGGAGCAGTTGGAGCATCGGGCGATAGTTGATGCGCTGGAGGGTCGGGATGAGGAGGCAGCGATCAGGTCGATCAGTGCGCACATCAAGCGTGGGCGAAGATCGCTGCTTGAGGATGTTGAGAGATCGAAAGAGAGCTGAGTCAAGGGCTCAAGAGGAATTAATCACCATAACAACCTGCACCGGAAGACGACCATGATGGGTATCTACTTTGGCGAGTGAGGGACCCGGTCATAATCGGCCGCCGGTGCAATTCCATCGGAGGGAATAAAATGAAGTGGATTCAATCTATCACCCCGTGGCGATATGTTGGTAACAGAATATTGCTGGTTGTGTCAATAATGCTTCTCAGCAGTGCGGTTTATGCGCAGCGTGGGCGGGGAACGGTGCTGGGAACGGTGACAGATGCGAGTGGTGCCGTCGTCCCGGGAGCGACGGTGACGGTGACAAATACGGGGACGAATGTTGGAACGGCGGCCCTGACCAACGATGACGGTAACTATACGGTGACCAACCTGCTGGTTGGTGGATACACGGTGACGATCACGAAGGATGGCTTCAAGAAGGCGGTGCGGAGTGGAGTGACGCTTGAAGTCGATCAACGGGCGCAGATCGATGTGACGCTCGAGACGGGTGCGGTAAGTGAGGTGATCGAGGTCTCGGGACAGACTTCACTGGTGGATACAACGACGGCGACATTTGGAAAAGTGATCGAGAACCGGCGGGTTCAGGAGTTGCCGGTCAATGGGCGGAATGCATTGTCGCTGGTGCTGCTGGCGCCGGCGGTCCAGTCGGGAGTAGGGCCGACGGCCTCCGGTTTTGCAGATCGCGGAACACAGGTCTCGATGATCAGGATCAACGGGAGTCCGTTTGCGACCAACAATCTGGTGGTTGACGGGTTGAGCAGTGTCAACGCCTATCTGCCTGATGTCAATATTAATCCGAATGTCGATTCGGTGCAGGAGTTCAAGGTACAGACCAACACCATGTCGGCCGAGTATGGGTTCACGCTGGGCGGGGTGGTCAATCTGGTAACGAAGTCGGGAACGAACGAGTTTCACGGAACGCTCTATGAATTTCTGCGGAATAACTGGCTCGATGCCAACAGTTGGTCGAACAATCGGGCACAGAGACCGCGGCAACCGCTGCGATACAATCAGTTTGGAGGATCGATCGGTGGACCGATCTATCTGCCAAAGCGAATCTTCGGGCCGCTGGGCGGATTTGACGGACGTGACCGGACCTTCTTTTTCTACAATTACGAGGGTTATCGGTTCGTAACCAATGCGTCGGGCTTCTACACTATGCCGACGGAAGCCTTCCGAAATGGTGATTTCTCAAAGCTGGCGGATGCGAATGGTCGGCCGATCACAATTTACGATCCGGCGACGACTCGACCAAATCCGAGCGGGCAGGGTTTCCTGCGAGATCCGTTTCCGGGCAATATCATTCCCTCAAACCGGATCGATCCGGTAGCGAAGAATATCCTGCGATTCTATCCGCTGGCAAACCGGACGGCAGACAATGCCTTCACCAATCTGAACAACTATTTCGGGGCGGTCAGCAATCAGCGAACGCTCAACAATCATACTTCACGCTTCGATCATCGGGTGACGGATCGAAACACCTTTTCGGTGCGCTATACGTTCTACCGTCAGTTTACCGACAACGGAACGGCAAACCTCTATCCGGATCCGGTGGTGCGGCAGCGGACAGATCCCTTCCGTGGGCACAATGTAGTCTTGACCGATCTGCACAATTTCACCTCAAATCTGATACATGAGACGAGGATCGGGGTAGCGCGACAGATCTTCGACTTCAAGGTGGCGAGTGCGGGGGGAGGCTGGCCGCAGCAACTGGGGATGCCGGCGATCGTGCCGCCGGATGTCTTTCCGGCAATAAGCAATGGACTACCGGGCTTCAACACGGGAACGGTCGGGAAGCGTGGTGGTGCGGTCTGGCAGCTCTTCGATTCGCTGACATGGCTGCGTGGAAACCAGACGATCAAGTTTGGGACAGAGATGCGGTTGACGCAGGCCAACAACCTGCAGAAGAGTGCGCCATCCGGCTCGTTCAATTTTCCGACGACGCTGACCGACAATGCAGCTCCGATTGCCGGTAACCGGATCAATACCGGAAACCAGTTTGCGACCTTTCTTCTTGGCGCGGTGGGTAGTGCCTCGGTGACCTCGCATCTTGGTGAGTCACAGGTTGGCAAGTCGTATGGGTTTTATATCAACGATGAGTGGAAGTTGCGGCCGAGGTTGTCGTTGAGTCTGGGTCTGCGGTATGACTACCAGCAGCAACCATACGAGCGGCGATGCGGAACATCGAGCTTCAATATCAATGCGGTCAATCCGGCGAATGGGTTGAAGGGGATGACGCAGTATGCCTGCATCGACTACGGGCGCGCCTTCTCGGAGGACGACCGGAACGATTTTGCGCCACGGGTTGGGTTCTCGTGGGATGTCCGGGGAAATCAGAAGACGGTGGTACGTGGAGGTTATGGAGTCTTCATGGCCGCGCTCTTCTCGTTCTATACCGCCAACTACGATGGGACGAACGGTTTTGCATCGACCTCGACGGCATATAATCCGGAGGGGGGAAATTCGCTCTTGACGGCCTTTCTGTTGAAGAATGGATTTCCAGTTGCGCCGACTCTTCCACAGGGAGCGAAGCTGGGGCCGAACCTCTTTGCGACTTCAAACAATCAGGGATTCAAGGAGCCGATTGCGCGGACACCGATGTCACAGCAGTGGAATCTGTCGCTGCAGCAACAGCTACCGGGCGGTTTTCTCTTTGAAGCGACCTATTCGGCCAATCATGGGACCCATCTGGTCTCGGGAAGTTACGATCTGAACCAGGCCGATCCGGCGAAGGTACGCGAGCTGGGGCTGGCCGGGAAGCTGACCAACAACGTGCCGAATCCGTTTGCCGGGAAGGTTCCGGGACAGTTCGGAGGCGCCAACCTGACCCAGGCACAGGCGCTGCGCCCCTATCCTTATCTGGGAAGCATCACGGTGCAGGGGCCGCATGCCGGAAACTCGATCTACCATTCGTTGCTGCTCTCGGCGGAGAAGCGTTTTTCGAGTGGGTTTGCGGTGCTGGCATCGTATACCTATGCCAAGCTGATCAGTGACTCGATCTATAATGGATTGAACTTCATCGCTTCGGAGGGTGGCAACGAGTTCGGATATCAGAACGGGCTCTACAACCGTCGGGCGGAGCGGGCGGAAGATCCATCGAACGTCCCGCACCGGCTGGTGGTGAGTGGTTTGTACGAGTTGCCAATCGGGCGGGGACGGAAGTTCAATGTTCAGAATGGAGTGATCGATGCGATCGTCGGGGGCTGGCAGCTCAACACGATCACGACGCTCGTTGCCGGAACGCCACTGCTTGTGCGTGGAGCCAACAATGGACTGGCGAATCGGCCCGACTGGGTCGGGAGTCTCGACCTGCCGGGTGGTTTTGTCGACGCCAATCCACAGCGTGGAGTGCAGTGGTTCAACACGGCCGCATTTCTCAATCCGGCACTCTACACCTTTGGCAATACGCCCCGGGCGATCAGCCAGTTCCGCAATCCGGGTGCGATCATCATCGATCTCTCGGTCTTCAAGACCTTCACGATCACCGAGCGGTTGAAGCTGCAGTTGCGTGGTGAGGCCTTCAATGCGCCAAACCATGTCAATCTGGGGACACCGAACGGGTCGTTCGGTGCGGGTCCGAACGGGGCAAACAACAATGATGCATTTGGGCGGATCACCAGTTCGCGTGACCCGCGGCTGATGCAGGTGGGTCTGAAGCTGATCTTCTGATAAGGCCTCGCACTCTTAGCGGTGACGGCAATGGCGGGTGAGTGGCTTGGAACTCACCCGTCATCTGCCGGGCAGAAAATCTTTCAATTAAGGATCAAAAGATGAAACGACGAGACTTTTTGGCATCGACGGCCGGAGCGACCGGCTATTCCATGTTCATCCGGGTCGACAGTCTGGGAGAGGAGCAGGAGAAGCGGACAGCCGACGAGATCCGGCGGGAGATGCAGCGGGTGGCTCCGGCGGGGAGTCTGGTGGCGGCGCCCAATGAACGAAACATGAAGCTGGTCGATCTGGAGTGTGATGTGATGGTCGCCGGGGGTGGACTGGCGGGATGTCTGGCGGCGATCAGTGCGGCGCGGCACGGCGCAAAGGTGGTACTGGTCCAGGATCGATCGCGGCTTGGTGGAAACTCATCGAGCGAGATCAAGATGCATGTCGTCGGCTCGAACAACCACAAGGGTCGCCCGGGATGGCGCGAAGGTGGGGTTCTGGAGGAGATCCGGCTCGATGATGCAGCGAACAACCCGCAACGCTGCTGGGAGCTCTGGGATCTGCTGCTCTATGACAAGTTGGTGAGTGAGCCGAACATCACGCTGCTGCTCGAGACGACACTCTATTCGGCCGAAGTGAAGGAGGGAATGATCCAGCGAGTGTTGGCACGCTGTGATCGGAGCGAGCATATCTACCGCATCAAGGCGCAGCAGTTCTGTGACTGCACGGGTGACAGTCGCCTTGGGCTGGAAGCGGGCGCCGAGTACCGGGTTGGCCACGAATCCCGGGCAGAGCACGGTGAGTCACTCGCGCCAGAGACGGCCGACAACAAGACCCAGGGGTGCAGTATCCTCTTCACCTCCCGTGATTACGGGCGCCCCATGCCATTTACGCCACCGAAATGGGCGCGGAAGATTACCGAGAAG
>CAIOZW010000465.1 GCA_903862855.1 uncultured Acidobacteriota bacterium
CCTGCGCTCCGGCATAGACGACCGGCGCTTCGAGTCCTCCGATGACTGCCCGCACGGTCGAGAGCGAGGTATGGTTGCGCCAGCCTGTCCCATAGAGTACCAGGTAGGTCGCGTCGCCGGCCTCTCCGAGATTGATCGGGGCCGGGACAAAGCGACCGGTGGCGTTGTCAGCGGCAAAGAGGGGGAGTGTCTCGACCAGATTACCATTCCGGTAACGGAGAGCGCTCCCTGCCGGAACTCCAGCACCATCGGCATTGGCAGTAAAGATGCCAGGCCTGACGGGCTGGATAAGGAGAGCCCCTTCGACCGGCGAGCTGCTGCCGACAATACTGACCCGGGCCTCACCGCTCGCAGTGCCGGCGGGTATCTGGTAGTTGATCTGGCCTGGTGAGGTGTAGAAGAGCGGCGCGACCCGCTCAGTTCCGGCGCTATCGCGAACCCTGACGCTAACACCGCCAAGGGTTACCGGCAGTGGCAGCGTCGTCGCCACGGTCGTTCCCGCGGCCATCCTCGCACCAAAGGCGGTCGAGATCGACTCTGGGGCGACCCCGTAATCGAGGAAGCTGGCCGATGAGGTCGTGACGAGGATTCCGGTCGGCTTGAGTTCAGCCCGGCCGACAGCCTCCGGTTGTCCACTCTGTTCGAGGGTGACATACATAAAGACCCGCCCATCGGCGAGCTGGACGAGGGTCGGATCGAAGAAGCCGGTCGCCCCGGCCCGGAAGTTGGTCGCATCGATCGCCGCGCCATTGTTGAGCGGAAGAAAGATGCGGCCGTCAGCGCTGACATAGAGATAGAGCTTCTTGAGCCGCATGACTACGGCGAGGTAGCCGCCACCGGCGAGTTTGACCACTGCCGGATCGACGCTGGTATTGCCGGCACTGGGCGTCGTGACGTTGCGATCATTGAACGGATTGTCGTATTCGGCCTGAAAACTCCGGCCGCCATCGCTCGAGACAGCCGTCCGTGAGTTGGCGCGCGTCGCCCCCTTGTCGACGTGGATGAGGCGCAGCCGGCCATCATTGGTCGCATAGACATCCGGGACACCGATAAATTGTCCCTGGCCCGCATAGACGTTGCCGCTCGGGTCACGGGTGAACTGACCGCTGGCGTTCTCGAGTAACCGGAAGACAACTGCAGCGGACGTCCCAGGCGGCGCGAGTCCCAGCACGTAGAGGGCCCGCTGGCCAGTGCTGGTCTCGCGCGGCACCGTCTCGGTTGGCGAATAGCCGGAGCCAGTGAGGGCACTGCCGAGACCATTGATGGTCGATGAGCTGGTGCTGTTATCGCCGGTCGCCGAGCGATAGAGTCTGATACCGCCCGTGCCGCCAACGGTGAGCCAGACCTCGCCCTTGACCAGACCGACGTTCGGGATACTGGCATTAGCAATCAGAAAGCTGGCATCGGGTGTGACCGTCCAGGCAGTATTGGCCGACGTGAGCAGCGCATCGAAGGCAGTAACGACCGATTCCATGTGAGCAGCCGTCTGCTGAAGGCCACCGTGACCAACAGACTGATCCTCGATCGCCAGATCGACCGTTCCGCCCTGGAGCTTGATGAAGTCGGCCGTGCGCCGCATCGCCGCACATCCATCGCGATCCGGATTCGGATCGAGTCCGCCACAGAAGGTCGCAAACCGTGCTCCGGTAAAAGGACGTACCCCATACTGCCCAGCCGTCACCTGCTGGTAGAACGGATAGTCGGTCGAAGCGCCCCCGGCATTGGCGAGGGTCAGCGCGAAGAGGTTATTCTTCGCGATCAGGTCGAACATCCGCACATAGTAGAGGTTGGCACTGCCACGGCTGAATCCGTGGAGCATCGCCCGCCCGGGGGCAATGCCAGCGGCGAGGAGTGCCGGTGTAAGTTGCTGGTAGACCGCGTCGGGGGCGTAGTAATCGTTAGGCGCGGCATCGTTGGCCAGCCACCACTGCAGAGCGATGATCCCGTGGCCGTGGCGCTGGGCCACGTCATACCAGAGCTGGAACTCATCAAATGCCCAACTGCTGCTTCCGTGGAGCGTCACGATCATCGTCCGGCCATTCTTGCGTGTCGTCGGAAACCAGCTTAACAGGAAGCTGCGTCCGTCAGGTGTAGCCGTGATACTCGCCCCACGATCGATGGCAAACTGGTAGCGCGTCGGATTGGCCTGCCGTGCCCGATCGAGCAGGGCTTGCGCGGATGGTGGAAGGTTCATCTGCATCGTGGTTGCCGCTTCGACTCGCTCGGTTCCCACCCCAACTACCATGAACATCAATAACCCAAATGCTGCGTGACGAAATATTCCGGACATGGATGTCTCACCTCCTACCTTGAGCCTTTAAACAATCTATTGGTAATCAACTTGTGATGCGGGGAGAGGCGCGTGCCGGCCCGTGATGAGAGAGAATGATCCGGGGAGAAGCGTCTCACCGGACAGACAAGGTGAGGTGATCAGCGAATGGCGGCACGCCATTGCCCGACCGGCAAGACTCGTGCCCGCGCGGCCCAGGTCTGCCACTTCGCTTCGAGCTCGCGGACACGGGTTGGCTGACGAGCGGCGAGGTCATTCATCTCGGTCCGGTCGGCCTCCATGTCGTAGAGTTCCCAGGGCTGGTTCTCCTTTGCGACCAGCTTCCACTTCCCTTCCCGGACGGCACGGTTGCCCTCGTGCTCCCAGAAGAGTGGTTGTGAACGCCCGAGGTCGCGGCCGGCAAAGGCCGGACGCAGACTGACGCCCTCCATCGGCTGGATGGTCTCGCCGGCAAACTCCCTTGGATAGCGTGCCCCGCTGACATCGATCGCCGTGCTCATGAGATCGATCAGGTGGCCTGGCGCATTCTCGAGCTTGCCGCGCCGCCCACGGGCGATGCCGCGCGGCCAGTGGGCAATAAGGGGGGTGGCAATGCCTCCCTCGTGCACCCAGTGCTTGTACTCACGAAATGGTGTGTTCGAGACATTGGCCCAGCCACGTCCGTAGGCGATGTAGGTATCGGCAGGGCCCGGCATGACTCCCTGTCCCATAAGCACGGCCCGCCCATCGCGTGTCTGCTGCGGGGTCGAGCCATACTGCTGGGCGTCGGCCTCCATTGGCGCATAGGGAGTGTTGGCCGCACGCGTGCTGTACGGATTGCGCGGCGTATTGGTACGCCCGTTCTGCTCGGCGCAGCCGCCATTGTCCTGCAGATAGAAGATGAGCGTATTCTCGAGCTGCCCCTGCGCTTTCAGCGTCGCGACGAGGCGACCGATGCCCTGGTCCATGCGATCGACCATCGCCGCATAGACCTCCATGCCCCGTGCTTCCCACTCCTTGTCGGCAACCTTGCTCCAATCCTCGGCCGGTGGTGCGAGAGCCCAGGCCGGGTTGAGCAGTCCCAGCCC
>CAIOZW010000466.1 GCA_903862855.1 uncultured Acidobacteriota bacterium
ATCTGTATGAGTTCGCAGAAACGTATTGAGCAGGAGCAGCAGGAGACCTATGCGACACTTCTTGAGTCGGCAGAGCTGCTCCATTCATCCCTCGATGAGGATGAGCTGTTGCGCCATCTGCTGCGGTCGGTGATGGGCAGACTGAGAGTTACACGGGGTCTGATTGCCATTGCGGATGAGAAGACGATGCGATTGTCGCTGGTTCGCGGCGCCACAGGGCTGAGGGATGGTGATGAGTACCGGGAGGATGAGGCATTCCGTGAGGGGATCGAGACAATTATCCCGATCGGGCGGACCGAGGGTGGGGAGTTACCGGTTGGATTGCTGGGGCTCCACCTCGCGGCAGGTCGTGAGCTGACGGAGGGCGAGCGCGACTTTCTGCAGGGTCTGCTGGGGATTGCCGCCAGCGGAATCATCAATGCGAGGTCTCATACGAAAGTTCAGCAGCTCAACCAGGCTCTCGACCAGAGAGTCCAGGAGCTGCGGGCCTTGCTTGATCTGGTCAGGGGTTTGACCGCGACGCTCGAGCCGGACGAGGTTGCACAATTGCTGGTGTTGACACTGGCTGGACGATGGGCGCTTCGGCGTTATGGTCTGATCGCCTGGAAGTATGGCCACCCGGTGGTCTTGCGTGCGAGGGGGATGGATCTGGGTGGGCTGGTCGATTACCAGTCATACGAGAATCTGCTCCCCGAACTGCCGGTAGCGGTGAGGATTGGCGACCTGCCCGAGTCTGAGTTGAAGGAGCGACTGCGGACAGAGCAGGCTGAGGTGATCTTCCGGATCGAGGCAGGTGATGAGACGACGGGCGGTCTGGTCATCCTCGGCCCGCGGCCGGGGAGCCATTCGTTCAGTGAAGCAGATCTCGATTTTGGAACGGGACTGGTTGCGCAGGCGGCCGTCGCTTTCGAAAACTCCTGGTATTTCAAAGAGGCGCTCGAGCGGCGCAAGGTCGAGCAGGAGCTGGCACTGGCGGCGACGATCCAGGAGACTCTCTTTCCAGCCCGGCTTCCTGAGTTGAGCGGGTATGATCTCGCGGCCCGGAATCGACCGGCGCGCCACTGTGGTGGCGACTATTACGACATCTTGCCGCTTGGGCGGCCTGATGGGTCTGAGGGCTATCTGATCTGCGTGGCCGATGTCGCCGGCAAAGGGCTCCCGGCGTCGCTGCTCATGAGCAACATGCAAGCGACCCTGCGGGCACTGCTCGGGGGAATGGACTCGCTCCCGGCGCTGGCATCCAGGATAAACGGGCTGCTCTATGCGACGACACCCTCCAATAAGTATGTCACGGCCATCCTGATCGATCTTGATCCGTTGACGGGCCGGGTCAGATACGTCAACGCCGGGCATACCGACTGCCTGCATCTTCGCGCCGATGGTGAGGCGATCTGGCTGAAAGGGACCGGAACTCCGCTTGGGCTTATCCCGGATCTTCCCTACGCTGAAGAGAGTCTGCAACTCGACCCCGGCGATGTGCTGGCACTCTTCTCGGATGGCGTGACCGAAGCGCAGAGTCCGGACGAAGTCGAGTTTGGTGAGGGTCGGGTGGTGAACCTCTTCAGGCAAATTGCCAGCCAATCGGCCCACCAGATGGTTGGGA
>CAIOZW010000467.1 GCA_903862855.1 uncultured Acidobacteriota bacterium
CCTCCCGGCTGTGGGTTGATGACCCGAATCCCAATGTTGGCAAGCGATGCGATATCGGCGCTACTGATCTGTGTTGTCAACCTGACATTGCTGATCCGGTTGGTCGGGCGTCGACTTCCGTTGAACTCGATCTCTGATCCTGGCACAAAATTCCGTCCAATGACGGTCAGAGTGAACGAGAGCCCCCCAACTCCGACCACATCCGGCGAGGTCGATTCAATTACCGGAACCGGATTGATCACTTCGAGCGTCAATTTATTTGAAAGCCCATTCCCAGGAGCTGGATTGCGAACCTGGACTTCAAGCGTGCCAGATTCGATCACATCTTCTGACGCCACCGCAACGCGCAGGAGAGTCGTCGAGATCAAGGTCGTTTGACGATCCACGCCGGCGATGGTTACCACTGCACCATCAATAAAATTTGTTCCGCTGACTTCGACACTTGTACCAGCACCACCGGCAGTGATCGTCGATGGATTGAGCTTCGTGATCGCTGGAATCAGTTCAACCGGGGGATCAAACCTGATCTCGCCAGCCTGGTAACCGCTTGTGACGATGTTGGCAAGTGAGTCGACCACCTCACGGCTAACTGGCAGATCTCCAAAGCTGACGGTGGTAGCATTGAATGCACTGGCCTGTGGCACGGTGAAGACCATCCTCACAACCTGGCGGACTCCGGCCTGGAAAGTCTGGTTGGTCGGAAGCGCCAGTCCTATTCCAATCCGGCCACTTGCCTGCTGGCTGGTGTTGATGTTGAGAGTTGCGCCAGCACCATCAGCGCCAAGTGTTGCACGCACGAAGCTCAACTGGGTCGTATCATAGACAATACTGAATCCGATGGCGTTCTCATTACCCTGCGAGACCAGCTCGACAACCAGCTCATTATCACGACCGCGTGAGAACAGATCCGGACGAACTCTGATTGCTCTTCCAGTCTGCTCTGATGACACAGTCTGCCAGAGATTACCATCCGCTCCAGACTCGTTATAGATCTTGACTGCTGCTCCGGCACTCGTCGCCGCTGGCAGTGGAATCGAAGGACCGCCAGCCGCCACGGGCTGATCAAGTCCGGCAGCATATCTCCCCGCCATGACCCAATCGGCAATGGTCAAACGACCATCACCGAGGGTTGTTCTTGGGGCACCATCTGCCCGCTGAAATTCACTCCCATCGGTCACGGCATCGAGACTCGCCACAAAGCGACCTGTCTGCGTCCAGTCGGCAATGGTTACCTTGCCATCACCACTTCCATTTGGTCGCGGTACAAGGTCAGCTTCAAAGCCGGGAACGGTGACGATCGTCGCCCCGGCATAACTTCCAACCAGCACCTGATTGTTTCGATCGACCAGGCCTCTTGCCCGTGGCCGGTCTGTAAATTCGATTCGGCTGCTTCTTACCTGATTTCCACTCGCCAGTCGCAGATCAATCCTCCCCAGCTCGACCAGCCCGGAGGTGAAGGCCTGACCATCCGGCAACCTGATCTCCACACCGAGCCGACCCTCATCTGCTTCAGTTTTGTCGACCCGTACCTGCGCACTGTTGAGTAGACTTCCGGCCACAAACTCCGGTGACCCCATCTGTGTGACATCAAAGGCTACACTGAACGTCGACTGGCTCTCATTCCCCTGAGCCATAAAAGTCAACGGAACTGAGACGATGCTTCCCGGCGCAGCGCTGGCCGCGTTGAGCTGGAAACGGCGTTCACCCGGCACATTGGCCTC
>CAIOZW010000468.1 GCA_903862855.1 uncultured Acidobacteriota bacterium
CTTACCCGGGCTTCTGATATCTCAGCGCGGGTTGCTGCGTATTGTCATACACGGGGCGTGTATTCGGGGCGGAAACCAATCAAAAAGCAGCAGTCAAACATGAGGCAGAGAGACTGCTTTTCGGGGATATCTTGTCGGGGGGATACTGGTACAGTTTGTCTTTGTTCCCTGATACCTGTATTTCTTGTGTATTAAAATCTTATCCGGTGACTGCCATCTGATTTTGACGCTCAGTTCTTACTCTTCCTGAAGAAAGTCTGATCTTTTTTAAAAGACATAAAAGACCTCTGATCTTTTATGATCCGATCTTTTTTAATCAACTTTAATCAACGTCAGATCAACACTGGACTGACGCCTGAACTGAAGCTCAAGCAGGGCATATATCCTGGGGGCAGCCAAGACCAGGTCACTAAAAACGTGACGATCAAATACAGATACGAGGGCATGACACTGCCGGGGAGCACGTCGCAATTATAGGTAGTCCGTAATTGAAATCAAGCGTAAACTCGATCCTGGAACAATTAGGTCGATTAATTCCACTGGTAATAAATATTAATCTTTCTAAAGAACTATCACCTTCTTTATCTGTCCAGCCAGGGTGGATAGGTTCGCAGGTTCAAGGTCGACACTATCGGAGATTGGCTAAGGTTTCACTCCAGCCCGATCCTGCTTTCTCCATTCTGTCGAGTACAGTTCGCCGGCAATTTCTGCTCCAGGATCGTTCTCGATCAGTCGATTTATGGCGGTAAGGAAACAAAAATTGACAAGACAAGGTCAACGAATGATAATGAAAAATCTGCTTTTGGCAGCGCCATTGGCAGCATCAACTGTTGCTAACTGCCACGTTTGGTCTATTCCTGCGCTGCCAGCCGGATCGGCAAGTGAGCAGGTCTGCCAGATCCGGATCGTGTCGCCCGGCCGACAGCAGATTAACCCCGCTGGAGCCCGTTTGATACAAGTGATGGTCGGAGTGACGGTCGGTTGGATAGCCAGCCAGAGCAAGGCCGCTGGCGCCGAGGCGCTATAAAGATCGGAGGGAGTCCGTGTCTGAAGATAATGTTTTGAACCTGGAAGAGGAGCCATCCGGTACGAGCCAGCCGGTGGCTTTGCCCGTTGATGAACTGATGATTCGAGAGCCCTGGGAGCAGGAACTGCGTGATGGATCGTTAAGACTGTTCAAAGAAGCCCTTTCGCCAGTCCGAAGCGGGCTTGAGAACCTGCAGGAGTCGATCCAGGGGATGGCCAGCGTTTTGAGCCAATTCACAGGAGAGTCCCAACTCGAAGCTGATCTCGACAAAGTCGTCACCTCGGCAAGGACGTTCTTCCTTGAGAGTTCGAGGAAGACAAGCGAGCATTACCATCAGCAGATGGAAGCAGCGCGTGAGGAATGGGCCGTCGAGCTGGGGAGGCGACTTGAAGAGACCCGCGACGAGATTCGTCGTGAGTCGGCGCGACAGATTGACGAGCTGGAGACACAACTGCGGGCAGGCCGGGAGGCGCTCGAACTCGTTATCAGGACAACCAAGCCCTCAGAGAAGGATCTGCGGCCACTCGCGAACGACCGCAGCCTTAATTTGAAGCGTGCGATCGACGAGATCAACGTGCCACGGACGCAGGTGGACACGCTTGCGGTGCTGATGCAACACGCTGGAGGCTTTGCGCCCCGGGTGCTTTTCTTTGTTGTACGGGCGGGTATTGCCAACGGCTGGAAAGCGGGTGGATTCACAAACGGACTCGACGATGAGTTGGTCAAAACACTCTCGATTCCAGTCGATGACAGCAGCCTGATTGGGCGCGCACTTCTCAGTTTTAACACAGAGCGCGGAGAAGAGTCAGGGAGAGTGCTTGGTCGCTTTGCTGAACCATCAAGCTCGGCGGCGCTGGCCATTCCACTGGTGGTGAGAGGACGTTCCGCCGCCGTACTCTACGCCGATGCGGGAACCGGGTCAGGCGACGAGATCGATTCGACCGCACTTGAGATCATTATGCGTGTCGCTGCCATGGCGATTGAGCTTCTCCCAACGCGGCGGGGTGAGCCAGCACCGGCCGTTGCGGTAAATCCCAATGTCCGGGGAACAACGCCATTGCCGAGGTCGGTACCACCTGCCCCGGTGAACGAACAGCCCTCGCCTGCCACGCCACCGGTTGCAGGAGTTTCCGGTCTGTCGACAGGCTCTCCCGGCGAGCGTCCCGTCGGAAGGCCTCCCGGGGAGGAGACCCGGGAGCTGCACTCGTTCTCAGTTGAGGTGCCAGAGACGACAGTCGACACCGAACCTTCCGGGAACCTGCCCTCGCCACCGCCATTCACAACGGCGGAAGAGACATCGATCGGGAAGGAACCGGAGCCAAATGAGCAGATTCATCCCGGTCGCCGTAACTACGAGCAGTTTCGTCTCACCGATCCTGCGGCTGTTGACCAGTCTCTCGACACCCCACAACCAACATCTGATCTGGACTGGGTGACCGCAAAACGGTCGACTCAAATCGACGAGCTCTCGCCACCCGAGCGAGTGACCAAACCCGTCCCCGGCTTCGAAGTGGCTGATCGGCCGTCGTCCGATCCAGCCCCTCCGCCGTTGGCGACACCCCAATCGACCGAGTCTGAACAGCGAGCCCATAACGACGCACGCCGGTTCGCGCGGCTCCTCGTCTCTGAGATTAAGCTCTACAATGGAGTCAAGGTTGGCGAAGGGCGGAGGAACTACGATCTCTATGCACGCCTCGCTGAAGAGATCAATCGTAGCCGCAAGGTCTATGAGAAGAGGGTCTCACCAGCGGTTGCAGCCCGTTTTGACTACTTCTATGACGAACTGGTTCAGACGCTTGCCGATGGTGATAAGGAGAAGCTTGGAGTCGACTGTCCGGGTCCTCAGCTTCGATAGTTCACCTGAGCATTTAAGGATGACTTCGCCATCTAAGGATGACCTCATAAGGATAACTTCATGAAGATGAAGCGCTATTTTGATCCCAGGTCAGCCATCGCCGCCCTGCTCCTGGTCGCGCTGCTCGTTATGATCACCGGGTCTGGCAGGGACGTTTCAGGGCAGCGGACGGCAGAAGTCAGCGAATCGGTACTGACCCAGGCCGGTTTGGCCGATTACGCTCTCCAACAACGGGCGCAGAACCTGGTTGACGGAGATCGATCGGAAGAGGCTGAGCAGGTTTTTCGGCAACTGGCCCGGCGTCATCCCACCTCAATTCTTAGCCGTTCAGCGAATCTGCAGGCGGCAGGTATCGCCTTTCGTCGCGGACGCTATCAGCAGACACTCGAGGACCTGGCCGGCCTGGTTGAAAAGCGAGACGGCTCCGCTCTCAAGCTCTCCATCGAAGCGTTGTTGAAGCTCAATCGTCGGAACGAAGCGCAGCGTCGATTGAGGGAACTCTATTTTGAAGCACCGCAGAGCGCCGAGGCCGAGTCGGTCGATGAGATGATGGGCGAGCTTGGCCTGAGCCAGATTGGCGGCGAACCGTCCCAATGGAGGCGTCGCGCAGACATTCTCTACGAGAATCGCCTCTGGCTGGTCGCGGCCGGTGCCTATCGTAAGTTTGAGCAGGTCCAGAGCGAACAGACAACGGATGAGGTCAGGCTGCGCGCTGGAATCTCCTATTTCAAGGGAAATTCATTTGGTGACGCGGTCAGCGTGTTGCAGCGAATCCGTTCCCGAGTTCCGTCCATTTCGAACGAAGCCCACTACTACCTTGCGATGTCACAGTTGTCGCTCGATAACGCAGAGGGCGCGATTGAAACCCTCGGCGAACTTCGCCGACTCTCGCCGGAGAACGACCGGGTTGCCGATCTTCTCTACAGCCTTGGCCGATTTTACGAGAAGCGCGACAGAACTGATCTCACCGAGCAACGGTTCACCGAAATTGTGACAAGGTTTCCAAACTCAGAGCGTGCTGATGAAGCCCACTTCTGGCTTGGATGGAGAGCTCACGTCGCTCGTGACCATGCCCGGGCGGCAAGGATGCTGACCGAGCATATTGCCCGCTACGGTGAAAGGACCGAGAATCGTGGACGAGCAGGTTTCTGGGCGGCAGTCAACCACGAGCGAAGTGGTAATCGGGCGCGGGCCCTGACCCTTTATCGTGGGCTGCTGAGACGCTACGGTGCCGGCTGGTATGGAGTCAACTCCGAGAAGCGGATCGCGCGACTGGCAACGCAACGAGTTGAAGGTCAGCCAATCAGCTCTGATGCGACTCTCCGCCAGGCAATAGTCGGGCTGCAAGGGATAAGATCGACACGTGAATCTCTCCGCGAGGCTGATCACGAGCGAGTGGCAAAGGCTGAACAACTGACCCGACTCGGGCTCTACCAGGCAGCAATGAATGAGCTTGAAGCGGCTCGGATCAACGCCCCCGATTCTCCGCTTGTTAACCTGCGTATCGCACAGATCCTGCGCAGCAATGGTGACCCGGTTGGCGCCATCAATGCCCTTAAACGAGCCTATCCGGACTATGGCCAGGCTCACCCAGAGGAGATGCGGCGGGAAGAGTGGGAGATCTTCTATCCGCTTAAATGGTGGACAGAGATCCGTCAGGAGGCGCAGCGTCAAACAATCGACCCCTACCTTATTGCCGGTATCATCCGCCAGGAGACGGTCTTCAACCCGCGGGCTCGGAGCCGTGCCAACGCGCTTGGATTAATGCAACTTCTGCCCTCGACCGGAGTCGCTGTCGCCAAAAAGAACAGCGTAGGCGGTGGCCGAATCTCGCACGCCGACTTATTCAACCCGGCAATCAATATCCGTCTCGGAACGGCCTACGTGAGAGAGCTTCTCGATCGCTTCGATCGATTCGAGTACGTCGCTGCCGCCTACAATGGAGGTCCAACCAGGGTCAGTCGCTGGTTGAAGGAGTTCCCGTCGGATGAGGTCGAAGAGTGGGTCGAGAGCATTCCGATCAGTGAAACCCGTCTCTATGTTCAGGGTATCTATCGAAACTCGCGGCAATACCAGCGACTCTACGATGAGAATGGACGCTTCCGGCCGGTCGTTCCACGTTAAGACCTCATCACCATCTACTGCCGTGCTGCCTCTATCTTTTCACTCAGTCGCGCCACAAAATCGTCATTGGGATTGAAGCCGCGCATTCTGAATGCGACCTGTCCCGCTGGATTGAGAATGATTGTTGTTGGGATTGAACTGATATTGAAATGGTCGTCGATTCTGTCGGCGAAGACAACCGGGAGCTGGTAGTTGTTCTGCTTGAGATAAGGCTGAACCAGGTCACGGTCTTCATCAGTGCTGATTGCCAGAAAGGCTACTCCTGGATCATTTCTGTACTTCTCGACCGTCTTCTGAAAAAGCGGCAGCTCGGTTCGGCAAGGCCCACACCAGGTTGCCCAGAAGTTGAGCACAAGAACTTTACCCCGCATTGAAGTCAGATCGAGTGCCGAGCCATTGGTGCGCGTCAGCTTAAAGAGCAGCGGATCGGTCACACCCGCATTGAGGGTTGGCTGATCAAAGCGAGCCAACTTTTCATCACGCTCCCTGGTATGCCTGTCCCAGGCTTCGAGAAGCAGGTCACCAAGCCCTTTTTCATTCTTATATTTGGCGGTGTAGAGTGTGCCCATCCGTCGACGGACAGCCGTCAGATCGATCTGTTCCTCTCCGGAGTTGGCCAGAACAAATGCCAGAACCGAGTACTTGAGTGCCTCATCAAGGCGCTGCTTCTTCTCGTTGATCTCAGAGAGGGAGAGAGCGGCACCGGCCAGCGGGTAGAGATCATAGCTTCGTCGCAGATCGGAACCGGCCCGGTCGAGCTGGTCAAGTTCAGCCAGGACGCGCCCACGAACAAGATAGACGGAGGCAAGCCCCTGATCCTTCTGCTCCTGCCATTGAAGTCGGCTCAGTCGTCCAGGTTTTTGACTTCCGGCTACCAGTTGCTCAAACTCGACGACAAGCTGTTCGGCATATTGAAGAGCGCGTGTGATATCGCCAGTTGCGCGCCGTGCTCGGAGGGTTGAGACCAGAGTGGTCAGGAGGTCGATCCTCCCCGTCTCTGCGGTCGGTGTTGCTGCAATTTTCTCGCCATAGCTGATCGTGCGATCCCGATCACGTGTCTTGACCGCCAGTTGGTAGATCTGTTCCTCTATCTCCAACCGGCGCGTGCTGCGGGGATATTTGACGAGGTACTCTTCGAGGCTCCTGACAATCATCTCCTCGCTTCCACCCGAGTTCCTGATCAGTGCGCGCAGAACCTCTTCCGAGTCGGTCTCCGGGAGGTCAGTCTTGACCTCAGAATCCTTTCGAGGTGTCTCGTCCTGGGCCAGACTGACTGAACCAGTGGCAGCGAGCAGCATAATCAAGATCAAAAACCGCAGATATCTGTTACTCATCAAATTGGTTCCTCCCAATCAACCCCATCAAGCGACCGACGGGTCTTTCGGCACCTTTCTCAAGTCGATAGCTGAAGAATTTATCATTCTGACAGACGGTGCATAGATTACAATCGTAGATTGATGAATCATCGACTCCAAGCTGCCGAAATTGAAGACGATTGGCGAGCGGAAGATCAAGGTTGGCTCGACCGTCAACCTGGTGCCCACTGAGCAGGCAATCGACCTGATCGTGGAGTTCGCGGAATCTCGCGATCACCTCCGGACCAACTTCAAAGCAACATGGGCCGATGGCAGGCCCCTGCGCCACGATCAGATCAGCCGGAGAGACGCCAAGACGCTGTTGCATCAGGCCGACAATTCGTGTGACGATTCCGGCGACCGTTCCCCGCCAACCGGCGTGAATGGCAGCTGTCACCCCGGTGCGACGATCGGCGATCAGAATTGGCAGGCAATCGGCCGTCTGAATGGCAAGCAGGACTCTCGTCAGACAGCTTACAATCGCATCTCCGGGCGGTGGGTTCCGATCAAGAAACGGAGCCGCACCATCGATCGTGAAAATGGAATGAACATCGGCAGAGTGTATCTGCCTGAGGGTCAGAAGTGGCCAATCCGGCAGCCCAAGGGCTTCTTTAAGACGTCGACGATTCTCGGTAATATTCGCGTAGTCATCCTGACTGTAATTTCCCAGGTTGAGAGCTGCCGCCGGGAGGGGACTGACGCCACCGTAACGAGTAGTAAATGCATTGATGAAGCCCTGCGCCTCCATCGGCTTGCAGACGAGCAGTTCGAGATCAGCTGACTGACGAAAGATAAAGTGATCCATATCGCTAACAAGAACGCATGATTATCGGAATCGGCACTGACATTGTTGACATCCACCGGATTGAGAGATCGCTGGAGCTTCTCGGCGATCGTTTTCGTGATCGGATCTTCACCCCGGGTGAGATCTTATACAGCGAACGACACCTTCGCTCTGGTGAAAAGTACGCCGCTCGCTTCGCGGCGAAGGAGGCCGCCCGTAAGGCCTTCGGTGCGGTCACCTCGATCCTGGGCATTGCCTGGAAAGACATTGAGATAATATCATCAACCGGTGGGGCGCCACAGCTCCAGTTTCACGGTGCAGCCCTTGAACTGGCAATCCGGCTTGATGTTCGTCGCTCGCACGTCTCACTCTCGCACGCCAACGAGCAAGCTGTCGCCTTTGTAATACTTGAGGGTGGGGATTAATGATGACCGAGCAGAAAACTTCGCGCCCCTCACTGGCGCTGGTCAGCGGTCTCGAGGCCATCTCCGTCCTCTCATCGGTCTTGATCGTCACTTGGGGGATTGCTCCATTACTGCCACGAAACCGCTGGCTGATGTCAGCTCCTCTCTTTCTCGCGCTGATCCTGACAACGACCTCGCACTGGGTCAGACGTGAATCTCTGGCGCAGATTGGTCTGACCTTTCGATATTTCTGGGAGGCGGTCAGACTGCTGAGCCTGCCAATGATGATTGGCGCAGCCCTGCTGATCTTTACCGGATGGATCAGTGGAACCATCTCAGCGCATTTCGGTCTTCTATCCAGCCTTCCCGCCCTCCTGCTCTCAGGCATTGCCCAGCAATATCTTCTGCAGGGGTTCATTCACCGCCGCATAATCGTCACGACAGCAGGTATCTGCCGCAGGTTTCCAGCTGCGCACTCACCGTTGAGCACCCTCATGACCGCGGCCTGCTTTTCAATCGTCCACGTTCCAAACCCATCCCTGACCTTTTTGACTTTCGTTGGTGGTCTGCTCTGGTCGGTTGTTTACCAGCGCGCACCCAACATCTATGCTATTGGTCTCTCCCACGGTATGATGAGTCTGCTCGTGGTTAACACCCTCCCACCCTCAGTCTTGCACAGTCTGAGTGTCGGGTATAAACACTTCCTTTATCAGAACTATCTATGAACGATCGATCGATTGAGCGGCGGATTGCTGACTGGAAGCAACTGGAACAACTAATTAACCAGGCCTCTACAGCGGGTGGCCTTCGTCGGTTTTTGCGCTTTGAACTGCGCGAACTCTCGCGAATCTATCGACGTACGGCGTCTGACCTTGCGGTGGCTCGAGTCGAATCCCGCGACCAGCAACTGGTCGAGTACCTTAATCTGCTGTTGATACGCGCCCACGGACTCATCTACCGCCCCCAATCCAGCGGGTTTGAAGGTCTGCGTAAGTTTTTTCGGGTCGAATTCCCAGCTCTGGTTCGACGAACCTATCGTTATCACCTCTCGGTGATGGGAGTTTTTCTGGCCTTTTCAATCTTCTCGTTCATCGCTACTGCCCGAAACAATGACTATGCTGATCTGTTTCATATCAGTCCGCAACTGGTTCAACAGATCCGATCGCGACAGCCATGGTGGGAGAGGCTCAATCAGGAAGCCCCTTCCGGCGCGGCTGAGATCATCTTCAATAACGCCGGAATTGGTCTGAAAGCCTTTTCGATGAGCATCTTTCCAGTAGTCGGGACCGTAATGGTACTACTGCCAACGGCTCTTATGTTTGGTTCGATCAACGCTCTGATAATCAAACACGGAATGACTGGCCAGTTGTGGTCATTTATGGTCGGCCATTTGGTACTCGAGTTTGCCGCAATCTTCATTGCATGTGGAGCCGGGATGATGATTGGCCTCGCCCTGCTCTTTCCGGGCGAGCGTACCAGGCGTGACGCTCTGATCGAGCAAGGACAGCCTGCAATCAGGCTTCTGGCTGGTTGTCTTCCGATCTTTCTTGCCGCCGGGCTGATAGAAGCCTTCATCTCCCCTCTTCTCATTCATCCCATCTTCAAGCTGGCCACTTCATTGGTTAGTACGCTGCTGCTAGCGGGATACCTGTTGAGCCGATCTGCTGCCAGGTGAACCGGTGGTTAAGGGTCGACTTTTTCAGACCACTGTTGTAGAAACGGAATTGAAGGAGATCAATGTGAGCGGACAAGCTTCAACCCATCTGACTATAATGACCAAGAACAGCATGTTCTCATTCCTTGGCCTGCTGGATGTGAAGATGATCGATACTGATGACGAGGTGGAGCCTGTGAACGCCGTCGTCAAACTCGATCCACGTGAAGGCCAACCCATAATCAAGGAGTATCCGTCGCGTAATGTTGCAATCCAGCATTACGAAGAGGCGATTACAACCAGTGTTTCACGCGGCTGGCAGGTTGTTTACCGTGGAGTTCCGCTGCGAGGATAGATCCGGAAGATCGTTTGCAAGGAAAGCACTATTCCTGACCCGCCTGGTGAAGCCTGGAAAGAGGATCGCCACCAATCCTGCTTACGATTAAAATGGTCCTCTCCTCATCCTAAATAGAAACAGCCGACATCGGAACAGGCAACATTGAAAAACGCCACTGATTCGCGGCGATTCTATCAAGCATTGTCCCAACCTTGCCTGTTCCGATTTAGAGCAAAGTCTTCTGGTTCCTGTGGAGGCCGGATAAACCTCACGTCGTTAATGGTCTCGAAACAAGGTCAGAACGAACCAGGGTAAATTGGCGCTCGATGGCCTCACCGATTATTCGGCTGGCCGTCTGGTTGACATATGACCGCCAGAGCTTTCGATCGACATCCGTCGCCCCGCTGATCAGGAGCAATCTGCCGAGCATCTTTGTGGTAACAGCAACCAGCAGAGTTCCACTGGCGGTGGGGTCGATCAGCTGATTGGCCTGTGCTGCCCGAGCCAGCTCTTCCGACTCGTCGTCGAAGCGTGGTATCTCACGGTTGAGCACATTGAAGGCAGCGACCGCTGGCTGAAGGTTGGCTGTTCGAGCCAGCTTGTTCAACCCGACTCGAAGATCATCGCGGAGTGATATCTCGACAAGCGGTGGCCGAGACGCGCTGCTTCTCAAAGTCAGCCGGCGTCGCCTGAGGCGATGAAGGCGTGGGACGATCGCAATGAGGATCACCAACACAAGGCACACCGCCGCAACCCACCCGCGAAGCCAACCGTAGCGCCAGATAATCAGAATATAGCTCACAAGAAAGATCGGCCTCGTCGCTGACATAATCGCCCTCATTGAACGGGCAATCTTGTTGCTTCTGTCATCCGGATCTGTCTCCGGAGTCTCAATGTCTCTCTTTTCGCCTTTCATAGTTGTCGATCTTTCTCCAGGCTGCCCATCTCACCCGCACCGCGCTCGCCTCCAAACACCGCCGACCTCCCGAGCCCTCACTCTGAGGGTGTATGATCTTCTTATTCTTCTTGTTTCTTCCTATCTTCTCTTCTTACTGTCTTCTTACTGACTCTTCTTACTGACTCTTCTTACTGTCTCTTCTTACTGTCTCTGATGATCCAGTTTCATCCCTGTGATTATAACTAAAACCTTGCCAGATCAAACCGTTATGCTCCATTATCCTCCCGGCTATTGTTCAACCCCAGTTTTATGATAAGGAGCATCAGGCAATGTTAACAACGAAAAATAGATCTGCCGGCTCGGTAATATTCCTCTTGCTGGCCCTGCTGCTGGCACCAGCTCTGGTTATTCCTGGTTCAGGCCAGACGCGTAGTGAAGGGAAGTTGCCGGTAAAACGAGCCATCACTCACGGTGACTACGATTCGTGGCGCTCGCTGACCGGGTCACAAATCTCCCGTGACGGCCGCTACGTGGCCTACAGCCTGATCCCGCAGGACGGTGATGGCGAAGTTGTCGTTCGTCACATTGAGAGCGGCAGGGAACTACGACAGCCACGCGGCTGGCGTCAACCAACGCCATTGCCTGACGATCCGGAGGCTGCGCAGGCGGCAATGGCGAGCCTTAATCGTGCCACCAGACCCATCTTCACCGCTGACAGCCGGTTTCTCCTGTTCACTATTGAGCCAACCAAACAGGACGTTCTAAACGCCAGACGCGATAAGAAGAAGCCGGAGGATATGCCACGAAATGCACTGGGAGTTCTGGATCTGGAGAGCGGTGGGCTGTCACGAATCGAACGGGTCAAGAGCTTCCAGGTACCGGAGGATGGCATCGGTTGCATCGCGGTGCTTCTTGAAGGAAGAGGGCCTGACGATGCACCGGCAGCTGGTGGCGGTGACAAGGTTGAGACCGGTTCGGATCTTATCCTCCGCGAGCTGCCCACGGGAAAGGAGACCAGGTACAGTGATGTAACCGAGTACAGCGTCAGTAAGGACGGTCAGGCCATTCTCTTCGCGGTATCAGCTCGTGATGTATCTGGCAATGGGATCTTCCTGGTAAAAAGGGAGAAGGAAGAGCTGCGCCCGGCGGTTCCAATCCTCAGTGGAAAAGGAAAGTACAGCAAACTAACGTGGAATGAGAAACAGACCCAGGTCGCCTTTGCCACGGAAAGTGCTGACGCTGATTCAGCCATCCCGCAGCGGAGCCTCTTTATCTGGGATCGTCAGTCGAACCGTCCATTGGAAAAGATGTCGAGTGCAACGACCGGCTTTCCGGCGGGTCGGATGATCAGTGACAAGGCGTCGATCAACTTTTCACGCGATGGAGCAAGACTCTTTCTTGGGCTTGCCAACGTGCCAACTCCGAAGGCTCAAAACTCCACCCCAACGCCAGACGAAAAGGTGATAGCCGACCTCTGGCACTGGAAGGACGACTTTATTCAGCCAATGCAGAAGGTTCGGGCCTCCCAGGAGCGGAACAGATCCTACCGTGCCGTCTGGCATATCTCCGCGCAACGCCTTGTTCCGCTGGCAGATGAATCGATGGATACGGCTATTCCATCTGGTGACGGACTCTGGGCGATCGGTCAGGATGACCGAAACTACCGGCGTCTGGTCGGTGTCGATACCAGCTACTCCGATGTCTATCTCGTCAACACGACCGATGGGTCAAGGCGCAAGCTGCTCGAGAAGAACCAGTTTGCGCTCACCTGGTCACCACTCGGCAATTATGCCATCTTCTATGATGGTCGGAACTGGAACTCAATCTCCATTCCAACGGGGCGGATAACCAATTTGACCTCTTCCATCAGTGCCAACTTCTGGCAGGAAGACCACGACACCCCAAACACTCCACTCCCATATGGTGTCGCCGGCTGGACGGCGGATGATCGCGACGTTCTGATCTATGACCAGTATGACATCTGGCAGATCTCTCCGGATGGAACAAAAATTGTAAATCTGACTGGCGGTCTCGGGCGTCGGGATCGGATCACCTTCAGATACGTGAAACTCGATCCTGATGAGCGCTGGATCGATCCTGAAGCTCCGCTTTTGCTGCGGGTCGAAGATCAGACCAACCGTGACTCCGGCTTCTATCGTCTCCGGATCGGATCGGGCCGTCCCGAAAAGCTGGTCATGGCGGCGAAGTCATTTTCTACTCCGGTACGCGCGAAAAATGCCAACGTTCTTATGCTGACCGGCTCCCGTTTCGATGAGTTCCCTGATCTGCTCATTACTGATGACCGATTCAGAACTCTCCAAAAAGTCAGTCTGGCCGGGAAGCAGATGGAGAACTATCTGTGGGGAAAAGCTGAACTGGTCAGTTTCCGCAATACCGATGGTGTTGAACTGCGCGCCATTCTGATCAAACCAGACAACTTCGATCCCCAGCGTAAGTACCCGCTCATGGTCTACATCTATGAGAAGCTCTCGGATGATCTGCACCGTTTTATAAATCCGACCCCCGGGACTTCGATCAATCCGTCATACTATGCTAGTAACGGCTACGTCGTACTGCTGCCCGACATCGTCTACCGGATTGGTTATCCGGGAGCAAGTGCTCTTAACTGTGTGCTTCCGGCGGTTCAGTCGGTTGTTGATCGCGGGTTCATCGCGGAGAACGCTATCGGCATCCAGGGACACAGTTGGGGTGGCTATCAAATTGCCTACATGGTCACTCAGACCAGCCGGTTCAAGGCTGCCGCCCCTGGGGCAGTCGTCGGCAATATGACCAGCGCCTACAGTGGCATCCGCTGGGGTACCGGACTGCCCCGGCAGTTCCAATATGAACGTACTCAGAGCCGCATCGGTGGCAGCATCTGGGAATATCCGATGCGATTTATCGAAAACTCGCCGGTATTCCAGGCTCATCGCGTTGAGACACCCATCCTGATGGTGCACAACGATAATGACGACGCTGTACCCTGGTACCAGGGAATCGAGTACTTTCTTGCTCTGCGACGGCTAAACAAGGAAGCCTACATGTTCAACTATAACGGTGAGTACCACGGCCTGAGGAAGCGGCACAATCAAAAAGACTACACCCGACGACTTCAGGAGTTCTTCGATCATCACCTGCGGGGCGCGAAGAAACCGGCTTGGATGGAGCGTGGGATCCCCTGGCTGGAGCGTGAGAGTGAAAAAGTAGATCCAGTCAAACGCTGAGTTTAACCCGAAAGAATAAAGGGAGGACCCGAAAGTCCTCCCTTTATGACTTGACTACCGTTTCCGTGCCGGCCTGCCTTGTCAGATCAGGGATTCATTGAAATTCCCGAACTTGCAAAAGGCGATGCGGCCTGCAACTCCGGCAAGGCTTCAAACTTCTCCGGAGCGATAACCGACAGTCTGTTTGCGGCACTGATACCAAGGAAGGTGCTTCGCCACTGGGGATCGTTGGCAACGCTAAGGTAGAGTTCGACCGCCTCATTCTTCTTGCCCTGAGCTTCATTCAGCTTCGCCAGAGCGACATTTATCACCTGGATTGGAATACTGAGTGGTTTCGATTTAAGGCGATTATACTCCGCGAGGGCCTCGTCAAATTTCCCGGCGGCAACAAGTCGATCACCAACCAGAAGCTTGGCCTGCGCACCAACATCTGACTCACTCTTCGCCAGCTCCTTCAACGTGGCATCAGCTTTCTCCGGATCAAAATTGAGCTGATGGATCGCACCATAGAGCCGCCCAACTTCACCATTGTAGGAAGGGTACTCGTTGGCAGCCTTCTGAAAGGCGTCAAAAGCTTTTCGATCCTTCTCATCTTCGGTGGTATAAGCGTAGCCTTTTACATTTGGCGGAATCGGATTGGCGACAACTGCCTCGTGATGGCGGAAGGCGTCTGAGAGCAGTTCACTGGCGTTATTTGCACGGCGCGAGACGACAAGCCAGCCGATGCCAGCCAGGGCAAGGATAATTCCAGCACCAACCGCCACCTTGGTAAGTCTCTCCGAATTGCCCTTGAACCAGCCCAAGGCATTAACAAACTGATCCATCAATGGATCCCGCTTCAATTCCTGTGAGTTTATGCGCCCTTTTGCCACGTTTCTACTCCTTACTCAAAGATAATTCAGGGGGCTTAGACAAAAAATAGACGATAGCCGCCTGGTTGGTTGGTTGTCAAGCGTCTGATTAGCGAAATCCCAAATGTTGCCCGCCCCTCACCTCGTTCCCGGGACAGTGGCAACATTTCAATCGGGATGTTCCACCGGAGCCGAGCGGTGCGGTCGTGGGGCAGGGGGACGATCCTGATTTCTATCCGGTGCAATGGTGCGCCCCGGACGAGAAGGGGAGTCGGCGACTGGCGAGGCTGCCCGCGGGGGTGCGGTGTGAGACGGTGGGGCTGATCCCTGACGATCGATGGTGGTCGACGGCGGCCGACTCTCACGACGCGGAGCATCAGAACGAGGAACTGCGACCGGCTGGCGACCATATATTATCGAATTTGAACCTGATGGAACCGTCACACGAAGCGGTCGATCCTGCCGGCTATCCTCAACCCCACTGTTGTTACGGCGTGGCGATGTAGTAATTGTTCTTTCAGGACGCACAGTTCCTGAGCTGCCGCTGGCAGCCGGTGATCTGACAATGGGTTCGGCGGTCCGGGATGGGCGCACCTGGAAGCCTCTCTCAAAAGCTGATCGCCAACTGTTTGAATCGACGCGGGTCGGCACAGTTCGTGCCGGGGTCACTACCGAGCGACCGGTGATGAGTGGCCTTACCGTGCTTATTCGACGCCTTACATCAGGCTGTTCAAGAATCACAGGACGGGTTGAACCTGACTGACGGGAAGGACGAAGGTTCTCTTCCCGAACCGGTCTTGCCACTTCGACCAACTCTCCGTTCCGGTTGCGTGGTGGGGCTGTCAGGTTCTCTCCGATCCGAACCAACCTGTTCTCGATGAAGCGCCGACTTTCAAGCAGACTAGCCCCTCCCGGTGAACCATAGTTTCTGAGGGTCACCCCTGCCGGACGCCGATCTTCGCGGCTTTCGCCGGGTGCGAGTGGACACCAGCCAATCCAGCCCCGGCCATCACGATAACCAGTCCAGTATCCGTCGCTAAACCCCTGCCGATAACCATTGGCATATCGATTGTCCCCCCAGCCAAAAAATGCGACGTGGTGTGGTGACCATCTCCAGCTTGGTGCGGGTCGTCCAAGAACCACGGTGCCACCGATTGGAACCCAGTACCAGCGCTCACGATGCCACGTCCAGCGGCCATAGTGATAGGGTAGCCATCCCCACGGTTCGTGAGAGACCCAGGTCCATCCGTAGGCCGCATACCAGCGCCAGTAGCCGAGCCGGTATGGGGCCCATGATCCACCAACCCCGGAAGGAGTCCAGACTCGTCCATATTCCGCAATATTTTGCCATTGGCCGTACCGGTCGAGATCTGAGAAGCCGGGAAGGGTGGCGGGGAGACTTTCACCAGAGTAACCAGCAGCCGGTGCCACTTCGCGTTCCATTTCAGCGTCTCGTCGCTGGTTCCAGCGATCCCACTCATCAGAGTCTGGAACGGCGAGAACGGCAAAGAGCTGGGAATCCGCTCCGTCGATGGCAAACATTCGTCCGCCAGTGACAATAATATTGCCAATGTCCTGACGATAGACTTCAGCCTGCCCTTCTCTGACCATCAGTTCAGTCTTACCGTCATCCCTGACGTTAACCCGGAAGATTCCATCAGTTCTGATTGTGATTGCGACCACCGGAGTGCTGATCTCAAGGCGGATGGCACTGTTTTTCGCCTCCGCACCACTTTCAGAGTTTGCGGTCTCCTGTCTGCGGCTACCCAGACGGAAGGTGGCGGTTCCGCTCATCAGCGAAATACGGGTGCCAGGCGCGGAGAGTGAGGAAAATTCTGAAAAGGAGTCCCCACCAAGACGAACTGCTCCTCCCTGATCGGTCTGAATCTCGACTCGCCCATCCGAGCCAGTGCAGATCTGATCACCCTCTCCGACGACAAGGTTTATTGAGGCATCGTACCATTCATCTGCCCCATCAGCGGCGTGGCGGTGTCCAACCTGACCGGCAACCAGACTTATCCGTGCCACCGGCATCGGTGTTTCGTCCTGACCCGCACCTGTCGACACCGCGTTCCGGTCGACGATCGATATCACTATCAAGAGGAGTAGAGCGTAAGTGACGCCGGCCCTGACTGAAAAGCGTGTGGCAAGCATGTAACCCTCCTGGTTTGCTCGCTTCCGGACGTATGGCCTTCCTCTCCGTCAGCAAGTCACCGTTTATCTATCAGGACATCTCGCAAGACATCTCGCAAGACAATTCGGGGCATACCTTTGAAGTATAGCTCAGGCGTAGCGTTAATAATCCACACCCATACAAATTAATATCAGAATCTATTCATTCATACTCTGGTATCGTCAGGGCGCGGCAGTAGTTGGAGCCGAGAGGGTGTCAGACAGCCAGCTATCCAATCTTGTTCAAACCTTTGCGATGCTTGATAATGGCAACTTCCGTCTAACCCGGCCTGAAGCTGTTGCGGTGATCCATTCAACTCAGATCCTTATAATATGGGAAAAAAGACGCAAAAGGGCGAGGTTCGCTCGCCCATCTTTCTCGTTATGGCCTCGGCTATTTCAGCGACTCTCTCGGTCATCCCCTTTGGCTGGGTACTTCTCTATCCGTTTCGGATCTTTGTCACCTTTGTTCACGAGGGGGGCCACGCTCTGGCGGCCATTTTAACAAGTGGCTCTGTTGAGCGGATCGTCATTCACGCCGACGCCAGTGGCGAGACCTATACCAGAGGCGGGTTGACGCTGCTGGTTGCCAGTGCCGGCTATCTCGCCAGCTGCGGCTTTGGGGCTCTGCTGCTCGGACTTAGCCGGCGAGGCCGAAATGCCGAGAAGATGCTCTTCATCAATTCAATGATGATGCTCGTCATCACCTTCTGCTTTCTGGATGACCGATTCAGCTTCATCATCGGAATGGGCCTCTCAGTCATACTCTTTCTGGCGGGGATGATCAGAAACGGGCTCTGCCACCTGTTGCTCAATTTTCTGGCCGTGCAGTGCTGCTTGAACGCATTCTTCGATCTGCTGATACTATTGAAAGCTACTACGGCAGAGCGTGAACTTCACAACGACGCGTTGATTCTTGAGAAGATGACGTCCATTCCAGCACTTGTCTGGGCCATCGGCTGGGCACTTATTTCGCTGCTTTTTATGCTTATTGGCCTGCTCATTTACGCACGAAATGGACGGGCCTGACACCATCTCTTCTCCGATATCGGCGGATGGTGTAATATTCAGTTCGCCGTTGACCGTGACCGCGAAACTATGACTTTTCCGCCCTGCAATGGATTTGCCTACAGCAATGGATTTGCCTACAAAGGAGGCTGACTGGAATATGAAACAAAGACGATTACTGAGAGCGCGACCTGATGCCGGCTTTTCGCTGACTGAACTACTGATAGTCGTGGCAATTATTGGAATTCTCGCGGCCGTCGCCGTTCCTAAACTCCTGGAGAACCTCAAGGCAGGCCGTGAGACAGCGGCCATCAACTCGCTGCGAACGATTCATCAGAACGAGTCTCTTTATAATACGATGAAGGGAAGATTCGGGACCCTGAAGGAGCTGAATGAAGCGGCTTTGATCGATTCCAACTATTCGAATGGCACGCCGGTCAGCGGTTATGTCTACACTGCAACCGAGGCGACGGCCGATCAGTACTGCGTTCAGGCAACTCGCTCCACGGCGAATACCGGCTACAAGGACTTCAATGTGACAGAGGATGGAACGATTCGTTTCAATGAATCGAAGACGCCGAGTCCACTGCCAAGAGGTGAGGGATCGCCAATCGGATCATATCAGGGTGGATCTGGAAGTTCGGGTGGGGCGGTTGCCACCCCACCACAGAACTGACCCACCGCTGGTCGTTTGGCGGGACGAGATGGTCTCCATGGCAGATCTGACCAGTCTGTAACTGGTTGGGTCTGCCCTTCTGTTTTTGTGGACAAGGGTAGAGCCATGAACCCAGCAAGGACTGATCTAAGATGAGCGGCTCTATCCTGTCGGGTCGGCACGGGCCGACTTTACGTTGGACTCGAATGCAAACTATAATTTTCTTTCCGTTCATTTGATCGACTTGATTGGAGGAGAAATCAGACTGATGAATCCACAGTGGTCCATATTCAGAAGGCCTTTGGGTCGGTATATGTTGGTTCTATTCGCCATTTCAATCGCCGGCGCCGTAGCGTCGACGCGGGGCTGGTTGAGCGATAGCGCTCGAGTCGCCCTGGTGTCAACGGTGCGGGCAGAGCAGCCTGCCGTTCAGGATCCGGCAGGTGAGAAGCGTCCAGCGGGCGTGAAGGAGTCTGGCCAACAGGAGGTCACTCCAGGTCAGATCTCAACCCTGACGGTCAATGTTCGTCTGCCGATCACGGTGAGTGACAACAAGACCGGACGATTTGTTGTAGATCTCAAGCAGCAGGATTTTGAGATTCTTGAGGACCGCGAGGTACAGAAGATAGAGTCATTTCTTTCGCAGACCGAGCTGCCGCTGGACATTGCAGTACTCATGGACACCTCAAACAGCGTCAAACCAAAACTCAAGTTTGAAAAGGACGCAGCCGTCTCCTTCCTGCAGACAATGCTGACGCAGCGGCGTGACCGGGCCTTGTTCGCAACTTTCGATTCTCAGGTTGAGCTTCATCAGGACTTCACCAACCGCCTCGACCTGCTCACCCGGTCCATCGATAAGGTCAAGGCACAGGGTGAGACGCGGCTTTATGACGCTGTCTATCAGATCTGTGAAGAGAAGATGTTCTCTCTCTCTGGCCGGCGGCGTGCAATTGTCATCATCAGTGACGGTGAAGATACGATCAGCGAAAAGAGCCTTGCTGACGCGATCGATATTGCCCAGCGATCAGAGACCGTGATCTTCGTCATCAGCACCAAGGCCGGTGGTTTCTTCGGTGTTCAAGCGGGCACTGTTGACCGGCAGGAGGACAAGGATATCAAGCGCCTCGCTGAAGATACGGGTGGGCGCGCATTCTTCACGGCCGAAGTGATCGAGCTCGAGCGCAGTTTTACCCGGATCGCAATCGAGCTACGCAGCCAGTATATTCTCTCCTACTCACCGATCAACGAGCGGTTTGATGGGAAGTTCAGGACGATCGAGGTTCGTATTCCGAATCATAAGGAATATCGGATTCGAGCCCGCCGAGGTTATTCCGCCATCCCACCCCGATCGTTTGGGGCAAGACAGTAGCGATGGCAGACCAGCACCGTAAGAGCTGCTGATGGAATGAGAGGGATATGTCGAAGTTTCGAACATTGCGACTAGCATCAGTTCTGACGGTCTGCTCCACAGTCCTCGCATCAGCGGCCCTATTCGTTGCTGGAGTGGCCGGCCGACAGTATGAACTTGTTACTGTACAGCAACCAAAACCTGTCCAGGACCCGAAAAAGTCTCCCCCTCCGAAGCCGGAGGAGGAGACAACAATCAGATTGGGAACCCAGCTGGTCAATGTCCTTTTCAGTGTATCGGACAAGCAGAACCGTTATGTGGGCGACATATTGAAGGATGAGGTTGAAGTTCTTGAGAACGACCAGCGACAGGAGATCTTCGCTTTTCGGAAAGAGTTCGACCTGCCTTTGACCCTTGCACTGCTGATCGATGTCAGTGGGAGTGAACGATATACCCTGCCCTTGCTCAAGGACGCGGGTGGTAATTTTGTCGATTCGGTCCTGCGGACAGGAAAGGACACTGCGGCAGTGATCCGATTTGAAGGGGAGGCGACAGTCGTTCAGGGTCTGACGTCCAACCCGTCGCGGGTGCGGAGAGGCCTCGAGGAGATCAGTTATGTTGCGCCCCCTCCATCGTCTATTTTTGGAGGGGCCACTCCACCGATCAATGGCCGGTCGCGGCAGGGAGGCACCTCCCTTTGGGATTCAATAATCGCCACCTGTTCCGATATGCTGGCGCAGGAGCCTGGACGCAAGACTGTAATTCTCCTCACTGATGGACAGGATACGACCAGCCGGTTGAAGATTGGTGATGCCATCGACGAGGCGCTTCGTGCGGAGGTTGTAATCTACTCCATTGGCATTGGGGATCCCGGTTTCGGGGGTGTAAACGAGGGCGCACTACGCCGGCTCTCCGAAGCCACTGGTGGTCGCGCCGTCTTTCCCCGACGAGCCCGAGAGCTTAATGAGGCTTTTATCCAGCTTGAACAGGATCTGCGCCAGCAATATCTGCTTGCCTACGAACCTGCGAACGATGCGAATGACGGGACCTTCCGGAAGATTGAGATCCGCATAGCCAAACGCAAAGAGTTAAGGATACGGCATCGCCGTGGATACTACGCACCAAAGGGTTGAAAGCGGGCTTAAGCTGCGGCGCGACTTCATCTTCATC